>CAIZPE010000032.1 GCA_903934795.1 uncultured bacterium | reverse complement strand
TCGGGTGTTTCGCCTGGTGCCGGGGGTGCGTGCCGAGGGCCGCGAAGGCAGCATCGATGTGATGCGAGGCGAGGAGACCCAGGTGTTCGGCGCGCTCGCCGCGCGTTCGCTGCTGCGCAACGCCGATGCCGCAAACCGCGACGGCCTGTTCGTGCTGCCTGGCACGCACAGCAAGTGGGTGGAGGTTCGCGATGGCCGCATCGTGGCGCTGCGCACCTATCTCACCGGCGAGACCTGGGCGGTGCTGCGCCAGCACTCGATCCTCAGCCGCCTGGCCGCCGACCCGCCGGGCGACGATCCGGCGGCGCAGGCGGGGGCGGCCGAGGCCTACGACCGCGGCGTGCGGATGGCGCTGTCATCGCCGGGCGCGCTGCTGCACCTGCTCTTTCTCGTCCGCACCGAAGGGCTGTTCGACCGCCTGCGTCCGGAACAGACGCCGGCTTTCCTGTCGGGGCTGCTCACCGGCGCCGAGATCACCGACGCGCTCGGCTGGTGCGGCCGGGAGATCATCCCCACGCTCATCGGCGACGATGCCCAGGCGGCGCGCTACGCGCGGGCGCTCGCGCTTGCCGGCGTGGTCGGCCGGGCAGCGCCCGCCGGATGCACCGCCCAGGGCCTGTTCGCCATCGCCCGCGCCGCCGGCCTGGCGCCACGCCAATCCCCCCTCTCCTCGCGCTGACCCGATCCACCATGAGCACCCTGCCCTCCCTCCTCGTCATCGGCACCGGCGGCACCATCGCCGGCGCCGGCGCCTCCCCCGAGCTCAGCACCCGCTATCAGGCCGCACAGGTGCCGGTGCAGGCGGTCGCCGCCGCGGTGCCGGGCCTGGAGGCGCGCGCCGCCCTGCGCTTCGCGCAGCCGGTGCAGAAGGCCAGCTACGAGATCGACTCGGCCGACTGGCAGGCGATCCGCGCCGCCGTGCTTGCCGGCCTGGCCGACCCCGCGCTGGCAGGGGTGGTGATCACCCACGGCACCGACACGCTCGAGGAAACGGCGTTCTGGCTGCACCACAGCGTGGCCGACCCCCGACCGGTGGTGCTCACCGGCGCGATGCGGCCGGGCACCGCCCACTCGCCCGACGGGCCGGCCAATGTCTTCAACGCGACCATGGTCGCGCTCAGCCCCCAGGCCCGCAACCGCGGCACGCTGGTGGTGATGAACGAGCGCATCCACAGCGCGGCCTTCGTGGGCAAGCGCCACTTCGCCAGCGTGCAGGCCTTCGACAGCGGCAGCGCCGGCGAGCTCGGCAGTGTGGCCGACGGGGTGGCTCGCTTCCACGGCGATGCCGATCCACGAACCACGGGCCGCACCGTGCTGACGCCGGCCGCCGGACAGGCGCTGCCGCGGGTACCGATCGTCACCGGCCATGCCGGGCTCGATGGCCTCACCCTGCAGGCGGTGATCGACACCCGCCCCGACGGCCTGGTGCTGGCCGGCACCGGCAACGGCAATCTGCCGGCCGCGCTGCGGCCGATGATCGCTGCGGCGGTCGCCCGGGGCATCGTGGTGGTGCGGGCCTCGCGCGGACTCGAGGGCGTGATCACCCGCGACAGCCCGATGTTCGACGACAGCGCCCTGGGCACGCTCACCGCAGGCCGCCTGCCGCCGGCCAAGGCGCGGGTGCTGCTGATGCTGATGCTGGCGAGCGGCGTGGCCGCCGACCGCCGGCAGGCGCTACTCGACGCGGCCTGAGTCAGGGCCGGCGCGCCGGTCCGATCCGGCGCGGTCGCGCTGTCTCAGGCCTGCGCAAACGCGCCGCGCCCGGCCAGCCAGCGGGCCACGATCGGCGCCGCCCGCTCGGGCTGCGCGGCCAGCGGGCCGGCTGCCAGATCCCGGGCGCAGGCCACCAGCTCGGCATCGCGGTCGAGGTCGGCATGCCGCAACATCGGCAGACCCGACTGGCGGGCCCCGAGCAGTTCGCCCGGACCGCGCAGCTGCAGGTCGCGACGGGCGATCTCGAAACCGTCCTGGCTCTCGAAGATGATGCGCAGGCGCTCGCGGGCGGTGTCCGACAGCGGGTTGCGGTAGAGCAGCACGCACACGCTGTCGGCGCTGCCCCGCCCGACCCGCCCGCGCAGCTGATGCAGCTGCGCCAGCCCGAAGCGCTCGGCGTGCTCGATCACCATCAGCGAGGCATTGGGCACATCGACACCCACCTCGATCACGGTGGTGGCCACCAGCACCCGCAGCTCGCCGGCGGCAAAGGCCGCCATGGTGGCCGCCTTCTCGGCCGGGGCCAGCCGGCCATGGACCAGCCCCACCGGCCAGGGTGCGAGCGCAGCCGACAGCGTGGCATGGGCGTCGATCGCAGTCTGCAGGTCGAGCGCCTCGCTCTCCTCGATCAGCGGACACACCCAGTAGACCTGGCGGCCCTCGGTCAGCGCCGGGCCGATCGCCGAGATCACCCGCTCGCGCCGCCCCATCTCGACCAGGCGCGTCACCACCGGCTGACGCCCCGGCGGCAGCTCGTCGATCACCGAGACATCGAGGTCGGCGTAATAGCTCATCGCCAGACTGCGGGGGATCGGCGTGGCACTCATCATCAGCTGATGGGCCACCGGCACAGACGCGGCCTCGGCCGGCGAGCCGACACCACGCAGGGCCAGCCGCTGGGCCACGCCGAAGCGATGCTGCTCATCGACGATCGCCAGTCCCAGACGCGCGAAGGCCACGCTGTCCTGGATCAGCGCATGGGTACCGATCAGCAGGTCGACCTCGCCGGCGGCGACCGCCGCGCGCACCGCGCGCTTGTCGCTTTCCTTCATGGACCCCGAGAGCCAGGCCACCCGGGCGAGGGAGTCATCGAGCCAGGCGGCGAGCTTGCGATGATGCTGCTCGGCCAGGATCTCGGTGGGCGCCATCAGGGCCACCTGCCGACCGCTGCCCACCGCCTGCAGCGCCGCGAGCGCCGCGACCACGGTCTTGCCGCTGCCCACATCGCCCTGCAACAGCCGGTTCATCGGCCGATCCCGGGCAAGGTCGGCGGCGATCTCGGCCCAGACCCGCTGCTGGGCGCCGGTCAGACGAAAGGGCAGTCGGCCAAGCAGCGCCTGCGCCCGCCCGGTGTCCGCCAGGGCTTCGACCCGCAACGCGGCGCGCCGTTCCCGCGCCTCCCGCAGGCTGAGCTGCTGGGCGAGCAGCTCGTCGAGGATCAGCGTGCGCCAGGCCGGGTGGCTGCGCTCGTCGAGGCTGGTGCGCGACACCTCGGGCGGCGGCTCGTGAAGCAGCTGCAGCGCCGCGCGCAATGGCATCAGGCCAAGACGCTGGCGCTGCGTCTCGGTGAGCGGCTCGGGCCAGTGGATGCGCGACAGCGCGGCCGCGATCTCGGTGCGCAGCAGCGCCTGCGAGATGCCGGCCGCGGCCGGGTAGACCGGGGTGAGCCGCGCAGGCAGCGCCGCCGGCCCGCCTGCCGGCCTCAGGGTGGGATGGGTCATCTCGGCGCCGAACAGGCCGGCGCGCACCTGGCCGAAGGCACGCACCCGCTGGCCGACCGCGAGCTGACGCAACTGCGAGGGGTAGAAGTTGAAGAGCCGCAGGGCCATGCGCCCGCTGTCGTCCTCGAGCTCGGCGCTGAGCACCCGACGGCCCCGACCGGTGATCTCCTGGCGCCGGATCACGCCTTCGATCTGGACCTCGTCGCCGGTGCGGGCCTGGGCGATGGGCACGACCCGGGTGAGGTCGAGGTAGCGCAGCGGCAGGTGCAGGGCGAGATCGTCGTCGCAGCGCAGGCCCAGACGGGCCAGCCGGGACAGCCGCTCAGAGGCGGCAGGACGGGCGCCGCGCGAACCTGCCATGCGCGGCAGGCCGGTGCTCAGTCGAGGACCATGACCGCCTCGACCTCGAAGGCGGCGCCCCGCGGCAGGCTGGCCACACCGACCGTGGAGCGGGCCGGGAAAGGCTGGACGATGTAGCGCTCCATGACCTGATTGACCACCGAGAACTGGCTGATGTCGGTGAGGAAGAGGGTCATCTTGACGCACTTGCTCAGGCCGCCGCCCGCGCGCTGGGCCACCGCGCGCAGGTTGCGGAAGGCCTGCTCGACCTGCTCCTCGAAGCCGCCCTGCACGAGCTGGCCGGTGGCGGGATCGAGCGGGATCTGACCGGAGAGGTAGACGGTGTTGCCGACCTTGACTGCCTGGGAGTAGGGCCCGAGGGCCGCGGGCGCGTCGGGCGTGGAGATTGCTTCGCGAGACATGATGGGTTCGCAAGCCAGAGAACGGGAACCCCTGATCATAACGGAACGCCGCCTCTCCGGGTGGCGATGTGATAGAACCGCTGCCCACCCCCTGCATCGGCAAGCCCCATGTCCGACCCCACCGCTGCCGCCGGCCCCGACCGCGGCAGCATCCGCATCCGCGGCGCGCGCCAGAACAACCTCAAGAACCTCGACATCGACATTCCCACGCACGAACTGGTCGTGGTCACCGGGGTGTCGGGGTCGGGCAAGAGCTCGCTGGTCTTCGACACGCTCTACGCCGAGGGCCAGCGCCGCTATGTCGAGACCTTCTCGGCCTACGCGCGGCAGTTCCTCGACCGCATGGACAAGCCGCAGGTGGACCGCATCGAGGGGGTGCCGCCGGCGATCGCGATCGACCAGACCAACCCGGTGCGCACCTCGCGCTCCACGGTCGGCACCATGACCGAGCTCAACGACCACCTCAAGCTGATGTTCGCGCGCGCGGCCACGCTGCACTGCCGCTGCTGCGCGCGCCCGGTGCGGCGCGACGACACCGGCTCGGTGCTCGATGCGCTGCGCGCCCGCGCGCAGGCGGCCGGCGACCCAAGGCTGGTGATCTGCTTTCCGGTGCCGGTGCCGGCCAACTTCAGCGACGCCGAGGTCGAGCAGCATCTGCAGGCCCAGGGCTACACCCGGGTGCATGCCCGCAGCGCGGGCAGCACGCCGGTGCTCTCGGTGGTGCAGGACCGGCTGCGCGCCGGCAGCGCCGACCCGGCGCGCCTGGCCGAGGCGATCGAGACCGCCTTCCGCCACGGCCAGGGCCGGCTGTCGGTGCACGCGCTCGACGACGAGGGCGCCGACCGCACGGTGTGGCGCTTCTCGCAGGGCCTGCACTGCGCCGAGTGCGACATCACGTACGCCGAACCCAGCCCGAGCCTGTTCTCGTTCAATTCGCCGCTGGGCGCCTGCGAGGCCTGTCGCGGCTTCGGCCGGGTGATCGGCATCGACCTCGGGCTGGTCATCCCCGACGAGGGCCGCACCCTGTCCGAAGGCGCGGTGAAGCCCTGGCAGACCGCCAGCTTCAAGGAGTGCCAGCAGGACCTGCGCAAGTTCGCGGCGCGCGCCGGCGTGCCCATGGATGTGCCCTTTCGGCAGCTCAGCCCCGCGCAGCGGCGCTGGGTGATCGAGGGCGGCGATGACTGGACCGGCAAGTGGCAGAGCCAGTGGTACGGCGTCAACCGCTTCTTCGCCTGGCTCGAGAGCAAGGCCTACAAGATGCACATCCGGGTGCTGCTCTCGAAGTACCGCTCCTACTCGGCCTGCGGCCAGTGCCGCGGCGCGCGCCTCAAGCCCGATGCCCTGCTGTGGCGGATCGGCGACCGGCCGATGGCGCCGGAACCCTTCCTGCCCGAGGCGGTGAGCTGGAGCCCCGCGCAGCGTGCGGCGCTGCCCGGCCGCTCCATCCACGATCTGATGCTGATGCCGATCGACGCGGTGCGCGACTTCTTCGCCGGCCTGAGCACCGGCGAGACCGGCGCGCGTCAGGAAGCGCTGGAGATGATCCTGGTGGAGATCCGCGCCCGCCTGGGCTACCTGTGCGAGGTGGGCCTGGGCTATCTCACGCTCGACCGGCAGTCGCGCACGCTGTCGGGCGGCGAGGTGCAGCGGATCAACCTCACCACCGCGCTGGGCACCTCCCTGGTGAACACCCTGTTCGTGCTCGACGAGCCGAGCATCGGCCTGCATCCGCGCGACATGAACCGGGTCATCGCCGTGATGCGCCGCCTGCGCGATGCCGGCAACTCGCTGGTGGTGGTCGAGCACGATCCGCAGGTGATGTTCGCTGCCGACCGCATGCTCGACATCGGACCGGGCCCTGGCGAGCGCGGCGGCGAGATCGTGTACTGGGGGCCGCCGGAGGGTCTGCGCGAGGCCGGCACGCTCACCGGCGACTACCTCTCGGGTCGCCGCCAGGTCGATGCCGCGCGGCCGCAGCCGGTGCTGCCGGCCACGCCGCGGCTGGTGCTCGAGGGCGCACGCGAGCACAACCTGCGCGACATCTCGGTCGAGATCCCGCTGCAGCGCCTGGTCTGCGTGACCGGCGTGTCGGGCAGCGGCAAGTCCACCCTCGTGCAGAACGTGCTGCTGCCGGCGCTGCTCAAGGCGAAAGGCCGGCCCACCGAGTCGCCGGGCGCCCATCAGCGGCTGCTCGGTGATGACTGGCTGGCCGATGTGGTGTTCGTCGACCAGTCGCCGATCGGCAAGACCGCGCGCTCGAATCCGGTGAGCTATGTCGGCGCCTTCGACGCGATCCGCAAGCGCTTCGCGGCCGCGCCCCTGGCCCGCGAGCGCGGCTACACCGCCGGCACCTTCAGCTTCAACTCGGGCGAGGGCCGCTGCGCGAGCTGCGGCGGCAACGGCTTCGAGCATGTCGAGATGCAGTTCCTCTCCGATGTGTATCTGCGCTGCCCCGACTGCGACGGCCGCCGCTACCGCGCCGAGACGCTCGAGGTGACCCTGCCCGGCCGCCCCGGCGGCGCGGCGCTCTCGATCGCCGATGTGCTGGCGCTCACCGTGAGCCAGGCGCTGGCCCGCTTTGCGGACGACCCGGAGATCCGGGTCAAGCTGCAACCCCTGGCCGATGTCGGCCTCGACTACCTGCGTCTGGGCCAGCCTGTGCCCACGCTCTCGGGCGGCGAGTCGCAACGGCTCAAGCTCGCCGGCTTCCTCGCCGAGGCGGCCAGCCAGGGGCTCACCCGCGACACCGGCGGCGGCTTCGCCCGCGCCGGCCGCAAGGGCACGCTGTTCCTGTTCGACGAGCCGACCACCGGCCTGCACTTCGAGGATGTGTCGCGGCTGCTGCGCGCCCTGCGCAAGCTGCTGGCCGCCGGCCACTCGCTGCTGGTGGTGGAGCACAACCTCGATGTGATCGGCGCCGCCGACTGGGTGATCGACCTCGGACCGGAAGGCGGCGAGCGCGGCGGCCTGGTGGTGGCCACCGCCACCCCGGCCGACCTCGCCCGCCACCCGGGCTCGCACACCGGCCGCGCCCTGGCCGACTATGCGCGCGAGCTGGCCGCGCGAGCGCGGCCCTCCGACGACGCGCGCGAGCCGCCGGGGCGGGCGCAGCCCTCGACCACCGCACGGGTCGCCGCCGAGCCGGAAGGCCTGCCGCTCGCCTCCGCGCTGCGCGAGCGAGGCCGCCATTCGATCCTCGTTCACAAGGCCCGCGAGCACAACCTCAAGGGCATCGATGTGGAGATCCCGCGCGACCGGCTCACCGTGATCACGGGGGTGTCGGGCTCGGGCAAGTCCACCCTCGCCTTCGATGTGATCTTCGGCGAGGGCCAGCGTCGCTACCTGGAGTCGCTCAACGCCTATGCCCGGCAGTTCGTGCAGCCGGCCAGCCGGCCGGATGTCGACGGCGTGTTCGGCATCCCGCCCACGGTGGCGATCGAGCAGCGCACCAGCCGGGGGGGCCGCAAGAGCACGGTGGCCACGCTGACCGAGACCTACCACTTCCTGCGCCTGCTCTACGTCAAGCTCGGCACGCAGCACTGCCCGCGCTGCAAGCTGCCGATCGAACCGCAGTCCTTCGACGCGATCGCCGCGCGCCTGCTCACCGACTACCGGGGCCGGCAGATCGGCCTGCTGGCGCCGCTGGTGGTCAGCCGCAAGGGGGTCTACACCGACCTCGCGAAGTGGGCCAAGGCCCGCGGCCACAGCCACCTGCGGGTGGACGGCCGCTTCCTGCCCACCGAGCGCTTCCCGCGCATCGACCGCTTCATCGAACACGACATCGAGCTGCCGGTGGCCGCACTCACCGTGAGCGCCGAGGACGAGCCCGCGCTGCGCACCGCGCTGGCCGCGGCGCTGGAAGCCGGCAAGGGCCTGGTGATGGTGGCCGAACCGCTGGATGCGCTGCAGGCCGCCTGCGCGCAGGGTGATGTCGCCGCCTACGAGGCGGCGAGCGCGGCGATGCGCACGCGCCTGTTCTCCACCAAGCGGGCCTGTTCCTCGTGCGGCACCAGTTTCGCCGAGCTCGATCCACGGCTGTTCTCGTTCAACTCGCGCCTGGGCTGGTGCCCGCACTGCATCGGCACCGGCGTCACCCTGCCCTACCTGCCCCGCCTCGACGAAAAGAACCGGGCCGACGAGGACGCGACCAGCGAGGCCATTGGCCATCTTGCCGAACGCCTGGCCGACGCCCAGGCCCGCGAGGCCGCCAGCGCCACCGACGCGCAAGGCGAGCCGTTGCCGCTGGCGCCCGTGGAGCCCTGCGGCCCCTGCGGCGGCCAGCGGCTGAACCCGACCGCGCTCGCGGTTCGCCTGCGCGGGTTGTCCATTGCCCAGCTCACCGCGATGTCGGTCGGCGCGTGCGCCGACTGGCTGCGCGACGTGGGCTTCACCGGCCGCCAGGCCGAGATCGCCCGCGACCTGCTCGCCGAGATCGGCTCGCGGCTGCGCTTCCTGGGCGAGGTCGGCCTGGGTTACCTGTCGCTGGATCGCGCCGCGCCCACGCTCTCGGGCGGTGAGGCGCAGCGCATCCGGCTGGCGGCCCAGCTCGGCTCCAACCTGCAGGGCGTGTGCTATGTGCTCGACGAGCCGACCATCGGCCTGCATCCGCACGACAACCAGGTGCTGCTCGGCACCCTCGAGGCGCTGCGCGACAAGGGCAACACCCTGCTGGTGGTGGAGCATGACGAGGACACCATCCGCCGCGCCGACCATGTGATCGACATCGGCCCCGGCGCGGGCCGGCTGGGCGGCAGGGTGATCGCGAGCGGTCGCCACGACGAGCTGCAGCGCCATCCCGAGAGCCTCACCGGGCGCTTCCTCGCCCACCCCCTGGCCCACCCGCTGGTGGCCGCGCGTGCACCGGCCGCCGCCGACGCGGCCTGGCTGCGGGTCGAGGCAGCCAGCCTGCACAACCTGCGCTCGGTCGATGCCGCCCTGCCGCTCGGCCGCCTGACCGTGATCACCGGTGTCTCGGGTTCGGGCAAGTCCACCCTGGCCCGTGATGTGCTGCTCGCCAGCGTGGCGGCGCAGGTGCGCGCCCGCCAGCTGCGGCGGCCAGCGCCGGCGGTGATCGGCGCCCGGGCGATGACCGGCTGGGAACCGATCAGCCGTGTGCTCGAGGTGGATCAGACCCCGATCGGCAAGACGCCGCGCTCCTGCCCGGCCACCTATGTGGGCTTCTGGGATGCGATCCGGCGGCTCTTCGCCGACACCGCCGAGGCGCGGCTTCGCGGCTACGGCCCGGGGCGGTTCAGCTTCAACACCGCCGGCGGACGCTGCACCGCCTGCGACGGCCAGGGCGTGCAGACCATCGAGATGAGCTTCCTGCCCGATGTGAAGGTGCTCTGCGATGTCTGCGGCGGTCGCCGCTTCAGCCGCGAGACCGATCAGATTCCGCTGCGCGGCAAGGGCATCGGCGATGTGCTGGCCATGAGCGTGGACGAGGCGGTGGAGTTCTTCGCCGCCCATCCCGCCATCCACCACCCGTTGCGGCTGCTGCAGGATGTCGGCCTGGGCTATCTCACCCTCGGCCAGCCCAGCCCCACCCTGTCGGGCGGCGAGGCCCAGCGCCTGAAGCTGGTGACCGAACTCGCCAAGGTGCGTCTGCGCGGTGAGGGAGGCGAGGACGATCCGCGGGTGCTCAAGGCGCGCGAGAAGGCGATCGCGCAGGGCCGCGTGCCGCCGCCGGCGGCGCACACCCTCTATGTGCTCGACGAGCCCACGGTGGGCCTGCACATGGCCGATGTCGAGAAGCTGATCCGCGTGCTGCATCGGCTGGTCGAGGCGGGCAATACGCTGGTGGTGGTCGAGCACAACCTCGACATCTGGGCCGAGGCCGACTGGATCATCGACCTGGGTCCGGGCGGCGGCACCGGCGGTGGCCGGATCGTGGCTGCCGCGCCGCCACACGCGCTGGCGGCCCGCACCGACAGCCTCACCGGCCAGGCGCTCGCGGAATTCCTCGCCCGCCAGCCCGCCGCAGGTCCGGGATGACCCTGGGCTGATGCGGCGCGCCGGGGTCCAACCAGCGGACCCGCACGGCGCGCGGGCGTCGTTGCCGCACGCGTCCTTCCGACCCGGCCGCCGTGGCGGCGCTCAGCCGCGCAGGTGGCAGGCCACCCAGTGGCCGGGCGCGGTCTGCTTCAGCGGCGGGGCCTGGGTGGCGCACACCGACCGGTCGGCGATCGGGCAGCGGGTATGGAAGTGGCACCCGGTGGGCGGGTGGATGGGGCTGGGCACATCGCCCTGCAGCGGAATGCGGCGGCGCTTCAGGGTGGGATCGGGTATGGGCACCGCCGAGAGCAGCGCCTCGGTGTAGGGATGGCGCGGGCTGGTGTAGAGATCACGGGCCGAGGCCAGCTCGACGATGCGCCCGAGGTACATCACCGCCACCCGGGTACTGGTGTGCTCCACCACCGACAGGTCGTGGGCGATGAAGATGTAGGTCAGGCCGAAGCGCTGCTGGAGGTCTTCCAGCAGG
Organism: uncultured bacterium; assembly: GCA_903934795.1. GTDB lineage: Bacteria > Pseudomonadota > Gammaproteobacteria > Burkholderiales > Burkholderiaceae_E > Quisquiliibacterium. Next base: position 12,598 of record CAIZPE010000032.1, on the reverse strand, counting down.
TTGATCACCTGCGCCTGGATCGACACATCGAGCGCCGACACCGCCTCGTCGCAGACCACCAGCTGCGGGCTCACCGCCAGCGCGCGGGCGATGCCGATGCGCTGGCGCTGGCCGCCCGAGAACTCGTGCGGAAAGCGCCGGGCATGATCGGCGTTCAGGCCGACCAGCTCGAGCAGCTCGACCACCCGGTCGTCGTGCTCACGGCGGCTGGCCGCCAGCCGGTGGATGGTGAGCGCCTCTCCGATGATCGCGCCCACGCTCATGCGCGGATTGAGCGAGGCGTAGGGGTCCTGGAAGATGATCTGCATGTCGCGCGCCAGCGCGCGCAGGCCGCGGGCATCGAGGCCGGTGACATTGACCCCCTTGAACCAGACCTCGCCCGCGGTGGGCTCGATCAGCCGCAGGATGCAGCGCCCGGTGGTGCTCTTGCCGCAGCCCGACTCGCCGACCAGGCCGAGGGTCTCGCCGGCCTGCAGCTCGAAGCTCACCCCGTCCACCGCATGCACGGTTTCGCGGGCGCGGCCGAAGAAGCCGCCGCGCACCGGGAAGTGCTTGACCAGGTCGCGCACCCGCAGAAGCGGCTCGGAGCTCATTGCACCACCTCGTCGAGCAGACAGGCGACACGGTGCCCGGGCGCGATCTCGCGCAGCACCGGGGTCTCGGCCGCGCAGCGCGCGACCGCATGGCGGCAGCGCCCCGCAAAGCGGCAGCCCGGCGCGGGCTCGATCAGCCGGGGCACGGTGCCGGGAATCGCCTCGAGCCGGGTCTTGTGCACAGCGGCCAGATCGATGCGCGGGATGGAGCGGATCAACCCCCGGGTGTAGGGATGCCGCGGCGTGGCGAAGAGCGCCTCGACCGGCGCCTCCTCGACCACCTTGCCGGCATACATCACCACCACCCGCTGGGCGACCTCGGCCACCACGCCCATGGCGTGGGTGATCAGCAGCACCGCCATGCCAAGTTCGGCCTTGAGCTCGGCGAGCAGATCGAGGATCTGCGCCTGGATGGTCACATCGAGCGCGGTGGTCGGCTCGTCGGCAATCAGCAGCTTCGGGTTGCAAGCCAGGGCGATCGCGATCATCACCCGCTGGCGCATGCCGCCCGAGAACTGGTGCGGATAGTCGGCCACCCGCCGCTCGGGATTGGGAATGCGCACCCGGCGCAGCATCTCGATGGCGCGGTCGCGCGCGTCGCGGCGCGACAGGCCCTCATGCCGGCGCACCGACTCGGCGATCTGCTCACCCACCGTGAACACCGGGTTGAGGCTGGTCATCGGCTCCTGGAAGACGATCGCGATCTCGCGGGCACGGATGCGGTCCATCTCGCTGGCGTGCAGCGGCACCAGATCCCTGCCCTGCCAGAGCACCTGCCCGCCGACGATGCGACCGGGCGGCATGTCGATCAGCTTGAGCACGGTCTTGGCGGTGACGCTCTTGCCGCAGCCCGACTCGCCAACCACGCCCAGGGTCTCGCCCGCGGCGATGTCGAGGTCGACACCATCGACCGCATGCAGCCAGCCGTGGTCGGTGGCGAAGTGCACCTTCAGGTCGCGGATCTGCAGCAGCGGCACGGCGGGCCCTCAGAGCACCCGGCGCGGATCGAGCGCATCGCGCAGTCCGTCGCCGATGAAGTTGATGGTCAGCACCGTGAGGAAGATCGCCAGCCCCGGGAACAGTGCCCAGTGCACGGCGATGTCCATGTAGTCGCGACCGTCGTACAGGATGCGGCCCCAGGTGGGAATGTCGGGCGGAAAGCCCAGGCCCAGGAAGGAGAGCGTGGACTCGGCGATGATCGCCGCGGCCACATCGATGGTGGCGGCCACGATCACCGGCCCCAGGCTGTTGGGCAGGATGTGGCGCACCACCTGACGCGGCACCGAGGCCCCGAGCGCGCGCGCCGCCTCGACGAACTCCTTCTCGCGCAGGCTGAAGAACTGCGCCCGCACCAGCCGCGCCACCGGCATCCAGCGGAAACCGCCGATCACCGCGACGATCAGGATGAAGATGCCCACCTCGAGGCCGAACATCGCCTTGAGGCTCTCGCGGAACAGGAAGATCAGCAGCAGCAGCAAGGGCAGCTGCGGCAGGCTGAGGAACAGGTCGGTGACCCACATCAGCGCAGCATCGACCCAGCCGCGCGAGATGCCCGCCAGGGCGCCGATCAGCACACCGACGGTGATCGCCATGAGCATCGCCGACAGGCCCACCGCGAGCGAGATGCGCCCGCCATAGAGCATGCGCGCGAGCAGGTCGCGGCCGAGGTCGTCGGTGCCCATCGGATGGCTGGCACTGGGCGGCGCAAGGCGCGCCTTGAAGTCGATGTCGGCGATGCCGACGGTGTAGAAGAACGGGCCGACCAGCACCGCGAGCACCAGCAGGCCGAGCACCCACAGGCTCCAGTAGGCCAGCCGGTGGCGGCGAAAGCGCCGCCAGGCCTCCCGCCAGGGCGAGTCGGGCGCCGGCGCGCGGCCCTCAGCGGTAGCTGATGCGGGGGTCGAGCCAGCCATACAGGATGTCGGCGAGGATGTTGAAGAAGATGACCAGGCAGCTGAACACGAAGGTCACCGCCATGATCACCGGCGTGTCGTTGCGCAGGATGGCGTCGATCAGCAGCGAGCCGATGCCCGGAATGCGGAAGATCTGCTCGGTGACGATCGCGCCGCCGAACACCGCGGGCATCTGCAGCGCCACCAGGGTGACCACCGGAATCAGCGCATTGCGCACCACATGCTTGAGCACCACCACCTGCTCGCCCAGGCCCTTGCTGCGGGCGGTGGTGACGTAGTCAAGGCGGATCACATCGAGCACGGCCGAGCGCACATAGCGCATCCAGCTCGCGGCCTGGAACAGGCCCAGCACCATGACGGGCATGATCGACTGGCGGATCTGCTCCCACCACCACTGCCAGCCGGTGGCGGCGATGTCGGTGCGATAGACGAAGGGCAGCCAGCCGAGGTGGATGGAAAACAGCAGGATGAACAGCACCCCGGTGAAGAAGGTGGGCAGCGAGAAGCCGATGAAGGCGACGGTGCTCGCGATGCGGTCGAACCAGGAGTAGGGGCGTACCGCGGCCAGCACGCCCACCGGCACCGCCACCAGCAGCGCCAGCAGCTGCGAGGCGCCGATCACCGCCACCGTGACCGGCAGCCGCTGCAGGATCAGGGTGTCGACATCGATGCGGCTGACGAAGGAAAAGCCCCAGTCGCCACGCAGCATGGACCCCAGCCAGTGCAGGTAGCGCTGCCAGACCGGGTCATCGAGCCCGAGCTGCTCGCGCAGGCGCAGGCGCACCTCCGGGGGCACATTCGGGTTGGTGGCCAGCTCCTCGAAAGGATCGCCGGGCGCCAGCGCCAGCACCGTGAACAGCACCAGGCTGATGCCCAGCAGGCTGGGCAGGGCGACCAGCAGCCGGCGAAGAAGGTAGGCGCCCACGCGACAGTCCGGTGACGGGGCTCAGCCTTCCCGGTACCAGTGGGCCAGCGCCCAGAGGTCGTTGTCCCAACCCGAGAGGTGGGCGGTCAACCGCGAACCGGCGGCCGATGTGCGCGGCCGGAACACCACCGGGATGATGTGGTGGTCGTTGCAGACCAGATCGTTCATGCGGATGAACAGCGCGGCGCGCTTGACCGGATCGAGCTCGGCCTGCGCCGCCTGATGGGCCTTGTCGTAGTCGTCGTTGCGCCAGCGGCAGATGTTGCGACCCGCCCACTTGTTGGCCTTCTGCGCGACCTCCCAGGAACAGTACTGCTCCATGAAGATCTGCGGGTCGGGCTGGGTCATGGTGGTGGTGAACATCTGCATGTCCGCCCAGAACTTCTGGTAGGTGTCCGGGTTGGCGAAGTCGCCGCCGAAGAACACCGAGGCGGTCACGCTCTTGAGCTCGAGCTCGATGCCGGCCTTGGCGCAGGCATCCTTGATGATCGCCTGGGTCTTCTGGCGCGGCTGGTTGACCGAGGTCTGGAAGACGAACTTCAGCCGGGCACCACCCTTGGCGCGGATGCCATCGGCGCCGCGGCGCCAGCCCGCCGCATCGAGCATCTGGTTGGCCTTGTCGACATTGAACTCGAACTTCATGTTCGGGCTGCGCACGCGTGCCGGGTTGTTCAGGAAGTTGGCGGTGGCCACCCCGGTGCGGCCATAGATGAAGTCCTGCACGCCCTTGCGGTCGACCAGCAGCGCCATGGCATCGCGCACCGCCTTGTCCTGGAAGGCCGGATGCCTGCTCTTGATGCTGGCACGCTCGCCGTCGACCTCGTTGAAGGGATCGGTCGGGTTGAGCATGATGAACTCGATGTTGCCGCCAACCACGATGTTCACCTTGCCGCGGCCCGCGGCCTCCAGGCGCTTGAGGATCTCATCCTCGACCTGCAGGTTCCAGGCGTAGTCGTACTCGCCGGTCTGCAGCACCGCGCGCGCCGCCGAGATGGCGTCGCCGCCGCCCTTCATCTCGAGCGAGTCGAAGTGCGGCCGATTGGCGATGTGGTAGTTGGGGTTGGCATCGGCCAGGATCAGGTCGCCCGGGCGGAACTCGCGGATGCGGTAGGGACCGGTGCCTACCGGCCGCAGGTTGGCCGGCGCCTCGCGCGACTTGGCACCGATGAAGGGCCCGAACACGTGCCTGGGCAGGATCAGACCGGCGCTGCCCACGAAGGGCTCGGCCCAGAAGGGCGTGGGCTTGGGGAAGGTGACCCGCACGGTATGCGAATCGATCTTCGCGACCTGGATGTCGCGGTAGGTGGCGATGTTGCTGGCCGCGGTGGCCGGATCCTTGCAGAACTCCCAGTTGAACAGCACATCATCGGCGCTGAAGGGCTGACCGTCGTGCCAGGTGACGCCACGCTTGAGCTTCCAGGTGACCGAACGGCCATCGGCGGACAGGCCGCCGTTCTCGCGGCTGGGCACTTCGGCGGCGAGCACCGGCATCAGATTGCCCTCGGCGTCCCAGGAGGCGAGGGGCTCGTAGAAGATGCGCGAGCCCTCCTGCTCCTTGGTGCCGGTGGCCCAGTGGGGGTTCAGGTGCACGGGCCCCTGCCACCACAGCAGCTTCAGCGGCCCGCCGCCGCCACGGCGGGTGGGCTTGTAGGGCAGCGCGGTCTGGGCCTGGGCAATGCCGTGGTGCATCAGGATCATCGCGGCGCCTGGCGCGGTCAGGCCCAGGCCCACCATCCGGGCGATGAATTGCCGGCGCTCCAGCCGACCGTCACGAACCTGCTCGACCAGCGCGCGAATGGAATGCTCGTCCATGGAAAGCTCCGGATGCGGGGGGATTGAAATGGGGCCAAGCGTTTTTCAGTAGAGCGTGGCCAGCGCTTCGCGAGTGTAATTGCCCATCTCGTCAAAGCGGCCTTCCCTGACCTTGGTGCCCCAGGCCGGGTCGGAGATCAGGGCGCGGCCCACCGCCACCAGATCGAAGTCGCCGCGCTCGAGCCGGCGCAGCAGCTCGTCGAGCGAGGCCGGCTGGGAGACTTCGCCGCCGAAGGCCGCGACGAACTCGCCGCTCAGGCCGACCGAACCCACGGTGATGGTGGTCAGGCCGGTGAGCTTCTTCGCCCAGCCGGCGAAGTTGAGGTCGCTGCCCTCGAACTCGGGCTCCCAGAAGCGCCGCTGCGAGCAGTGCAGCACATCGACGCCGGCATCGACCAGCGGGCGCAGCCAGCTCTCCATCTCCTGCGGGCTGAGCGCGAGGCGGGCCGGGAAGTCCTGCTGCTTCCACTGCGACAGCCGGATGGCGATCGGGAAGTCGGGCGAGGTGGCCCGGCGGGCGGCGGCGATCACCTCGGCGGCGAAGCGGCTGCGCTCGGCCAGGGTGGCACCGCCCCAGCGGTCGCCGCGCTGGTTGGTGCCGCCCCAGAAGAACTGGTCGATCAGGTAACCGTGCGCGCCGTGCAGCTCGATGCCGTCGAAGCCCAGGCGCATGGCATCGCCCGCGGCGCGCGCGAAGGCGGCAATGGTGTCGGCGACATCGGCCTCGGTCATGGCCACGCCCGACTCGCGGCCGGGCTTGCTCACGCCGGAAGGGCTCTCGAAGGGCGCCGACGGCCGCCAGGGATTGCTCGCGCTGCGCAGCGCGCCCACATGCCAGAGTTGCGGCCAGATCCGCCCGCCCTCGGCCTTCACCGCCTGAACCACCCGGCCCCAGCCGGCCAGCGCATCTTCGCCGTAGAAGCGCGGCACCGCCGGGTCGTTGCCCGCAGCCGGACGCTCGACCAGCGTGCCCTCGGTGATGATCAGGCCCACGTCGTGCGCCGCCCGGCGCGCGTAATACGCTGCGGTGGCGTCGGTGGGCACCCCCTCGGGTGCGAAGGAGCGGGTCATCGGCGCCATCACCAGGCGGTTGGCAAGCTGCAGGGGGCCGGCCGACAAGGGCTGGAACAGGGCGCGGGTGGATGCGGTCATGGTGTCTCCGGGCGGGGCGATCGCGGGATTATGCGCGAGCCCATCGTCGGCCAGGGGCTCCGCGGGCAGGGCGATCCGCTGCCGCCCGGTCGGCGCCGGCGCGTCGCCGGCCCGACCGGCGAGCCATTGCAGCGCCCCCTCGCCGGCGAGCCGGCCGGTGGCCAGGCAGGCGGTGAGCAGATAGCCGCCGGTGGGCGCCTCCCAGTCGAGCATCTCGCCGGCGCAGAACACGCCAGGCGATGCATCGAGCATGAGACCCGGGCCGCAGGCCTCGCGACGCACCCCCCCGGCGCTGCTGATCGCCTCGTCGATCGGGCGTGGCGCCAGCAGACGCAGCGGCAGCGCCTTGATCAGCGCGGCGCAGGCGGCGGGATCGGCCAGCGCCCCGGCCGGCGCGCACTCGCGCAGCAGGCCGGCCTTCACGCCGGTGAGGCCGAGCCGGGCCCGCCAGTGATTGCTCAGCGATCGCGCGCCGCGCGGCCGGTCGAGCTCGGCCTGCACCCACTCGCGCGAGCGATCGGGCAGCAGATCGAGCCAGAGCGTGGCCGAGCCCTCGGCCAGGATGCGATCCCGGAGCTCGGCGGCGAGCGCATACACCAGGCTGCCCTCGACGCCGGTGGCGGTGACCACGAATTCGCCCTGACGCATCGGCGCGTCGGCAGCGGATGCCGCGGCCACCGACTTCACCGGCGCGCCAGCAAAGCGCGGCGAGAAGTGCGCCGACCAGGCCGCGTCGAAGCCGCAGTTGGCCGGCTGCAGGGGCGCGAGCGGCACGCCACGGTCGGCCAGCAGCGGCCACCAGCGGCCGTCGGACCCCAGGCGTGACCAGCTCGCGCCGCCCAGGGCGAGCACCACCGCGTCGAAGGCATCGACCCGATGGCCCTCGGGCGTGTCGAAGCCGAGTTGGCGGGACGCGCCGGCGACGGATGCGGATGCGCCATCCTCGAAGCCGGTCCAGCGATGGCGCATGCGCAGCCGCACGCCCTGGCCGCGCAGGCGGTGCAGCCAGGCGCGCAGCAGGGGCGCCGACTTCATGCCTTCGGGAAACACCCGTCCCGAACTGCCGACGAAGGTGTCGATGCCCAGGGCATGCACCCATTCTCGCAGACGGCGCGGGCCGAAGACCTGCAGCGCCGGCTCCAGCCAGTCGCTGGCAGCGCCGTAGCGCCGACGCAGCCGTGACTCATCCTCGGCGTGGGTGATGTTCAGGCCGCCGCGGCCGGCGAGCAGGAACTTGCGGCCCACCGAGGGCATGGCGTCGAAGAGTTCGACCGCACAGCCGCCCCCGGCAAGCACCTCGGCGGCCATCAGGCCGGCCGGACCGCCACCAACCACCGCCACCCGCGGTGGCGAGGCGGCCGGGTCAGGGGCGGCAATACTCATCGCGAGCGCGCGTGGACCGGCGGACGGCCCTGCCCCGAACCGCCAGGACGCCCCGGACCGCGCGAACCCGGCCCGGCGCCGGGCCCGCCCCGGGCCGGGCCGTGGCCGTAACCCTCGCCACGGCCGGCGGCGTGATCCGCGCCGTGCTTCGCGCCATAACCCGGCCGGCCGCCATGGCCGGGCTTGCCCGGCACCCAGGCCGGCTTGGCCGGCCGACGCCGTGGCTCGAGGCCGGCGATGGTCTCGATGCGCAGCGGCTGACCGGTGTAGCGCTCGATGTCGCGGGCACGATGACGCTCATGGTGGCCCATGAGGGTGACCGCGGTACCGGTGCGCCCGGCCCGGCCGGTACGGCCGATGCGGTGCACATAGTCTTCAGCCTGGCGCGGCGAATCGAAGTTGATGACATGCGAGATGCCGGCCACATCGATGCCGCGCGCGGCCACATCGGTGGCCACCAGCACCCGGGTGCGGCCCTCGCGCAGACCGCGCAGCGTGCGGTTGCGCTGGCCCTGGTGCATGTCGCCATGCAGGGGCGCGGCGCTGAAACCGCTCTCCTCGAGCTGCAGCGAAATCTGCTCGGCCGCCATCTTGGTGGCAGCGAAGACCACGCACTGGGTCATGGACGGATCGCGCAGCAGCGCATCGAGCAGCTTCGACTTGTGAGCAAGGTCATCGGCATAGAGCACGATCTGCTCGACCTTGGCCTGCTGTTCACCCGAGGTGGCGACTTCGATGCGGCGGGCGTCGCGGGTCAGGCGCCGGGCCAGATCGCCCACCACGCCCTCGAGCGTGGCCGAGAACAGCATGGTCTGACGGGTGGCCGGGGTGCGCGCGACGATGGTCTCGACATCATCGACGAAGCCCATGTCGAGCATGCGGTCGGCCTCGTCGAGGATCAGCACTTCCACCCGCGAGAGGTCGATGCGGCCGCGCTCGATGTGGTCGATCAGGCGGCCGGGGGTGGCCACCACCACATCGAGGGGGCGCTCCAGCGCCCGCAACTGCAGCGCGTAGGAGCTGCCACCGACCAGCGCCGCGGTTCGCACCTGGCGCAGGCCGCGACCGTAGTCGAGCGCTGCCTTGTTGACCTGCAGCGCCAGCTCGCGGGTAGGCGTGAGCACCAGCACCCGCGGGCCACGGCCCCGGGTGGCCGAGGGCTGCAGCAGACGCTGCAGCGCGGGCAGCATGAAGGCGGCGGTCTTGCCGCTGCCGGTGTGCGAGGACACCAGGAGATCAGCACCCGACAGCGCCGCGGGAATCGCTTCGCGCTGCACGGGTGTGGGATCGGTGTAGCCGGCGGCGGTCACCGCCGACAGAATGCCGGCGTCAAGGCCGAGATCGGAAAAACTCATGGAAAAGACCTTTCAGGCCGCCACGGGCGTTGCGAGCGGGGCGGTAATGCCGTGCGGCTAGGCACGGGCTGGCGTGGAACATCGACGCCAACCGGAAAGCCGCAATGCCAGCCCGCGGCGCCAGCAAGCGCTGCGGGGGAAAGGTCGGGGGCGATGGAAAAGTTGCCTGTGAAAAAGGCAACCCATGATCATAGCCCTTTTTCAGGTGGTGCGCCAGCCGTGTGAATGACGCCCCAAAACGCAGCCTTGGCGCCCGATCACGGTGCGAGCGGGTGCTGTCGCACAGCCACGCGGCGGCTCGGCGCTCATGGCATGGGCCGTGCTTAGGGCTGACGGGGCGCCAGCCGGCAGCCCGACCGTTTCCCGATTTCCCGGAGCCGATGCCATGATCACCCGTCGACAGCTTGCCTCGCTCGCCCTCGCCTGCCTCGGCCTGGGCACCACCGCCGTCCAGGCCCAGACCCCTGACAAGGTGGTCTTCCAGCTCGACTGGGTACCCGGGGGCGACAAGGCCGGCATCTACGCGGCGGTGAAGCAGGGCTTCTTCAGCGCCGAAGGACTGGATGTGACCGTGGTCTCGGGCCGCGGCTCCTCCGACGCCGTGACCAAGCTGGCCACCGGCGCGGCCGACATCGGCGTGGGTGGCCTGCCCGCGCTCATGACCGCGGTGGCCGAGTCCAACGCCCCGGTCAAGGCGGTGATGTCGATCTACTGCAAGGAACCCGACGCGCTGTTCACCGTCAAGGGCGGGCCGATCCGCAGCCTCAAGGATGTCGCCGGCAAGACCATCGCCACCGCCACCTTCTCGTCGTCGAACGCCCTTTGGCCGGTGATGCTGCAGACCCTGGGCATCGACCCCGCGCAGGTCAAGCTGCTCAAGGTCGACCCGAGCACGCTCGCCCCGCTGCTCGCGCAGGGCAAGGTCGATGCCACCATCAACTGGGTGACCGTGGGTCCGCTGTTCGATCGCGTGCTGGGGCAAGCCGGCAAGGAGCTCGAGGTGCTGCCGTGGTCGGCCTATGGCCTGGACGGCTATGGCTGGAGCGTGATGGCCTCCGACAAGACCATCCGCGAGCGGCCGGAGGTGCTGCGCCGATTCCTGAAGGCGCTGGCCCGCGGCATCCAGTTCGCGGTGGCCAACCCCGATGCCGCAGCCGCCGATCTGAAGTCGATGGTGCCCGAGATGGATGTGAAGATGGCCGCCGCCGAAATGCGCTCGTCGATCCCGCTGATCCAGAACGAGGTCTCGCGCAAGGACGGCATGGGCGCCTTCGAACCCAGGCTGCTGGCCACCACCTGGAGCTGGGTGGCGCGGGCCATGAACTACCCCCTGGCCAAGGTCAATCCGGAAGCCATGGTCGACCGCCGATTCCTGCCGAAATGAGCGGCGGCGCGCAGGCGCAAGGCGGCATGGCCGAGGCCGCGCGCGCCGGGCCGCCGGTCATCGAACTGGCCGGCGTCGGCCATGTGTTCCAGACCCGCGGTGGCGGCCAGGTGACCGCGCTGCAGGCTGTCGACCTGACGCTGCGCCGGCACGAGTTCGTGTCGGTGATCGGCCCCTCGGGCTGCGGCAAGTCGACCATCCTGAGGCTGGTGGCCGGCCTGCTGAAGCCGGCCAGCGGCCAGGTGTCGATCTTCGGCGCGCCGGTGACCGAGCCGCGCGACGAGATCGGCGTGGTCTTCCAGCGACCCACCCTGCTGCCCTGGCTCGATGTCACCGCGAATGTGCTCTTCCCGATGCGCCACAAGCACGGTCGTGTCGACGAGCGCGACCGCGAGCGCGCACGCGAGCTGATCCACACCGTCGGCCTTGGCGATTTCGCGGGCCGGCTGCCGGCCGAGCTCTCCGGCGGCATGCAGCAGCGGGTGGCGATCGCACGATCGCTGCTGCATGACCCCGACATCCTGCTCATGGATGAGCCCTTCTCGGCGCTCGATGCGCTCACCCGAGACGAGATGAGCGTCGAGCTGCTGCGCATCTGGAGCGAACGCCCCAAGACCGTGGTCTTCGTGACCCACTCCATCCAGGAGGCGGTGCTGCTGTCCGACCGTATCGTGGTGATGAGCCCGCGCCCGGGCCGCGTGGAACGCATCATCGAGGTGCCGATCCGTCGGCCGCGCGGACTCGAGACCCTCTCCGATCCGGTGCTGCACGCGCTGGTCGACGACATCCGCCGCTCGGTGTTCTCGCGGCCGGCCAAGGCAGCCTCATGAACCTGATCGCCTCGCTGGGCATGCGCTTTGCCTCGCTGCTCGCCTTCCTCGGCGTGCTGCTGCTCTGGGAGACCGGCTGCCGGCTGTTCAAGGTGCCGGTATTCGTGCTGCCGGCGCCCAGCGCGGTGCTGGGCGCAGTCGGCGAGATCGGCGTGGCGCGCTGGCTGGAGCACCTGATGGCCACGCTCGGCGTAGCCCTGGCCGGTTATGCGGTGGCGATCGTGCTGGCCTTCGTGCTGGCGGTGGCGATCACCAGCTCGCGGCTGCTCTCGCGCATCCTGTTGCCCTGGCTGATCGTGATCCAGTCCACGCCGATCATCGCGGTGGCGCCGATCATCGTGGTCACCCTGGGTGCGGGCCATCTGCCCAGGGTGGTGATCACCACGCTGATCGCCTTCTTCCCGCTGGTGATCGGCATCGCCACCGGCCTGGCCGCGGTGCCGCCCGAAATGCTCGAGCTCTCGCGTTCACTGCGCGCGCCGCGTTCACGGGAGTACCTGCAGGTGCGCATGCCGTTTGCCGTGCCCTACATCTTCTCGGCGCTCAAGGTGGCGATCACGCTGGCGGTGATCGGCGCGGTGGTGGCCGAGTTCGTGGCCGCCGAGCGCGGTCTGGGCTATCTCATCCTGTTCACCACCTCGACCTTCAAGATCCCCACCGCCTTCGCGGCGCTTGCCCTGCTGGTGGGCAGCAGCCTGAGCCTGTACGGCCTGATCGTGTGGTTGCAGCGGCGCTGGTTCCCGTGGAGCATCACGGCCCATGACTGACACCCTGCCCCCCGCCCCCCCGCAAGACCTGTTGATCGCGCATCTGCGCGCCGCCAACGAGGTCGGCCGGGCGGCCATGGCCGCCGGCCATCATCCCTTCGGCGCGCTGCTGGTCGGGCCCGATCAGCGCACCGTGCTGATGACCCAGGGCAATGTCGACTCGGTGAACCACGCCGAGTCGACCCTGGTGCGGCGCGCCGCCGAGCAGTACAGCCCGGCCTTCCTCTGGCAGTGCACGCTCTACACCTCGGTGGAGCCCTGCTGCATGTGCGCCGGCACCGCCTACTGGGCGCATATCGGCACGGTGGTGTTCGGCATGACCGAGCGCGACCTGCTCGCAGCCACGCTCGACCATCCCGAAAATCCCACGCTCGACCTGCCGGCCGCCGATGTCTTCGCCCGCGGCCAGAAGCCGGTGCGGCTGATCGGTCCGGTGGCCGAGGTGCGCGACGAGGTGCTCGCCCTGCAGCGCGCCTTCTGGCGC
>CAIZPE010000031.1 GCA_903934795.1 uncultured bacterium | reverse complement strand
GGTCGTGGCCCGACTGGCCGATCGGCTCGGCGCCAGACTGCGCGCTGGCGCCTGATTCCTTCCCCCTCCATGACTCCGTCCGGCTCCCTCTCGACGCTGCCCGAACCGCTGACATCGCCCGAGCCGGGTGACGCCGCCGACGACGCCTTCACGCTCACCAAGGCCGAACTCGCCGAGAAGCTGTTCGAGCGGGTAGGGCTCAACAAGCGCGAGGCCAAGGACATGGTCGAGACCTTCTTCGACGAGATCCGCGGCGCGCTCGAGCGCGGCCACAGCGTCAAGCTCTCGGGCTTCGGCAACTTCCAGCTGCGCGACAAGCCGCAGCGGCCGGGGCGCAATCCCAAGACCGGTGAGGAGATCCCCATCTCGGCCCGCCGGGTTGTCACCTTCCATGCCAGTCAGAAGCTGAAGTCGCAGATCGACGGCAGCGAGCGCAGCTGAGCGCCCACCGCGCCCATCGCAGCCACTGCCCGATCCTGCCCGCGCCCCCCATGCAGTCCCGCAACGAACCCAAGGTGGCACTGCCGCCGATTCCGGCCAAGCGCTACTTCACCATCGGCGAGGTGAGCGAGCTCTGCGGTGTCAAGCCGCATGTGCTGCGCTACTGGGAGCAGGAGTTCACCCAGCTGCGGCCTATGAAGCGGCGCGGCAACCGCCGCTACTATCAACACCACGAGGTGCTCCTCGTGCGGCGCATCCGTGATCTGCTCTATGAGCAGGGCTTCACGATCAGCGGCGCCCGCAATCGGCTCGGCGATGGGGCAGGGCGCTCCCGCAACGGCCTCGGGCCCGGGGCCGAGGGAGCCGCGCTCGCCATCGATGATCAGGGCATCGTGCTCGATGAGGCGCAGGCAGCGCTGCCTGATGAGGCCGATCAGCCTGCCTCGCTGGACACCGAGACCCTGGCCGCGGTGCGCGCTGACCTGCTGCGAGCGCTCAGCCTCCTCGATCCGGACTGACCCTCTCGGCGCGTGGGCTCGCAATCGGTTATACTCTTGGTCTTCCTCGGGGCGTAGCGCAGCCTGGTAGCGCACTTGCATGGGGTGCAAGGGGTCGCGAGTTCGAATCCCGCCGTCCCGACCAACGGAAACAAGGGCTCAGGTTCCTCACGGATCCTGAGCCCTTGGTCTTTTCAGAGGGCGCGTCCAGGTGGCGCGGGGTGGTGGCGCCTGGCGCTTCATGCTATGCCTGAGCCCGTCATGTCCGGCTTGTCTCCACCCGCGAATCCCGCCGGGGTCACGGCAACGGTGTTTCGCGCCTCCCGCCGCGGGGCGCTGCGGGCGGCTGCGGCGGGCAGCGTGGTGCTCACGGCGGGCTGTGCCGTGCCGGGCAGGGTACCTGGGCCATCGCCTGCGGACACGGTGCCGGGCGCGGCGTCCGGGCCTGCGCGGGCAGCCTCAGGCCCGCTCGCCACGGCAAACGCCCCCTCAAGTGCCCCCTCAAGCGCCGACACCGGTGCCTGGCTCGATCGCCTGAGCTGGGGATGCACGCCTTCGCTGCTGGCCGCCCATGCCAGCCTCGGCCACGCGTCATGGCTGGCGGCCCAGCTGCGCCCCGAACCGGGCCATGGCCTGCCGCCCGAGGTGGCTGCAACACTGCCCGCCATGCCCCCTGACCGCGACGGGCTCGCTGCCCTCCTGATCGCGCTGGAGCGCAGCCGCCGTGCCGCCGAGGCCGAGCGCGACGAGGCCCGCCAGCGCGCGGCCCGGCAGGCCTATCAGCAGGAACTCGCGCAGTGGTCCCGGCAGGCCCAGGCCCGCAGCCTCCTGCAGGCCGTGCACTCCCGCCACCAGCTGCGCGAGCTGATGACCTGGTTCTGGTTCAACCACTTCAGCGTGAATCAGTACAAGGCGAACCTGCGGGCCCTGGTGGGCGACTACGAGGAGCGCGCGATCCGCGCCCATGCGCTCGGGCGATTCCGCGACCTGCTCGGCGCGGCGGTGCGCCATCCCGCGATGCTGCGCTACCTCGACAACGAGCAGAATGCGGCCGGCCGCCTGAACGAGAACCTCGCCCGCGAACTGCTCGAACTGCACACCCTGGGCGTCGATGGTGGCTACCGGCAGGCCGATGTCCAGGAACTTGCGCGGGTGCTCACCGGGGTGGGCGTGAACTTCACCGATGACACGCCCCGACTGCGTCCCGGCCTGCAGCCGCTCTACCGTCGCGAGGGGGTGTTCGAGTTCAATCCCAATCGCCATGATGGCGGCGACAAGCAGCTGCTCGGCCGGCGCATCCGTGGCCGCGGTCTCGAGGAGCTCGACGAGGTGCTCGACCTGCTCGCGGCCCATCCGGCCACTGCCCGCTTCGTGTGCGGCAAGCTCGTGCGTTACCTGGTGGCCGACCCGGCGCCGCCGGCGCTGGTGGCGCATGCCGCCGACGTCTTTCTCGAGCGTGACGGCGAGATCGCCCCGGTCATCGAGGCTCTGATCGGATCGCCTGCATTCCAGCCCTCGCTCGGTCGGCTGTTCAAGACCCCGATGCACTTCGTCTGCTCGGGTCTGCGGCTCGTCGCCGAGGCCCAGCCCCTGCGCGATCCGGCGCCCGCGCTCGGCTGGCTGGCGCGCCTGGGGCAGCCGCTCTTCTCGCGGCCCACGCCCGACGGCTACCCGCTCTCGGCCCCGGCCTGGAGCAGCCCCGGTCAGATGACCGCACGCTTCGACATCGCCCGGGCCATGGGCGCAACGCCCGTGGCCCTGGCGCTTGCGCGCCCGGCAGGTCCGGCCACCCAGGCGGCGCTGGCCCGGGCCGGTTCGGTGGCCGAGCGCAACTTTCTGCTGCTCGCGTCGCCGGCATTCATGATGCGCTGAGCCCCGTTCGCAAGGAGCATGACGATGAAGCGTCGAGACTGGCTGCGCAGCAGCCTGGGCCTTGCGCCCGCCCTGGTGGCCAGCCGGGTCTGGGCGGGCGAGCCGCAAGGCGCGCGCCTGCTGATGGTCTTCCTGCGCGGCGGCTACGACAGCCTGAGCCTGCTCGTGCCGCGCGAGAGCCGCTTCTATCGCGAGGTGCGCCCGAACATCGCGCTGCCGGTGCCCGATCCTGCCGCCGCCACCGACCTGCACCTCGACGCCGACTGGACGCTGCATCCGGCGCTGACCGACACGGTGCTGCCGCTCTATCGCCGCGGCCAGGCGCTGTTCCTGCCCTTCTCGGGCATCCACAACCTGAGCCGCAGCCACTTCGAGACCCAGGACGCGATCGAAATGGGGCAGGCGCCAGAGGGGCCGCGCAACTATGCCTCCGGTTTCCTCAACCGGCTGGCGGCGCAGATCGGGGCCGGACAGCCGATCGCCTTCACCGAGCAGTTGCCGCTCGTCCTGCGTGGCGAGCAGCCGGTGGCCACCGTCTCGGTGCGTGCGCCCGCGCGGCCGGTGGATGCGCGCCAGCGTGAGCTGGTGAGCGCGATGTACCGCGACACGCCTCTGGCCCGGGAGGTTGCCGAGGGCTTCGCGGTGCGTGAGCAGGCCGCGCGCGACCTCGCCGGCGAGATGGCGCAGGCCGGCCGTCAGGCGGTGAGCGCCCGCGGCTTCGAGCTCGAGGCAAGGCGGGTGGCCCGGCTGATGCGCGATCGGCACGCGCTGGGCTTCATCGATGTCGGCGGCTGGGATACCCATGTGGGGCAGGGCGCGGCCACCGGTGCGCTGGCCTCGCGCTTCGAAGAGCTCGGTCGGGGCCTGGCCGCCTTCGCCGGGGGCATGGGGCCGCTGTGGGAGCACACCCTGGTGGTCGTGCTCAGCGAGTTCGGACGCACCGTGCGCGAGAACGGCAATCGCGGCACCGATCACGGTCATGGCACGGTCTACTGGCTGCTCGGCGGCGCCGCGCGCGGCGGGCGGGTGGCGGGTGAGCAGGTCCGCCTCGAACGCCAGACCCTGTTCCAGGACCGCGACTGCCCGGTGCTCAACGAGTACCGGGCGGTGCTGGGCGGTGTCTTTCAGCGCCTCTACGGGCTGAACACCGCGCGTCTGGAGCGGGTCTTCCCCGGAGCCACGCCAGCCGAACTCGGTCTTGTCTGAGCAACGGGCATTTCCTGACCGATCTCCGATGAGTCGCAGGGTCTTGCCGCCGTCGCCGGGCAGCTTGCCGAGAATCCGGCGGTGGCGCGATCGCGCCATGGCCGTATCACGCGGACCCTCCACCGGAGGGCGCCGCCGAGCCGCATCACAAGCACAGGCGCCAGCGCCGACACCCATCACGGAGACCGCTCATGACCGACACCCACCGCCGCAAGCTCATGCTCGCAGGCGCTGCCCTCGCGGCCACGCCGCTCTCGGCGCCCCGCGCTCAGGGCACCTATCCCAATCGACCGCTGCGAATCCTGGTCGGCGCCGCCCCCGGTGGTCTGAGCGATGCCTATGCGCGCCTCTTCGCCGAGCAGTTCACCGCCCGCTTCAACCAGCCGGCGGTGGTGGAGAACCGGCCCGGCGCGAGCGGCATCATCGCCACCGAGGCCATGCTCAAGGCCCCGCCCGATGGCTACACCCTGCTGTCGACCACCACCGGCATGCTCTGGCAGACCCGGGTCCTCTATCGCAAGCTGCCCTTCGATCTTGCCAAGGACATCGCGCCGATCACGGTGTTCCCCTCGGGGCCGCTGGTGCTGGCCGTCCAGGAGAAGACCGGTGTGCGCAACCTCGCCGAGCTGACCGAGTTCGTGAAGCGCCAGCCCACCACCATGGGTTCGTATGCCGTCGCCTCCTACCCGCACGTGCTGGCCGAGACACTCAATCGCGAATTCGGCGGCAAGGTGCAGGCCATCCAGTACAAGGGCGAGGGGCCGATGTGGGTGGAGATGGGCTCCGGCACGCTCACCATGGCGGTGGGCAGCTTCCAGGCCTTCGCCACGGTGCGCGACAAGGGCATCCGCCCGATCGCGGCCACCGGCCAGTACCGCAGCCCCAAGCTGCCGGATGTGCCCACCCTGATCGAGCAGGGTCTGAAGGCGCCGATCGCGCGCCTGGAGGGTGGGCTCGCCCTGAGCGCCAACTCGGCGGTGCCCGTGGAGATCCTCGAGCTGCTTTCGCGGGTTGCCGTCGAGGGCAATGAGACGCCGCGGGCGCGCGCCCTGCGCGAGAACTTCGCGATTCCCGATGCCACCAAGGGGCGAGCCGATGCTCTGCGGATGTGGCGGGAAGATGCCGTGCAGTGGATCCGCGAGGTCGAGGCGCTCGGCGTGAAGCTGGACTGAGGTATCGTGCGCGGGCGGGGTTTGCATCCGCCCGCGGTGCGGTCGCTCAACTCGGGAGGGCATCATGTACAAGCGGGTTCTGCTGGCATATGACGGGTCGCAGTCCGGACAGAAGGCGCTGCTCGACTGCCGCGAAATCGTGCAGTGGTCGCAGGCCGAGTTGCACCTGATCGCGGTGATGCCCACCACGGTCACTCCGGTGGTGGCCGATGGCTGGGCCTACGGTGCCGAGACCGAGCCGGCCGACCGTGCCGAGTACGAGGCCATTCTCGCCGCCGGCCTGCGCCGCCTCACCGAGGCTGGCCTGAGCGCCCGCGGCGAGGTGGTCGCGGGCAGCTCGGTCGATGAGATCGTGCGCTGCGCCCAGGCCGTCAAGGCCGACCTGATCGTGGTCGGACACCAGCACCGCAGCAGCTGGGCGGAGCGCTGGTGGCGAGGCTCGGTGTCCAAGGCGCTGATCGAGCACGCGCCCTGCAGCGTGCTGGTGGCGATCACCCCCTGACGGCGCGCGGGTGAGCCGGGGCCGCTGGGCGCTGATCGCGCTGCTCGCTGTCGGGATCGGTCTGTTCTTCGGGCTGGGCCTGCATCGGCGACTCGCCCTGGCCGAGCTGCGTCTGCATCAGGCTGCGCTGGCCGATTGGGTTACCGCCAGCCCGGTGGTCGCGGGCCTGGGCTTCCTGGCGGCCTGCCTCGCCATGGCGGCGTTCTCGCTGCCGGGCACGCTGGTGTTGCCCCTGGTCGGCGGCGCGATCTTCGGTCCGGGCTGGGCGGTGCTGCTGGCGGCGCTGGGCATGAGCGCCGGCGCCGTGCTGTCGTTCCTCTCGGCCCGATACCTGCTGCGCGATGTCCTGCTGCGGATGTGGGGTCGGCGTCTGGCGCGCATCGATGAAGGCCTCGCCCGCGAGGGCGCCTTCCTGTATCTGCTCTCCTTGCGCCTGGTCCCGGTGCTGCCTTTCTTCGTGGTCAACCTGCTGCTCGGGCTCACCGGCGTGCGTGCCCGCGTCTTCTACCTCACCACGCTGATCGGCATGCTGCCCGCCATGGTGGTGCTGGCCGGCGTGGGCAACCGCCTGGCGCAGTTCGAGTCCGCGCAGGAGGCGCTCTCGCCCCAGACCCTGCTGGGGCTGTGCGCGCTGGCCTTGCTGATGGTGGCGGCGCGCCGTGGCTGGCCCCTGCTTGGCCAGGCGCTGCGCGCACGGACCCGGCGGCGCGGCGCATGAGCCCGCGCATCGCCGTGGTGGTGCCCGTGCTCGACGAGGCGCCCCGTCTGGTCGCGGCGCTGGCGCCCCTGCTTGCCGAGGCCTCGCAGGTGCTGGTGGCCGACGGCGGCAGCGGCGATGACAGTCCGGCGCTGGCCCATGCCGCGGGGGCGGCGGTGATCGCCGCGCCCCGCGGGCGTGCCCTGCAGATGAACGCCGGCGCGGCCGCGCTGGCTGCCGGCTGGGACGCCGTGATCTTCGTGCACGCCGACACCCGCCTGCCGATGGGCTGGGCGGCGCGGGTTGGTGAAGCCCTGCGCGCGGGCGCACGCTGGGGCCGCTTCGATGTCCGCCTGGACAGCTCGCGTCTGCTGCTGCGCGGGGTGGGCGCAATGATGAACCGGCGCTCGCGCCTCACCGGCATCTGCACCGGCGACCAGGCGATCTTCGTGAGCGCGGCTGCCTGGCGGGCGGTGGGAGGCTATCCCGAGATCCCGCTGATGGAGGACATCGCCCTCAGCGCGGCCCTGCGCCGTGCGGCGGGCCGACCCGCCGCGCTGCGGCCACCGGCGGTCACCAGCGCGCGTCGCTGGGAACGCGATGGTGTGCTGCGTACCATCCTGCTGATGTGGTCGCTGCGACTGCGCTACTTCCTGGGCGAGTCGCCGCGGCGGCTGCATCGTCGCTACTACGGTGGCCCACCATGAGCGAGCTGCCCCGTCACCTGATCGTGTTTGCGCGCGCGCCCGAGCTGGGCCGCGTCAAGACCCGCCTTGCCGCGCGGCTCGGGCCGCACAAGGCGCTGGCGATCCATCGCGAGTTGCTGGCGCACACCCTGGCGGCGGTGGCGCGCATCGAGGGTGTCAGCCCATGGCTGTGCGTCACGGGCCACGACCCCGGCCGCCGCATGGTGGCGCTGGCCCGGCGCCACGGCATGCGCTGGGTCGCCCAGCCTGATGGCGATCTCGGTGAGCGCATGGCCCGCGCCCTGCGTGATCGCCTGCGCGAGGGAGGGCAGGCGGTGCTGATCGGTTGCGACTGTCCGCCGATCGACGCCGAGGTCATTCGCGCGGCCTTCGCGGCGCTGACCGGGCACGACATGGTCTTCGGCCCGACCGAGGATGGCGGCTACGCGCTGGTCGGCGCACGCCGTGATGCGCCGGCAGCGTTTCGCGGCATCGACTGGAGCACGGCGCGGGTGATGGGGCAGACCCGCGAGCGGCTTGCCGCCGCCGGCCTGCGCTGGCACGAGCTGCCCACCCTTTGGGATGTCGACGAGGCGCCAGACTGGCGGCGCTTCCTCGCGTGGCGGGGCGGGCGCACGGACTCCGTGTCGACGCCGGTACCGGCCCGCCGGCGGGCGTTGGGCACAGGGCTCGCTGCAGCCGGTCTGGCGCTGACCGGTCTGCTCGCCGAGACGCCGGCGCGGGCGCAGGATCCTTCGGCGGCGCGGCTGCGCGATCGCGCCGTCGAGCCTGCCCCTGGCCCGGTGCCGGCGCGCGCTGCCGTCTCGTCGCGGCCGGCGGCCCAGCCCACGCCCGGCTTCGCCGATCTTGCGCCCGGCGGCGCGCTGCCCGCAGCCTGGGAGGTGCAGACCCTGCGCGGCATCGAGCCCAACCGGCATCGGCTGGTGAGCGGGCCTGGCGGCACGGTGCTGCAGATCGAGTCGCGCCGCTCGGCCTCAAGCCTGGTGTGCCGATTCGATCCGCCGCTGCGGGCCGAGCGTCTGGCCTGGTCGTGGCGCACCGATACCTGGCCGGCGGGCACGGGCGCGCTCGGCGAGAAGGCTGGTGACGATTTCAGCCTGCGCCTGTACCTGTTCTTCGACCACCCGCTGGAGCGGGTGCCGATCGCCGATCGCCTGCTGCTCAGGCTGGCCCGGGGGCTGCACGATCCTCGCCTGCCGGCCGCGAGCCTGTGCTATGTGGCTGACCCGCGGGCGCCGGCCGAAACCCTGCTGGCCTCGCCCTACACCGCGCGGGTGCAGGTGCTGGTGATCCGGTCGGCGCCAGCGCCGGGGCCCTGGTGGACGCAGGAGCGAGACATCCCGGCCGACTTTCGCCGTGCATTCGGGGTCGAGCACGGCCCGGGCACGCCGGCGCTCACCGGCGTGGCCCTGGCCGCCGACACCGACCAGGGTGGGGGCGCGCTGAACGCCTGGTTCAGCGACCTTCGCTGGACACTGCCCGGCTGAGCACCCGTTCGCCCGGGATCACCAGCCGCGGCGGCTCGCTGCCGCTGCGCGCGGCAGCGCGGGCCGCGGCGGTTCGCGTCGCAAAGTCGTCGCGCGGCTCGAAGACCTCGCGGATCGGCTGCGCCGCGCCGATGAACTCGCCCTGCACGAAGCCCACGCCCAACGCGCACACCCGTTCGTACACATCGAGGTTGTGCACATGCTCGGCGATGGTCTTGACATTCAGGCGCCGCGCCACCCGCACCGTGGAGAGCACGATCTCCTCGTCGATCGGATCATTCACCAGGTTGCGGATGAAGGAGCCGTCGATCTTGAGGTAGTCGATCGGGAATCGCTTGAGGTACTCGAAGGTGGCCAGGCCGGTGCCGAAGTCATCGAGCGCGATGCCGAAGCCTTCGGCGCGCAGTTCGTCCACCAGTCGTGATGCCGCCCCGGGATTGCGGATGGCCTCGCTCTCGGTGATCTCGAACACGATGCGTGCCGCCGGGATGCCGAAGCGGGCTCGCTGATCGCGGATGAAGGCGGCGATCATGCCGTCGCTCATGGTCATGCCCGAGAGGTTGATCGAGCACTTCCAGGTGCGCGCCAGCGCCTCGGGATGCTGGGCCAGCCACTCGAACACCATCTCGATGACGCTGCGGTCCAGGGCGACCGTCATCTGCGCCTGCACGGCAAGTGGCAGGAACTCCGGCGGGCGGATCAGCTGGCCGGCGGGGTCGCGCATGCGGATCAGCACCTCGTAGGCCAGCATGCCAGCGGGTGCATCGGGATCGATCATCGGCTGGGCGAAGATCTCCAGGCGCTTGGCGCGAATCGCCTCGCGCACATGCTCGAGCTTGCCCTGATGGGCGCGGCGGGTGTCGATGATCGACTGCGACAGCGGCTCCACGAAGAGTTGCGGGTCGCGAACGCTGGCGGCGATGCTCATGGCATCGGACAGCGACACCAGGCAGTCCTCGCTCTCGATCATGATCGAGGGCGCGATCAGCAGGCCGCCCACGCTGGCCTGCAGCCGTATGCTGCCGTGCTCGGCCTTGTAGACCTGACCATTGAGCTGCGCGTAGAGCTCGCGGGCCAGCGCGCGCACGCTGGTCACCGAATCGGCCACGATCATCAGCGCGAAGCGCCCCGAGGACAGACGCGCTGCCTGCAGCGCGCCGGGCTGGCGCATGAGCAGCATGGCCACGCCCTGCTCGAGGTGCAGGCCCTGGATCGGACCGCAGAGATCGTTGATGGTGTCGAAGTTGGCGATGTGGATGCCCACCAGGCCATAGCCCGGCCGCTCCGGCGCGGCCAGGCGCTCGGCCAGCTCGTTGAGCAGCCCGCGGTCGTTCAGCAGGCCGGTGGTCATGTCCTGCCGCGCCTGCAGGGCCACCCGCGTGAGCGCCTGCCGGCGGTCGGTGGCCACGGCCTGCATCAGCAGCCCCACCACCACCGCGCAGAGCACCAGCACCGTGCCCTCGAGCGTGCGCGCGAGATTGTCGTCGGCATCCCCGAGCTGGAAGGCGCGCAGCGCCAGCAGCATGCCCGAGGCGAGCAGCAGGGTGAGAGCGGTGGTGCGCTCGGGCTGGCGCACCGAGGTCCAGGCCACGATGGGGAAGAAGCAGAAGATGATCGCGTGGCTGTACTCATGCTGGCCGATCGCCGACAACGCCAGACTGCCGCAGATCAGCAGCGCGGTGAGCAGCAGCGCCGCCACATCGATGCCGGCGCGCTCCTCGCCGCCGGCCCCCGGCTGCGAAAGCCCGTCGCGCGCGGCGGCCAGCACCGCTGGCGCCACCAGCAGCATGCCGGTGGCGTCGATCAGCCACCAGGCGATGAACACATGGGCGGGGTTGCCGTCGTCCATGAAGCCCGCGCTGCGCAGGCCGGCGGCTGCCACCAGCGCATCGAGCGGCGCGGCCACCAGCAGCGCCATCAGGGTGAAGCGCAGCACCGCCTCCATGCGGTAGTCGGCCGGCTTCCAGGCATTGAGCCGGCGCAGCAGCGCGATCGCCAGCAGCGGCCCGCCCAGGCTGGCGAGGAAGGCGGTGGCGGCGAAGGCCGGCCTGTCGAAGTCGATGATGGCCCAGACTGCCGCGCCGAGCGCCGAGGGCAGGGTCCAGATCGCGCCATGCCGCCAGCCTGCGGCCAGGGCCAGCGCGGCGGCAGGCCACAGCAGCATGCCTACCGGGCTCTGGAAGGACAGCGCCCTCGCCAGCCAGCAGGCGGCCAGTGCCCCCAGCCCAAGACAAAGTGCCCGCAGCCAGGGTGTCAGGCCCGGGCGGTTCGGGGATATGGGGCTGGAGAGCAAGCGCGGCGGACTGGGGGAGCGTGCGCCGCAGTGTAATCGAAGCCGATGCCCGGCGACACCCGCCCCGGCCGTGGTGGACCGGGGCGGATGGGGGCGACGTCGACGCCGATCAGCGGGCCATCAGGCGGCCATCAGCTGGCGCAGCACGAAGGGCAGGATGCCGCCATGGCGGAAGTAGTCGACCTCGATCGCGGTGTCGATGCGCAGCAGCACGGCCTTGCGCTCGGTGCTGCCATCGGCACGGTGGATCACCAGGGTGACATCCTGCTGGGGCTTGAGTTCGCCGTCGAGGCCTTCGATGTCGAAGCGCTCGCTGCCGGTGATGCCCAGCGACTTCGCGCTGTCGGTGCCCTTGAACTGCAGCGGCAGCACGCCCATGCCCACCAGGTTGGAGCGGTGGATGCGCTCGAAGCTGCGTGCCACCACGGCCTTCACGCCGAGCAGCTGGGTGCCCTTGGCCGCCCAGTCGCGCGACGAGCCGGTGCCGTATTCCTCGCCGCCGAAGATCACCGTGGGCGTGCCCTCCGCCTGGTACTTCATGGCGGCGTCATAGATGGGCATCTGTTCGCCGCTGGGCTGGTGCAGGGTGATGCCACCTTCCACCCGCGAGCCGTCGGCCTTGACCGGGATCATCTCGTTCTTGATCCGCACATTGGCGAAGGTGCCGCGCATCATGACTTCATGGTTGCCTCGGCGCGAGCCGTAGCTGTTGAAGTCGGCCTTGAGCACGCCGTTGGCCTGCAGCCACTTGCCCGCCGGCGAGGTGGCGTCGATGTCGCCTGCCGGAGAGATGTGGTCGGTGGTGATCGAGTCCCCGAACACCCCCAGCGCGCGCGCGCCGCGGATGGAGCCGCCAGCGGCCGGCGGCTCCATCGCGAAGTCCTGGAAGAAGGGCGGCTCGGCGATGTAGGTGGAGGACGGCCAGTCGTAGACCTGACCTTTGGTGCCCTTGACCTTCTCCCAGAGCTTGCCCGGCTTGTTGTCCACCTGGGCGTAGTTCTCGCGGAAGACCTTCGGGTTCATCGCGAACTTCATCAGCTTGTAGACCTCGTCGGACGAGGGCCAGATATCGCCGATCCAGACATCCTTGCCGCCCTTGCCCTTGCCGATCGGCTGGGTCATGAGATCGACCATGACAGTGCCGGCCAGCGCATAGGCCACCACCAGGGGCGGCGAGGCCAGGAAGTTGGCCTTGAGGTTGCGGTGGATGCGGGCCTCGAAGTTGCGGTTGCCTGAAAGTACCGCGGCGCAGACCAGGTCGTTCGCCTCGATGGCCTGGTTGATCTCGGGGGTGAGGTCACCGGCATTGCCGATGCAGGTGGTGCAGCCGTAGGCGGCCACCGAGAAGCCGAGCTTCTCGAGGTAGGGCAGCAGGCCCGCGCGCTCGAGGTACTCGGTGACCACCCGCGAGCCGGGGGCGAGCGAGGTCTTGACATGCTTGCCCACCTTCAGGCCGGCTTCGACCGCCTTCTTGGCAAGCAGGCCCGCGGCCAGCAGCACGCCGGGATTGGAGGTGTTGGTGCAGGAAGTGATCGCTGCGATCAGCACATCGCCGTGGTGCAGCTCCAGACCGCTGGCAGTCTTCACCGGCTGGCTCAGGCGCTCGGCATTCTGGTTGAAGCCGTTGGCCGCGACCGGCTTGCTGAAGAGCTCGCCGAAGGTGGTGCTGACCTTGCCGATCTCGATGCGGTCCTGCGGGCGCTTGGGGCCGGCCAGCGAGGGCGCCACGCTGCCGAGGTCGAGCTTGAGCGCGGTTGAGTAGTCGATCTGCCCGGCCTTGGGCACGCCGAACAGGCCCTGGGCCTTGAAGTACGAGGCGAAGGCGTCGATCTCGCCCTTGGTGCGGCCGGTACCTTCGAAGTATTCGATCGTGCGCTCGTCGACCGGGAAGAAGCCCATGGTGGCGCCGTATTCGGGGGCCATGTTGGCAATGGTGGCGCGGTCGGGCAGCGACAGGCTGGCGGTGCCGGCGCCGAAGAACTCGACGAACTTGCCCACCACCTTCTCCTTGCGCAGCATCTCGGTGATGGTGAGCACCAGGTCGGTGGCGGTCACGCCTTCGCGCAGGCGGCCGGTGAGTTCGACCCCGACCACATCGGGCGTGAGGAAGTACACCGGCTGACCGAGCATGCCGGCCTCGGCCTCGATGCCGCCCACGCCCCAGCCGACCACGCCGATGCCGTTGATCATCGTGGTGTGGCTGTCGGTGCCCACCAGGGTGTCAGGGTAGTAGACGCCGTCCTTGCCCTTGTGCACGCCGCGGGCGAGGTACTCGAGGTTGACCTGGTGGACGATGCCGAAGCCCGGGGGCACGACGCCGAAGGTGTCGAAGGCCTGCATGCCCCACTTCATGAACTGGTAGCGCTCCTGGTTGCGCTCGAACTCCAGCTTCATGTTCAGGTTCAGCGCCTTGCCGCTGCCGAAGTGATCGATCATCACCGAGTGGTCGACCACCAGATCCACCGGCACCAGCGGCTCGATGGTCTTGGGGTTCTTGCCCATGCCGCGGGCCACGGTGCGCATGGCGGCCAGGTCGGCCAGCAGCGGCACGCCGGTGAAGTCCTGCAGCACCACGCGGGCCACCACGAAGGGGATCTCGGCGGTGCGCTCGGCATTGGGCTGCCAGTTGGCGAGCTGCTCGACATGCTCGGGCGTGACCTTCAGGCCGTCGCAGTTGCGCAGCACCGACTCCAGCACGATCCGGATCGACACCGGCAGGCGCTTGATGTTCGGGAAACGCCGCGCGAGCGCGGGCAGCGAGTGCAGCTGGCCGGTCTTGCCCGAGGCGAGCTTGAAGTCCTTCAGGGTCTTGAACGGGTTCTGGGTCATGGAGGCTCCTGCGGATGCGAGGGGGGTTCGGTCGGGAAGGGAAAGCGGGGTCAGGGCCGCGCCGCAGCGGCGCCCTGCGGACGGGCTGCGCGGGGTGCAGGTTCGGGACGGAAGTGACCGTCGGTCATGTTCAGGGTGCCCATGCCGGGGATGAGCATGTCGCCGGGACGCTGGCCGGCAGCGCAGTCGCCGAGGCGTTTCGCGGCTACGGAGTCGCGGTCTTCGGCACGCACGCCACCCAGCGGCGGTTCGTATCGCACCTGGGTGTCGATGCGGTAGGTGGTGACGAAGTCGCCCGAGGCGACCGCCCGGCTGCTGGCGGTGCTGCGGCTGTCGCGGCACACCGACTCGGCAATCCACGACGGGCCATCGCGCCGGAAGGCGCCCAGGCTGCACGAGCCGCGCACGCCGGGCACCCGGTCGAGGTGCTGGGCTGCGGTGTCGGTGGCCTCGCCCACGCAGAAGCGAACCAGCGGCACGCCGGCCGACTGCGCGCCGGCGCTGCGCACCTCCCACAGGCCGGGCTGCCGGCGCGGGTAGTCGCTGGCGGCAGGCTCGCCCGCGCTGGCGCTGGTGCCGGGAGCCGCGCCCGGCTGGGCCCGGACAGGCAGCGGCAGCAATGCCGCCGCGCACAGTCCGAGCAGGAGGGCTTCGGTGCGGGGCATCTCAGCGGGCGCTCAGAGCCGGCATTCATTGGCCAGCGTACGGCCGGCCCTGGCATCGAGCAGCATCGACTTGTCGACGATCACCAGCCAGACCAGTCCGGCGCGGGCGTTCTCGAAGCGGCGGGCGCCGGTGCGCGCCTGCACGACCTCCAGGGGCCAGTCCTTGCCCTGCCAGCCGAGCACCAGGCTGCGCCCGTCAGGGGAGATGCGGCGGATGATCACCCGGCGGCCGAGTTCGCAGCGATACAGCCCGGGTTCGAGCGCCATCGGCGCGGCCGGGGTGTCGATCTGCGGCGCCGGCGCGGCGGGCTCGGGAGGCGGCGGTGACGGGGCTGGGGCTGCGATCGGCGGTGGCGCGGGTGCGGGCAGCACCGTGGGTGCCGGCGGCGTCGCAACCGGGGGCGGCTTGGGCGCGCTGGCGCAGGCCGCCAGACCGGTCAGTGCCAGCATGGCCAGCCAGCGCCCGGCCGTGCCGGCCTGGGCGCCCGCGCGCACGCCCGGCGCGGGCCGGGGGCTGACGGTATCGGCCACGAGCACGCTGGCTCAGGTGCGGGCGTCGATCGGCACGAAGCGCAGATCTTCCGGGCCGACATAGTTCGCGCTCGGCCGGATGATCTTGTTGTCGATGCGCTGCTCGATCACATGCGCGGCCCAGCCCGAGGTGCGCGAGATCACGAACAGCGGCGTGAACATCGCGGTGGGCACATCCATCATGTGGTAGCTGACGGCGCTGAACCAGTCGAGGTTGGGGAACATCTTCTTGATGTCCCACATCACGGTCTCGAGGCGGTCCGCGATGTCGAACATCTTGGTGGTGCCGGCGTGCTGCGACAGGCGGCGCGCGACCTCCTTGATCACCTTGTTGCGCGGATCGGCGATGGTGTAGACGGGATGGCCGAAGCCGATCACGACCTCCTTGTTCTCGATGCGGCGACGGATGTCGGCCTCGGCCTCGTCGGGACTGTCGTAGCGCTTCTGGATCTCGAAGGCCACCTCGTTGGCGCCGCCGTGCTTCGGGCCGCGCAGCGCGCCGATGCCGCCGGTGATCGCCGAGTACATGTCCGACCCTGTGCCGGCCACCACGCGGCAGGCGAAGGTGGAGGCATTGAACTCGTGCTCGGCGTACAGGATGAGCGAGGTGTGCATGGCCTTGACCCAGATCTCGGGTGCTGGCCGGCCGTGCAGCAGGTGCAGGAAGTGGCCGCCGATGGTGTCGTCGTCGGTCTCGACCTCGATGCGCTTGCCGTTGGTGCTGAAGTGGTACCAGTAGAGCAGCATGGAGCCGAGCGAGGCCATCAGCCGGTCGGCGATGTCACGCGCGCCCGGAGTGTTGTGATCGTCCTTCTCGGGCAGCTGGCAGCCCAGGGCCGACACCGCGGTGCGCATCACATCCATGGGGTGGGTGCCGGCGGGCAGGCATTCCAGCACCGTCTTGACGGCCGCCGGGATGCCGCGCATCGCGCGCAGTCGCGCCTTGTAGGCGGCCAGTTCCGCGCGGTTGGGCAGCTTGCCGTGCACCAGCAGATGGGCGATCTCCTCGAACTCGGCCACATCGGCGATGTCGAGGATGTCGTAGCCGCGGTAGTGCAGGTCGTTACCGGTGCGGCCGACGGTGCACAGCGCGGTATTGCCGGCGGTCACGCCCGAGAGCGCGACGGATTTCTTCGGTTTGGGCCCGGTGGCGGCGGGGGCTTGGCTCATTGGCGAAGGTCCTTTACGGGAAGTGACGGTGGCTGCGCGGTGGCGCGGTTCAGCGCCGGGGCTGCTGGGCAAAGAGCTGGTCGAGCTTCTTCTCGAAGTCCCAGTAGCCGATCGAGTCGTAGAGTTCCTGGCGGGTCTGCATCATGGGCACGACGGCGGCCTGGGTGCCGTCGCGGCGCAGGGTCTCATAGACGGTCTGGGCGGCCTTGTTCATGGCACGGAAGGCCGACAGCGGATAGAGCACGATCGCCACATCGACCGCGGCGAGCTGCTCGACGGTGAAAAGCGGCGTCTGTCCGAACTCGGTGATGTTGGCGAGCACCGGCACCTTCACCGCGCGGGCGAACTGCTGGTACATCGGCAGGTCGGTGATGGCCTCGGGGAAGATGCCGTCGGCACCGGCCTCCGCGCAGGCCACGGCGCGCTCGATGGCTGCCTCCAGGCCCTCGCTGGCCAGGGCGTCGGTGCGGGCCATGATGAAGAAGCTCGGGTCCTTGCGGGCGTCGACCGCGGCCTTGATGCGATCGACCATCTCCTGGCGCGAGACGATCTCCTTGTTGGGCCGGTGGCCGCAGCGCTTGGCGCCGACCTGGTCCTCGATGTGCATGGCCGCGGCCCCGGCCTTGATCAGCGACGCGGTGGTGCGCGCCACGTTGAAGGCCGACGAACCGAAGCCGGTGTCGACATCGACCAGCAGCGGCAGGTCGCAGACATCGGTGATGCGGCGCACATCGGTGAGCACGTCATCGAGGCCCGAGATGCCGAGGTCAGGCAGGCCCAGCGAGCCGGCCGCCACGCCGCCGCCCGACAGGTAGATGGCCTTGAAGCCAGCCCGACGGGCGAGCAGCGCGTGATTGGCGTTGATGGCACCGGGGATCTGGAGCGGCTGCTCCTGGGCGAGGGCATCGCGGAACTTCTGTCCGGGCGTGGTCATGTCGGCCTCCGGGTTGGGGTGGGGCGCCGGCAGCGAGCCGGCGCAGGCGCTGGCGCCGGCAGGGTGCCGGCGCGTCCGCAGCGAGGCTCAGCCCAGCAGGTGCTTGACGCCGTCGCGTTCCTCGAGGAGTTCCTTGAGGGTGATGTCGATGCGCGAGCGCGAGAACTCGTCGATCTCCAGGCCCTGGACCAGGCTGTACTCGCCGTTGGCGCAGGTGACCGGGTAGCCGAACATGATGCCTTCGGGGATGCCGTAGGAGCCGTCGGAGGGCACGCCCATGGTGACCCAGCGGCCGTTGGTGCCGAGCGCCCAGTCGCGGACATGGTCGATCGCGGCATTGGCGGCCGAGGCGGCCGACGACAGGCCGCGGGCCTCGATGATGGCCGCGCCGCGCTTGCCCACCGTGGGCAGGAAGACATCACGGTTCCAGGGCTCGTCGTTGATCATGGCCTTGACCGACTGGCCGCCGATGGTGGCGAAGCGGTAGTCGGCGTACATGGTAGGCGAGTGGTTGCCCCAGACCGCGAGCTTCTCGATCGCGGACACCGGCTTGCCGGTGCGCGAGGCGATCTGCGACAGCGCCCGGTTGTGGTCCAGACGCAGCATGGCGGTGAAGTTGCGCGCCGGCAGGCCAGGGGCGGACTTCATGGCGATGTAGGCGTTGGTGTTGGCCGGGTTGCCCACCACCAGCACGCGGCAGTCGCGGCTGGCGGCTTCGTCCAGGGCGCGGCCCTGCACCGTGAAGATGGCGCCGTTGGCCTCGAGCAGGTCCTTGCGCTCCATGCCCTTGCTGCGCGGGCGCGCGCCCACCAGCACGGCATAGTCGGCATCGCGGAACGCGGTCTTGGGGTCATCGGTGATCACCACGCCGGCCAGCAGCGGAAATGCGCAGTCCTCGAGCTCCATGACCACGCCCTTGACGGCGGGCAGGGCGGCGGTGATGTCGAGCAGCTGCAGGATCACGGGCTGATCCTTGCCGAGCATGTCGCCATTGGCGATGCGAAACAGCAGGCTGTAGCCGATCTGGCCGGCCGCGCCGGTGATCGCGACACGCTTGACGGGTTTGGTCATCAGGGAACCTCGCGTTGGATGCGGTTGGGAACAGCGGCGCGCGGGTGCCTTGGCAGGCCAAGACCGGGCCACGGGTGTGGTTTCGAGGATAGCGGCGTGGTCAGTCCGCTGTCAATCCAGAAAGCTATCTTATATAAGACATATGTTATTGAAATTCCGATTCGCTCTGTGATTCAATGAAGTCATGACCGACCATCGCCCCGGCGTCGAGGCGGCGCGGGCCGATACCCCGCGCTTCAGCCCGCTCTATCGCCAGATCAAGGGCCTGATCACCCGTGGCCTGCAGGCCGGCGAGTGGAAGCCGGGCGAGCCCATTCCGAGCGAGACCGAGCTCGCCGCGCGCTTCGGGGTCAGCCAGGGCACGGTTCGCAAGGCGGTCGATGAACTCGCCGCCGAGAACCTGCTGGTGCGTCGGCAGGGCCGGGGCACCTTCGTGGCCACGCACCACGAGGAGCGCACCCAGTTCCGTTTTCTGCGCCTTCGTCCCGATGATGGCGGGCCGCCCGGGCGCATGGAGAGCCGTATCCTCGAGTGTCGGCGTGTGCG
>CAIZPE010000030.1 GCA_903934795.1 uncultured bacterium | reverse complement strand
GCTGCCGGCGTCGTCTGCGGGCGCGCCGGCCGGTCCGCTGCTCGGCTTCAAGGGCATCGCGGCGTCTTCCGACGATGCGGTCCGGGTGCCCGAGGGCTATCGCGCCGATGTGCTGGTGGCCTGGGGTGACCCGATCGGCGACGTGCGCGGCATGCCGGCCTTCCAGTGGGATGCCGGCAACAGTGCGCAGGACCAGGAGCTGCAGTCGGGCACCCACCATGACGGCATGCACTTCTTTCCGCTGCCGCTCGGCTCGGGCGGGTCCACCCACGGCCTGCTGGTGATGAACCACGAGTACCCCGACAACAACGGCCTGTTTCCCGATGGCATGGCCAACTGGTCGCTGGCCAAGGTTCGCAAGTCGCAGGCCTCGGTGGGCTGCTCGGTGCAGGAGATCCGCCTGATCGATGGCCGCTGGTCGCTGGTGCGGCCCTCGCGCTTCGCGCGCCGCATCCACGCCAACACCCCCATGCGCATTGGCGGGCCGGCCGCCGGCCATCCGCTGATGCGCACCGCGGCGAGCCCCGCCGGCCGCGAGGCCGCGGGCACCTTCAACAACTGCGCCAATGGCTTCACACCCTGGGGCACCTACCTCACCTGCGAGGAGAACTTCAGCTTCCACTTCAGGGCGCCGGCGCAGCCCACCGCCTTCGAGGAGCGCTACGAGCTCAGCCCGAAGGTGCGCTTCTCGTTCCGCTGGGGCGAGGCCGATCCGCGCTTCGACCTCGATCGCAACCGCAACGAGGCCAACCACTTCGGGTGGGTGGTGGAGATCGATCCCTTCGACCCGGCCTCGGTGCCGGTCAAGCGCACCGCGCTCGGCCGCTTCTCCCACGAGGGCGCCACGGTCACGGTCTGCAAGGATGGCCGGGTGGCGGTCTATTCGGGCGATGACCGCGGCTTCGAGTACCTCTACAAGTTCGTGAGCAGCCGGCCCTGGAACCCCGCCGATCGCGCCGCCAATGCCGGCCTGCTCGACGAGGGCACGCTGCATGTGGCGCGCTGCAACCCCGACGGCAGCGGCGAGTGGATCGAGCTCGTGCATGGCCGCAACGGTCTCACCGCCGAGGCCGGCTTCGACTCGCAGGGCGCGGTGGTGATGTTCGCGCGCGCCGCCGCCGACCGGGTGGGCGCCACCCGCATGGACCGCCCCGAGTGGGTGGCCCGCCATCCGCGCACCGGCGACATGTATGTCACCCTCACCAACAACGCCGGCCGCGGCCGTGACGGCGCCGAAGGCCCCAACCCGGCGAACCCGCGCGCGCCCAACCGCTACGGCCACATCATGCGCTGGACCGAGGAGGGCGCCGATCACGCCGCCACCCGATTCCGCTGGGAGACCTTCATCCTTGCCGGCGACCCGGCCCACGCCGATGCCGGCCAGCGGGGCAACATCCAGGGCGATCTCTTCGCCTCGCCCGATGGCCTGTTCATCGACGATCGCGGCGTGATGTGGGTGCAGACCGATGTCTCGCCCAGCGCACTGCTCAAGACTGACCACGCGATCTACGGCAACAACCAGGTGGTGGCGGTCGACCCGGTCACCCGCGAGGCGCGCCGCTTCCTCACCGGGCCACGCGGCTGCGAGCTCACCGGCGGCTGCATGACCCCCGATGGCCGCACGCTGTTCGTGAACATCCAGCATCCCGGCGAGCGGGGCGCCCTCGGCACCGATCCGGCCAATCCGCGCCAGCTCTCCAACTGGCCCGACTTCCGGCCCGACGGCCGGCCGCGCTCGGCCACGGTGGCGGTGCGCCGCCAGGACGGCGGGGTGGTGGGTACCTGAGCGCCAGGATCGCGGGCCCTGCTTGCGTCTGCCACGCACGCAGCGGCGGGCGCCGCAGCCCGCAGCCCGCAGCCCGCGGCGCCGACTGCGCTCAGGCCGGCGGCGCCGGCCGGCGCGCGAGCGCGAAGAGCAGTGAT
>CAIZPE010000029.1 GCA_903934795.1 uncultured bacterium | reverse complement strand
GCTGCCGGCGTGGACTGCAGGCTGACCGATGGGGTGAACTGCAGTGCCCAGGTGGCGGCCGATGTGATGGCTTCGGCCTCCAGCCGCGGGTTCTGCTCGCGCAGCAGCAGCTCGGGTGCAATGGCCAGGGCAGTGGCCTGTTTCATGCCCGATTGGACGCCTCGCGCCCGGGCCTGTTCGCAGGCGTGCAGCACCCGCAGTTGACGGCACACCGCCAGGTCTGGACGCGGCAGGCCTGCGCTCCCGGCGCTTGGCAGGGCGCGCAGGAAGACCTCGAGCGCCAGCAGGGGGAAATGGATGCCGAGCCAGAGCATGGCGGTGGTGTGGCCGAGGGCAGTCGCCTGAGTCGCCCCTGCGGCGGGCTCAGGCGCGCGGCAGCGTCAGTTGAGCGTGGCTGGTTGTCGGTGCCGCGCAGGCAGCCCTGCACCGGTGTGCGCGGTGCCCAGGCCAGCGGCAAGCGCATCGGTTGCCGACAGGCTGGCCGGGTGGCGACGCAGCCGGATGGTGGTCATCGGCTGTGGCAGGTTCAGCAGCATCGGCTGCGCCAGCACCGGGCCGCGCCGCTTGAGCACCTGCACCGAGAGCTGCTGCTCGGGGCGAGGCAGCAGCAGCAGCCGCAGCGGCGCGGGGGAGGCCTCGAACTGGGCGGCGAGCGGGCGGAACAGGAACACCGGCCCCTGTGCCGCCTGGGCGGCCAGCTGCAGGCGACGCAGGTGTTCCGGCCGTGTGCGTTCCTGCGGCAGCCAGGCCAGCAGGCAGCCGAAGCTGCCGCTCTTGAGGGACTTCTCGACTGCCCAGAGCCGGTCGGCGGCATTGGGCGCCTGGACGATCAGCAGGCGGTTGATGTCGATGCCGTGGCTTTGGAGCGCGGGGGCATAGGGAGTGTGCGGCGGGGCCAGCAGGATGATCAGCCGCTGGGCCTGGCTGAGCTGCCGCAGCAGCGGCACGAGCAGGCGCAGTTCTCCGGTGCCGGGTTCGCGACTGATGAGCTCGGTGAGCATGCCGGATGGCCAGCCGCTGCCGGGCAGCTGTGCGTCCAGCGATGCAAAGCCGCTGGGATGACCGGCCTGACCGGTGCCGCCGAGTTCATGGGCACGCCAGACGCAGGCTGGCAGGGAAGCGGGGGGCTGCATGATGCCAGGGGGTTCAGAGCGCGTGCGAGCCCCGGATCAGACCCACGCCCAGGCCCTCGATGGCGAACTCGTCATGCCGGGTGTCGAGCACGATGGGCTGGTAGTCGGGGTTCTCGGGCAGCAGCTCGACGACATGGCCGCGCTGACGCCAGCGCTTGACGGTGACATCGTCGCCCACCCGGGCGACGATGATCTGACCATTGCGGGCCTCGGTGGTGCGGCGCACCGCGAGCAGATCGCCGTCGAGGATGCCGGCATCGCGCATGCTCATGCCGCGCACCTTGAGCAGATAATCCGGGCGTTGTTCGAAGAGGGCCGGATCGAGGGCGTAGCTGGCCTCCACATGCTCCTGCGCCAGGATGGGGCTACCCGCTGCCACCCGGCCCACCAGCGGGAGCGACAAGGCGATCTGCACCGCGCTGTGGGTGTCCTGGCGGTGTTCATCAGGCAGCAGCTTGAGCCGGATGCCCCGTGACGCACCGGCGGTGAGTTCGATGACCCCCTTGCGCGACAGGGCCTTCAGGTGTTCTTCTGCGGCGTTGGGCGAGCGGAACCCGAGACGCTGCGCGATCTCGGCCCGGGTGGGCGGGAAGCCCGTGCCGGCGATGTGTTCCCTGATGAGGGCCAGGATTTCCTGCTGGCGGGGGGTGAGTTCGCGCATTGAGGGGCCGTGGCGGAGCCGGGTGGTCATGAAGGCTGTATTTTCATACAGTCATGGCTGAACTTCAAGAAAAAAATCCTTTACCTCATGTAAAAAACATTGTCTTTCCCCAAGACGGGGGATGTGCGCTCCAACGGCTTTGTGGCACATTGAGGAGGCGCATGGTTCCGGCTCGTGCAATTTCAGAATCCACAGTCCGGTGCCAGGCTTGCATTTCCCGGTTCCTGCATTTCCCGGTTCCTTTACCTGGTTCGCCTCGAAATGCAATGTTCCGTCCAGTTTCGAGGATGATTTGATGCCCACCAAGATCTATGTCGGCAACCTGCCCTGGCGAGCCACCGACGCCCAGCTCACCCAGCTGTTCGGCGACCACGGCGAGGTCACCGATGCCCGTATCGTCACCGATCGCGAATCCGGCCGCTCACGTGGCTTCGGCTTCGTGACCATGACCAGCGCTGACGAAGCCCAGAACGCCATTCGAGCCCTCAACGGCCACTCCCTTGAAGGCCGCAGTCTCGTCGTCAACGAGGCCCGCGAGCAGCAGGGCGGTGGTGGCGGTTTCCGCCGTGGTGGTGGCGGCGGCTATGGTGGTGGCGGTGGTGGTGGTGGCGGCTACGGTGGTGGTGGTGGTGGCGGTTACGGCCGCGGTGACGGCGGCGGCGGTGGCGGTGGCGGTGGTGGCTACGGCCGCGGCGGTGGCGGTGGCGGTGGCGGTGATGGTGGCTACGGCCGCGGCGGTGGCGGCGGTGGTGAAGGCGGCGGTGGCGGCTTCGGCGGCCCCCGGCGCCCGCGGCAGTTCGGCTGACCCTTTCCTGACGGATCGCCGCGCCCTGCCCCGGGCGTGCGCGATGCTGCCCTCGGCCCTTTCCGGGCCCTGAGTCCCAGACGGTGTCCACCGTGATCGAGTCCTTCGGCGTCATCGGTGCCGGCCTGATGGGGATGGGCATGGCCGAAAGCGCGCTGCGCGGCGGCCTGCGGGTGGCGGTGCGCGACATCGATCCCGCTCGCGAACGCAAGGCGCGGGAACTCGGGTTCGCGGTGCTGGCCTCGCCGGCTGCGCTCGCCGACGCCTGCGAGGCGATGGCGCTGGTGGTGCTCGACGCCGCCCAGATCGAGACCGTGCTCCATGGCCCTGGCGGTCTGCTCGGCGCGCTCCGGCCCACCCACCTGGTGCTCCTGTGCAGCACCATCTCCCCCGAGGACAGTGCGCGCTTCTGCGCCGCGATGGCCGGCACGGGGGCCGCGGTGCTCGATGCGCCCATCTCCGGCGGACCGGCGCGTGCGCAGGCCGGCACCATGAGCATGATGCTGGCCGGTTCGCCGGTCACGCTCGCCCGCGCCGAGCCCCTGCTGGCCGTGCTTGCCGCCCGGCGTTTCCTGATCGGTGAACGGCTGGGCGATGCCGCCCGAGCCAAGCTCGTCAACAACCTCATGGCGGGCATTCACCTGCTGGCGGGCGCCGAAGCGATGGCGCTGGGCGAGCGGCTGGGACTCGATCCCGTCCGCCTGCTGGCCCTGGTCTCGGCCAGCTCGGGGCAGAGCTGGATGTTCGATGACCGCATGCCGCGCGCGCTGGCAGGAGACCTCGCACCCCGCGCCCAGGCGCATGTGCTCACCAAGGATGTGCGTCTGGCCAACGAGGCGGCCTGCGCGGCGGGCCTGGACCTGCCGCTGGGCGCGCCGGCGGCCGCCCTGATGCAGGCACTGTGCGATGCCGGCTGGCGCGATCAGGACGACGCGGCCGCACTCGCCTACTACCGCGAGCGTTTCGCGTCGGGCTCCCGGGCCTGAACCGATCAGGTTTTCCGGTCGCTCTGCGATCGCGGCGGCAGCCAGCGACGCAGGGTCTCCAGCAAAGGCTCCGCCGCAATCGGCTTGCCGATGAAGTCCACCATGCCTGCCGCGAGACAGGCATCGCGGTCGGCGGCCAGCACATTGGCGGTCATGGCGATGATCGGCACCGTCCCGGCCGGCCCGGGCAGTGCGCGGATGGCCCGCGTGGCCGCCAGCCCGTCCATCACCGGCATCTGCATGTCCATGAGGATGAGATCCCAGCCGCCCTCGCGGGCTCGGGCAAGCGCAACCGCGCCATCACCGGCGACCTCGACCTGCATGCCGGCCTGCTGCAGCAGATCGACCGCCACCATCTGGTTCAGGGGATGGTCTTCGGCCAGCAGGACCCGCTTGCCATGGAGCGCGGCATGCGCGGCATCGGACGCACCCTGCGCCGGACCTGAGGTTGCCGATGAATCCGTCGTGGGCCGGTCCGACGCGGTGCTCGCCCCTGATGCCGTTGCCGTGATGCGGGCCGCCACGGCGCCCTGCAGCAGGCTGACCACCCGGTCGTGGAGCATCGATGGGCTGACCGGCTTGGTCAGCACCTCGGCCAGTCCGATGCCGGCGGCAAGCTCCTGCACCCGCTCGCGGTCGTGGCCGGTCACCAGCGCCATCGCCGGGGGCGCTGTCAGGCGGGCGTGCTGCACGCGGGCCGCCACCTCCACGCCGGAGAGGTCAGGCATCTGCCAGTCGAGCAGCGCGAGCGCGTAGGGCTCGAGGGCCCGATCGGCCCGCGCGATCTCGGCGACCGCAGCCTCCCCGCAGGCCACGGCATGGGCATCGAAACCCATGCCCGCCAGCATCTCGCGCAGCACCTGCCGGGCATGGGTGTTGTCATCGGCCACCAGCACCCGGCTGCCGGCCAGAGGCGCCGGCGCCCCGTGCACGATCGCCGTCGCCGAGGCGATGCCCACCCGGGCGGTGAACCAGAAGCTGGACCCCTGGCCGGGGCTGCTCTCCACGCCGACCTCGCCACCCATCAGCGCCGCCAGATTGGCAGCGATCGACAGGCCCAGACCTGTGCCGCCGAAGCGCCGGGTGATCGATGCATCGGCCTGCTCGAAGCTGCGAAACACCCGCGCGACCTGCTCCGCGGTCATGCCGATGCCGGTATCGCGCACCGCGAAGCGCAGCAGTGCCTGGGTATCGCTGCGTTCCTGCACGCGCACGCTGACCACCACCTCGCCAGCCTCGGTGAACTTGATCGCATTGCCGACATAGTTGAGCAGCACCTGTCCCAGCCGCAGCGGGTCACCGGTGACCCGGGCCGGCATGTCGGGGGCGATGTCGAACACCAGTTCGAGCCCCTTGAGCGAGGCAGGGCTACCCTGCAGGGTGGCGACCTGCTCGAGCAGCGACTCGAAGCGGAACTCGGTCTGCTCCACCCGCACCATGCCGGCCTCGATCTTGGCCAGATCGAGGATGTCGTTGATGATGCCCAGCAGGTGCTGGCCGGCCTGATGGATGTTCTCGACATACTCGCGCTGGCGCGGTGCAAGGGGATGGCGCAGGGCCAGATGGCTCATGCCGATGATCGCGTTCAGCGGCGTGCGGATCTCGTGGCTCATGTTGGCGAGGAAGTGCGACTTGACCCGCGCCATCTCCTCGGCCTGGTCTCGCGCGATGCGCAATGCCTCGTTGAGTTCGACCATCTCCTGCGAGGCCAGCTCCTGGGAGCGCTCCATCAGGTAGCGATCGGCGTCGGCCTCGCCGTAGGCACGGCTCACGCTTGCCAGCAGGGCTCGCCAGCCCTCGGCGGTGGGTGGCTGATCGGGTTGCAGCCCGAGCCGGTGCATCTGCCGCTGCAGCAGCGGGTGCGCCGACGGTTCGTCGCTCACGCCGGGTCCTCGCTCAGGACCGTCACGGTCATGGTCTGATTGTGCAGGCGGCTGTCGCAACCGCCGGCGGGGGAGATCTCGCCGTAGGAGTAGAAGCCGACATGGCCGCTGCCCGGGGGCAGGGCGGCGCTGATCGACTCGAGCTCCTCGTCGGTGTGCTCGCCCAGCACCATGCGTCGACCGACGCAGCTCACCGACAGCGCCAGGGCCGGGCTTGCCGGGCTGAGATGCGCCTGCGCGATCGCGGCCGAACCGGCGGCGGCGGCGCTGTCGATCAGCCGCAGGTGGTTGGCCCGCATCAGCCGCGCGGTGCCCCCCTCGGGAATGTCGCCGGCAAAGGTGAGCGAACTGGTGGTCTCGTCGACCGCAAGGATGGTGCGCACCAGCGGCTCGTCGCTGGCGCCGGGCTCGCGCACCGACAGCGGGAAGCGCAGCGCCGTGGCGGGCAGGCCGGCAGCAAATTCGCCGAGGTAGGTCCGATAGAGTTCCAGGGCCGGTTTGCCGTCGAGCTCGTAGAGCACCTGCCCGCTGGCGCGGGTGATGCGGCGCTCCGGGCCGAAGTCGGCCCAGCCGCCACCGGTGCCCAGGCCGACCCGAAGGGCATCGCCATACAGGCCCACCGCGCACACCTGACCGGACTGGCAGCTCGCGCCGGCGAGCACCCAGGTGCTCTGGAAACGGCCGCCATCGCCGGCCAGCCCGCCCGAGATGGCCACGGCCGGTGGCAGTCCACGGGTCAGGCCGTCGACCAGCGCGGTGCCGTTGACCCGCAGTCCGTCGGAAAAGACCAGCACGGCGCGAAGCCCCGGGGCGGCGAGCGCCTTCGCGAGCCGCCCACCGGCCGCGAGCGAGTCGACCGCATCGGCCAGCGGGGTGAGCGCGAGCCGCAGCTCGGTACGCTCGAAGCGCACGATCGCCACGCTGAGCGAGTCATCGCGCACCGCGCCGCCGAAGATCTCGCCCGCGGTGGAGCAGCCCGCGATCACCGAGGCCGGCAGCGCAGCCCGCAACTCGGCCAGGGCCGCATCATGCGCGGCATGCTCGGCGGCGCCGAACACCACCACCAGGGTGTGCGGGCCGTCCAGAGACCGCGGCAGCGGGTGGCTCCAGCCGGTGCCGGCGGCATGCGTCAGGGTGTCAACCTTCATGGTCCTGGCGCCAGGGCGTGGCCATGAGGACGCGGACGGGGATCGGGAGCGCGGCGCTCACATGTTCGGATAGTTGGGGCCGCCGCCGCCTTCAGGCACCACCCACACGATGTTCTGCGAGGGATCCTTGATGTCGCAGGTCTTGCAGTGCACGCAGTTCTGGGCGTTGATCTGCAGACGGTCGGCGCCTTCCTCGGTCTTGACGTACTCGTACACCCCGGCCGGGCAGTAGCGGCTCTCGGGCCCGGCATAACGGGCGAGGTTGAGCGCCACCGGCACCGAGGCGTCCTTGAGCGTGAGGTGGATCGGCTGGTTTTCCTCGTGGTTGGTGCTGGCGATGAACACCGAGGAGAGCCGGTCGAAGGTGAGCTTGCCGTCGGGTTTGGGGTACTCGATCGGCTGGCACTCGGCGGCCGGGCGCAGCATCTCGTGGTCGGCGTGGGTGTTGTGCAGCGTCCAGGGCGCCTTGCCGCGGAACAGGACCTGGTCGATGCCCACCATCAGCGTGCCCGTCCACAGCCCCTTGCTCATCATCGGCTTGAAGTTGCGGGCCCGGTGCAGTTCGTCATGCAGCCAGGAGCTGCGGAAGGCCGCCGGGTAGGCATCGAGCGTGTCACCGCTGCGGCCCTCGGTCACCGCCGTGAAGGCGGCCTCGGCGGCGAGCATGCCGGTCTTGATGGCGGCGTGGCTGCCCTTGATGCGCGAGGCGTTCAGGAAGCCGGCGTCGCAGCCGATCAGGGCGCCGCCCGGGAACACCAGCTCGGGCAGGGCGTTGATGCCGCCGGCGGTGATGGCGCGCGCACCGTAGGCCAGCCGCTTGCCGCCCTCGAAGAAGCCGCGGATCTCGGGGTGGGTCTTGTAGCGCTGGAACTCCTCGAAGGGCGAGAGATACGGATTGGTGTAGGCCAGCCCGACCACGAAGCCCACCGCCACCTGGTTGTTCTCGAGGTGGTAGAGGAAGGAACCGCCGTAGGTGTCGCTGGCGAGCGGCCAGCCGGCGGTGTGCACCACCAGCCCGGGCTTGTGTCGGGCGGGGGCGATCTCCCAGAGCTCCTTCAGGCCGATGCCGTGGCTCTGCGGGTCACGGCCACGGGCGAGATCGAAGCGCGCGATGAGCTGCTTGCCGAGATGGCCCCGGGCGCCCTCGGCGAACAGGGTGTAGCGGGCATGCAGCTCCATGCCCGGCTGGAAGTTGTCGGTGGGTTCGCCGTCGCGGCCCACGCCCATGTTGCCGGTGGCCACGCCCTTGACCGAGCCGTCTTCGCGGTAGAGCACCTCGGCCGCCGCGAAGCCCGGGTAGATCTCCACGCCCAGCGACTCGGCCTGCTGGCCCAGCCAGCGCACCACATTGGCCAGGCTGATCACATAGTTGCCGTGGTTGCGGAAGCAGTCGGGCAGCAGCCACTCGGGCACGGTGCGCGCGCCGCCCTGCGACAGGAACATGAAACGGTCTTCGGTGACCGGCGTGTTCAGCGGCGCGCCCATCGCCTGCCAGTCGGGGAAGAGCTCGGTGATGGCGCGCGGGTCCATGACCGCGCCCGAGAGGATGTGGGCACCGACCTCCGAGCCCTTCTCGATGACGCACACGCCGATCTCGGATCCGGCGGCCGCGGCCAGCTGCTTCAGTCGGATGGCGGCCGACAGGCCGGCCGGCCCGCCGCCGACCACGACCACGTCGAATTCCATCGCATCGCGTTCAATGTCCATCGTTGTTCTTTCGCTGCGTTCCGTGAGTACCCCGGATTTTCAGCGAATCGACTGCCCGGCGCAAACCCGGCCCGCCGGCGCGGTGCCGTGCGCGCCGGCGCCTGCCCGCGCTGTGCGATCATCCCGGCCTGCCTCGACTCCATCGACCTCACAGCCCTGCCTGCCATGCCCACCACCTTCGATCTCTCCGGCAAGACTGCCCTGGTCACTGGCGCCTCCAGCGGCCTGGGCGCGCGCTTCGCCCGCGTGCTCGCCGCCAATGGCGCGCAGGTGATCCTCGCCTCGCGGCGCGTCGAGCG
>CAIZPE010000028.1 GCA_903934795.1 uncultured bacterium | reverse complement strand
GGCCACCGTGCCGGTGATCGCCCCCAGGATGGCGCCGACGATGATGACCGCATAGGCCAGCCCCCCCGGCACCGAGCCGAAGAGCTGGCCGGTGCCCTCGAGCAGGTCTTCGGCGAGGCCGCAGCGCTCGAGGATGGCCCCCATGAAGGTGAAGAAGGGGATGGCCAGCAGAAGATCGTTGGACAGGATGCCGAAGATGCGCAGCGGCAGGTTGGCCATGTACTGCGCCGGGAAGAAGCCGAGCTCGATGGAGATGAAGCCGGCGAACAGGCCGAGCGCCGCCAGCGAGAACGCGACCGGGAACCCGATCAGCATGACTATGACCAGGCTGCCGAACATCAGCGGCGCCATGTTTTGCATCGTGATCATCGTGAAATGCTCTTGAAGGATTGGACTGGGCGGTCGACGATCACTGCAGCGGCCGTTCGTACTGGAGGTTCATCTCGTAGGTGCCCTGCAGGAAGCACACCCGTTTGATGATCTCGGAGATGCCCTGCAGCGAGAGCATCAGGAAGCCCAGCGGCACCATGAGCTTCACCGGCCAGCGCACCAGGCCGCCGGCGTTGCTGGACATCTCGTTGTGGATGAAGGAATCGAGGAACCACGGCCAGGACATCCAGACCATGAGCAGCGCGGCCGGCATGAGGAAGAAGATCATGCCGAAGAGGTCGATGGCCGCCTTGCGGGTGCCGGAGGAGCGGCCGTAGAGGACGTCGACCCGCACATGCTCGTTGACCCGCAACACCATGGCCGCGCCGAGCATCACATTGACCGCGAACAGGTACCACTGCAGCTCCAGCCAGGCGTTGGAGCTCTTGTCGAAGAGGTAGCGGATGCTCGCATTGCCCGCCGAGACCATGCAGGAGATGAAGGTGGCCCAGATGGCGATCCGGCCGAAGAGGTTGTTGAACCGGTCGATGGCGTGCGCAAGCGGCAGCAGGCTCTTCATGGACGATCTCGCAGGGAGCGGGTGGGTAGGCAAACACGCAACTGTAACGGTTTTGATGCAGACGCTGTCCTAGGGTTATCCCCGGCGAGGGATCCGCATCAGGGCGGCAGGCAGGCCTGCCGCAGGCGCTTCAGACCCCGGTCATCAGCCGCAGGTTCTCGACCGCGGCGCCCGAGGCGCCCTTGCCGAGGTTGTCGAGCCGCGCCACCAGCACGACCTGCCCGCGGGCCGGATTGGCGAAGACCCGCAGCTCCATGGCATCGGTGTCATTGAGCGCTTCGGGCTCGATGCGCCCCTCGGGCTCGGCCGGCAGCACCCGGATGCCGGCGGCGTCGCGATAGCGCTCGGCCAGCACCGCATGCAGCCGCGCGCCGTCGGTGCCGGGCGCGAGCAGATCGAGGTGCAGCGGCACCATCACCAGCATGCCCTGGCGGTAGCTGCCCACCGAGGGCAGGAAGATCGGCCGGCGGCTCAGGCCGGCATGGGTCTGGATCTCGGGCAGGTGCTTGTGCTCCAGTCCCAGGCCGTAGTACTCGAACGCTGGCGCCTTGCCGGCCTCGTGGGCCTCGATCATCGAGCGCCCGCCGCCGC
This sequence comes from uncultured bacterium, assembly GCA_903934795.1. GTDB lineage: Bacteria > Pseudomonadota > Gammaproteobacteria > Burkholderiales > Burkholderiaceae_E > Quisquiliibacterium. The sequence continues at coordinate 3,528 of CAIZPE010000028.1, read as the reverse complement.
TGTAGCCGCTCACCGCCGGGATCGCCACCGGATAGTCCGCTGGCAGCAGCCCCGCTTCGCGCAGCGGCCGCAACAGCGCGATTGCGCCGGTGGGATAGCAACCGGGATTGGACACGCGCGCGGCGGCGCGGATCGCCTGGGCCTGCCCCGGCGCCATCTCGGCAAAGCCGTAGACCCACCCCGGGGCCACCCGGTGGGCGCTGCTCGCATCCAGCAGCCGCGGCGCGCCTGCGCCCATGGCGTCGGCCAGGGCCACGGTCTCGCGGGCGGCATCGTCGTGCAGGCACAGCACCACCACATCGACGCCGGCCATCAATTCGCGCTTGGCCTGTGGGTCCTTGCGGCGCTCGGGTGCGATCGACACCAGCTCGAAGCCCGGCTGGGCCTGAAGCCGCTCACGGATGCCCAGGCCGGTGGTGCCGGCCTCGCCGTCGATGAACACGCGGATGCTGCGGGACATGGCTGCCTGCTCCTGGAGAAAGACCGCGCAGTCTCGCGCAAAAGCCGGCGCTCGCCAAGGCGCGCGCCGGGCCAGGCACCGGCCTTCAGCGCTTGCGCGGTGGCGGCAGGTCGGTGCACACCCCCTCGGCGGCCTCGGCGGCCAGCCCGATGGATTCACCCAGCGTGGGATGCGGATGGATGGTGCGGCCGATGTCGACCGCATCGGCACCCATCTCGATGGCCAGCGCGATCTCGCCGATCAGGTCGCCGGCGTGCGTGCCGACGATGCCGCCGCCGACGATGCGATGGCTCTGGGCATCGAAGAGCAGCTTGGTGAAGCCCTCGTCGCGGCCATTGGCGATGGCCCGCCCCGAGGCCGCCCACGGGAACAGACCGCGGGTCACCTCGATGCCGCGGGTCTTCGCGTCATCTTCGGTAAGCCCCACCCAGGCCACCTCGGGGTCGGTGTAGGCCACCGAGGGGATCACGCTGGCATCGAAGTGCGACTTGCGGCCGGCGGCCGCCTCGGCCGCGACATGGCCCTCGTGGACTGCCTTGTGGGCGAGCATCGGCTGGCCGACCACATCGCCGATGGCGTAGATGTGCGGCGCGCTGGTGCGCATCTGGCTGTCCACCGGGATGAAGCCGCGGGCATCGACGCTGACGCCGGCGCGCTCGGCCGCGACCCGCCCGCCGTTGGGCGTGCGGCCGACCGCGCTCAGCACGAGGTCGTAGCACTGCGGCTCGGGCGGCGCGTTCTCGCCCTCGAACCAGACCCGGATGCCGTCGGCCTCGGCCTGCGCCCGAACGGTGCGGGTGCGCATCATCAGGCGACCGAAGCGGTGCTGGTTGAACTTCTGCCAGACCCGCACGAGATCGCGGTCGGCGCCGGTCATGAGGCCATCCTGCATCTCGACCACATCGAGCTCGGCGCCGAGCGTGGAGTAGACCGTGCCCATCTCCAGGCCGATGATGCCGCCGCCGATCACCAGCAGGCGCTTCGGGCGCGTGGCCAGCGCCAGCGCGCCGGTGGAGTCGACAATGCGCGGGTCTTCCGGCAGGAAGGGCAGCCGCACGGGCTGGCTGCCCACCGCGATGATCGCCTGCTCGAAACGGATCAGCCGGCGCGTGCCGCTGCGGGCCTGGCCGCTGCCCTCGGTGAGCTCGACCTCGACATGGTGCGCATCGACGAACGAGGCCACGCCGCGCACCACATCGACCTTGCGGGCGCGGGCCATGCCGGCGAGCCCGCCGGTGAGCTTGCCCACCACCTGATCCTTCCAGCCGCGCAGGCCGGCAAGGTCGATCTGCGGCTCGCTGAAGGCGATGCCGTGGGCGGCCAGGGCGCGGGCCTCGTCCATCAGGGAGGCGACATGCAGCAGCGCCTTGGAGGGGATGCAACCAACATTCAGACAGACCCCGCCGAGCACCGGATAGCGCTCGACGATGACCGTGCTCAGGCCGAGGTCGGCGGCCCGGAAGGCCGCCGAGTAGCCGCCCGGCCCGCCACCGATCACCAGCAGCTGGCAATGCTGATCGGGCTCGCGGCCGGTGGGCGGCGCCGGCTGAGGGGCGGCCGATACGGTGGTCGCCGCGGGCGGAACAGGCGCGGCCGGCAAGGTCGCGGTGACCGGCGGCGCGGCCGTGGCGGCCGTGGCGGCGCTGCGTGCCGGGACCGCATCGGCGGGCACGGTCGCGGCGGCATCGCCTGCCACGGGCTCGAGCAGCAGCACCAGGCTGCCCTCGGCAACCTTGTCGCCGAGCGCGACCTTCAGTTCCTTCACCACCCCGGCAGCCGAGGACGGGATCTCCATCGACGCCTTCTCGGACTCGACCGTGATCAGCGACTGCTCGGCCGCCACGGTATCGCCCGGCTTGACCAGCAGTTCGATCACCTCGACCTCGGCGAAGTCGCCGATGTCGGGGATGCGCACCTCGATCGTCTGGCTCATGGCTCGGTCCTCCCGGCGCCAGCGGCGCCGCTCACAGCATCACCCGGCGGAAATCGGCGAGCACCTGCGCGAGGTGCGCGTTGAAGCGGGCAGCGGCCGCGCCGTCGATGACGCGGTGGTCGTAGGACAGCGACAGCGGCAGGATCAGCCGCGGCGCGAACTGCTTGCCGTCCCAGACCGGCCGGGTGCTCGAGCGGCTGACCCCGAGGATGGCCACCTCCGGCGCGTTGATGATCGGCGTGAAATACGTGCCGCCGATGCCGCCGAGGCTGGAGATCGAGAAGCAGCCGCCCTGCATGTCGGCGGGCCCGAGCTTGCCCTCGCGGGCACGACCGGCCAGCTCGGCGGTCTCGCGGGCGATCTGCAGCACACCCTTGGTATCGGCATCGCGCACCACCGGCACCACCAGCCCGTTAGGCGTATCGGCCGCGAAGCCGATGTGGAAGTAGCGCTTGAGCACGAGGTTGTCGCCCTCGAGCGAGGCGTTGAACTCGGGAAAGCGCTGCAGCGCCGACACGCAGGCCTTGATCAGGAAGGCGAGCATGGTGAGCTTGGCGCCGCTCTTCTCGTTCTCGCGGTTGAGCTGCAGCCTGAAGGCCTCCAGCTCCGTGATGTCCGCGTCCTCGTGGTTGGTGACATGCGGGATCATCACCCAGTTGCGGTGCAGGTTCGCCCCCGAGATCCGGCGGATGCGCGGCAAGGGCCGGGTCTCCACCGGACCGAAGCGGGCGAAGTCCACCTTCGGCCAGGGCAGCACCGACAGGCCGCCTGCACTTGCCGCCGGCGGCGAGGCCGCCGGTGCAGGCGCCGCGGCCTGGGCCACCGCCGCCTTCACGAAGCCGCGCACATCCTCATGCAGGATGCGCTGCTTCGGACCCGTCCCGCGGACGCGGGTGAGGTCGACCCCCAGCTCACGGGCGAACTGGCGCACCGACGGCGAGGCATGGGGCTTGACCACCGGATCCGCGGCGTGCAGCTCGGCCGGCACCGGGTGTGCGCGGGGCTCCGCGGCAGCGGGCGCCGGGATCGGCGCGGGGGCCGTGGCGGGTGCCGGCGCGGGTGCCGGTATCGGCGGAGGCGGGGGCGGAGGCGGGGGCGGAGGCGAGAGCGCCGCTGCCGTCGCGGGGGCGGAGGC
>CAIZPE010000027.1 GCA_903934795.1 uncultured bacterium | reverse complement strand
GTGCCGGGTGTAGTTCTCGATGCCCTTGCAGAAGCCGAGCTCCTGAAGCATCTCGATGTCGAAGCGGGTGCGCTGCTCCAGGCGCTGCGCCTCGACGAGCTTGCCCTGCTCGTAGAGCCACTTCAGGCGCTCGGCGAGCTCCTCGCGGATGGTGTCGATGGCGCGCATGACCGTGGCGCGCGGCGTCACATAGTGCGACGAGGGGTACACCGTGAAGCGCGGAATCTTCTGGCGCACCCGGCCGGTGAGCGGATCGAAGAGCTGGATGCTCTCGATCTCGTCGTCGAAGAGCTCGACCCGCACCGCGAGTTCGGCATGCTCGGCCGGGAAGATGTCGATGGTGTCGCCGCGCACGCGGAAGGTGCCGCGGGTGAAGTCGGTGTCGTTGCGCGCGTACTGCATGGCCACCAGCCGCTGCAGGATGTCGCGCTGCGAGAGGCGATCGCGCACCCGCAGCACGAGGATCATGGCGTGGTAGTCAGCGGGGTTGCCGATGCCGTAGATGCACGAGACCGTGGCCACGATGATGGTGTCGCGGCGCTCGAGCAGCGACTTGGTGGCCGACAGGCGCATCTGCTCGATGTGCTCGTTGATGGACGAGTCCTTCTCGATGAACAGGTCGCGCTGCGGGACGTAGGCCTCGGGCTGGTAGTAGTCGTAGTAGGAGACGAAGTACTCCACGGCGTTGGCCGGGAAGAACTCGCGCATCTCGGCGTAGAGCTGCGCGGCCAGGGTCTTGTTGGGCGCCAGCACCAGGGTGGGCCGCCCGGTGCGGGCGACCACATTGGCCATGGTGTAGGTCTTGCCCGAACCGGTGACCCCGAGCAGGGTCTGATAGCTCAGGCCGTCGGCCAGGCCCTCCACCAGGCGGTCGATCGCCTGCGGCTGATCACCGGCCGGGGGAAACGGCTGGTGCAGCTGGAAGGGGCTTCCGGGGAAGCTCAGCAGGTGGGGGGCGCTGCGCGCCGGCTCGGCCATCAGTTCGGGGGGCGGTAAGGCTGCGTGGTAAAGTGTTGATTCATCAGGGCTCCCGGTCTGAACCGCGCTGCGTTCAGGACTGGGTCTGCCGGCACCGCCGACCCTGACCAGACCCATGGGTAAACATCCAGTACCCTGATCTGTGCCCGGACCTTCGGCCAATCCGCCATTATCGCCCGAACCCCCCTCGAAAAGCTAGTGCAGTGCACAAAAACTAAGCACCCGCTTTTGTTACCTCCTGTTTTTCTCCAGACAAATCAACGCCTTGACTGAAAAGATGAGCCAGAGCCTGTTTGCTGCGGTCGAACTTGCGCCCCGTGACCCCATCCTCGGCCTGACCGAGGCGTTCAACGCCGACACCCGGCCCGGCAAGGTCAACCTGGGGGTCGGGGTCTACTACGACGACAACGGCAAGATCCCGCTGCTGGGCGCGGTCCGCGAGGCCGAGCGGGCGCGTCTGGAAGGCGCGCCGGCGCGCGGCTACCTGCCCATCGAAGGCGTGGCCGCGTACAACGCCGCCGTGCAGCAACTGCTCTTTGGCGCCGGCTCGCCGCCGCTGGCCGCGGGCCGCGTGGCCACCTTCGAGGCCCTGGGCGGCACCGGCGGGCTGAAGATCGGCGCCGACTTCCTGCGCCGGCTGCAGCCCGGCGCGCGCATCTGGATCAGCGACCCGAGCTGGGAGAACCACCGCGCGCTCTTCGAGGCAGCGGGCTTCCCGGTGAACACCTACCCCTACTACGACCCGCAGACCCATGGCGTGCGGTTCGACGCGCTGATCGCCTGCCTGGAAGGGCTGCCGGCCAACGACATCGTGGTGCTGCATGCCTGCTGCCACAACCCCACCGGGGTCGACCTCGCGCCCGAGCAGTGGGCGCGCATCGTCGAGGTGGTGCGGGCGCGCGGCCTGATCGCATTCCTGGACTGCGCCTACCAGGGCTTCGGCGACGGCATCGAGGCCGACGCCACCGCGCTGCGCCGCTTCGCGGACTCGGGGCTGTCGTTCTTCGTGTCGAGCTCGTTCTCCAAGAGCTTCTCGCTCTACGGCGAGCGGGTGGGCGCGCTCTCGGTGGTCACCGCCGACCGCGACGAGACCGCACGGGTCACCAGCCAGGTCAAGCGGGTGATCCGCACCAACTACTCCAACCCGCCCACCCACGGCGCGTCGGTGGTGGCGGCGGTGCTGTCCACCCCGGCGCTGCGCGCGCAATGGGAAACCGAGCTCGCCGGCATGCGCGAGCGCATCCGCGCCATGCGCACCGCCCTGGTCGACAAGCTCAAGGCCCGCGGCGTGGCCCGCGACTTCAGCTTCGTCACCCGGCAGCGCGGCATGTTCTCGTACTCGGGCCTCACCAGCGCGCAGGTCGATCGGCTGCGCAACGAGTTCGGCATCTACGCGGTGAGCACCGGCCGCATCTGCCTGGCCGCGCTGAACAGCCGCAACCTCGACGCGGTGGCCGACGCCATCGCCACGGTGCTGAAGGACTGATCAGCCGGGCATCAGAGGATGCCCCGCTCCCGATACGGCGCGTGATCGTCCACGCGCTCGACGCCGAACCGGGTGAGATCAAGGCTCTGATAGCCACCAAAGGCGATCAGTTCGGCCACCGCGCGGCCCGCAGCGGGCGCGTGCATCATGCCGTGGCCCGAGAAGCCGGCCACGGTGTAGAGGTTGCGCAGCCCCCGGTTCCAGCGCCCGATCACCGGGTTGCCGTCGAGTTCGCACTGCTCGTAGAGGCCGGCCCAGGTTCGATGGCAGCGCGCTGCCTCCAGCGGCGGAAACCGGTGCGCCACGGCCGGCCACACCACCCGCTCGAAGTAGCCGTGGTCCACCGCGAAGTCCACCCCGCGGCGCGCCGAACCGTCCACCAGCCCCCCTGAAAAGCCCGCTCCTTCCGAGCGGAAGGCGAGCCGGGCGAGGTCCTTCACATAGGGCAGCCGCTCCATCGGCGCGCCACAGGTGAAGTAGTGCTCGTAGCGCTTGAGCGGCGACACCGGCAGGCGCATGCCCATGAGCGCAGCCACCTCGCCCGCCCAGGCGCCGGCCGCATTGACCACGGCCTGGGCCGCCAGGCACCCTCCCCCGGCCAGGCGCAGCGCGCTCACCTGGGTGGCGGTCACCTCGGCGCCTACCACCCGGTCGGCAAGGTAGAGCGCGCCTTGCGCGATGGCCTTGCGCCGCAGGCCGCGCAGCATCGCCTCGGGGTCGCACCAGCCATCGCGCGGGGTGTGCGCGCCGGCGCCGAGGTCATCGACCCGCATCGAGGGAAAGCGCTCGCGCAGTTCGGCGGGGCCGAGCAGGTCGACATCGCAGCCGCGGGCGCGCTGCGCAGCCACATTGGCCTGCAGGCCGGCGACCTGATCGGGGCCCACCACGAAGAGATAGCCGCCTTCCACCCAGCCGATCTCCGCCGGATGGCCGGGCACCGAAGCGTGACGGGCGAAGTCGCGGATGAACTGCAGGCTGAAGAGCGACATGTCGATGTTCTCGGGGCACGAGAACTGCACCCGGCAGCCACCCGAGGCACGCGGCGTGGACGCCAGGGCGTAGCTCGGGTCGGGCTCGATCACGCACACCGTGGCCCCGGGCGCGAGTTGCCCGAGGAAGAAGGCCACGGCCGATCCGATGACGCCACCGCCGATGATCGCGATGTCGCAGCGGGCGGGCGGGGTCGGCTCGGTCACGGGCCTACCAGCGGATGCCGCGCTCGCGCAGCAGGCCGATCGCGAGGTCGGGCCGGTCGGTCACCAGGCCGTCCACGCCCATGTCGAGCAGCCGGGCCATCGCCTCGGGTTCGTTGACGGTCCAGGCCAGCACCTTCAACCCCAGCGACTGCGCCTCGCGCACCAGCTCGGGCGTGAGCTCGCGCCAGAACGAGGACCAGTGACTGCCGCCGGCCGCGCGGATCATGCGCGGAATGGAGCCGTGCCGCGCATGGGTGAAGCCGGCCACCCAGGGCGAGTCACGGCCGCTGCGCGCGCCGACGGTGTCGAGGCTGTCGAACTGCGCGGTGATGTAGACCGTGGGCACGCCGGGGTGGCTGCGCTGCACGGCCTGCAGGGTGCGCCAGTCGAAGGACAGGATCTGCACCCGGTCGAGCAGGCCGGCGGCGGTGATCTCGTCCATCAGCATGCGGGCGAAGACCTCCGGCTCGGGCGACTCGGCGGGGTTGAGCGGTGAGAGCTTGGTCTCGATGGCAAAGCGCACCCGGGTGTCGCCCCGCTCACGCACCAGTCGGAAAAGGTCGCGCAGGCGCGGGATGCGCGCGCCATCGATCGGCTGCTGGCTGGCGAAGCTGCGGGCATAGCGGGTGCCGGCTCGGATGCGCCCGACATCCAGAGCCTGCACCTCGGCCAGGCTGAGGCTGAAGACCGCGGGCGCAGGCGGCTCGAGATAGCGGCCGGCGGCATCGCGGGTGATGTCGGGGTTCAGCGTGCGGTCGTGGTGAACCACCAGCACGCCGTCGCGGGTGGGCACCACATCGAGCTCGAGGGTGCTCACGCCCAGATCGAGGGTGCGCGCGAAGCCCTCCAGGGTGTTCTCCGGCCACAGGCCGCGGGCGCCGCGGTGGCCCTGCAGGTCGATCATGCGCGCGGGCGCGGCGGCTCGCGCGGGGTCAGACGCGGTGGTGCCAACCGGCTGGGCGAGCGCCGCACTGGTGAGCAGGGCAGCCAGGACGATGCCTGAGCGAAGCAGCAGCACGGATCGGATTCCTTGGCGTGGCACGGAACGCGGTGTCAGTGGCGAAAGAAGAATTCGCCCACCACCTGGTCGTAGATGGCGGGCACC
>CAIZPE010000026.1 GCA_903934795.1 uncultured bacterium | reverse complement strand
TAGAACACCAGCTGGGTGATCCAGACCATCGCCCAGCGCCAGCGCGCGAACAGCCCGCTGACCGCGCGCGGATAGATCTTGCGACGCACCTCGAAGAGGTCGTCGCGCTCGGGCGGCGCAGCCACCACCGGCGGGATGCGGGCGTTCATGACAGGCGGGCGGGCCCGCGGCGCGAGCGTGAGGTCATGGCGCAGACCGGGAAGGTCGCAGGTTCATGTCGCGGACTGCGTCCTGCCGGGGCCATCAGGGCCGGGGCGGCGACGCGGCTGCATCGCGCGGCGTATGCGACAGGCTCCAGACATAGGCGGCGAGCACCTGCACCTTGCCCGGGCCGAGCAGTTCGCCAAAGGCCGGCATGCGGTTGCTGCGGCCCTTGGCAATCGTCTCGGAGACCGTGGCCAGCGAGCCGCCGTAAAGCCAGACGCGGTCGGTCAGATTGGGCGCACCCAGGGCGGCATTGCCCTTGCCCTCGGCGCCATGGCAGCCGGTGCAGGCCGCGAACTTCGGCTTGCCGAGCTCGGCCTTGACCGCGTCATGCGCGCCACCCGAGAGCGAAAGCACATAGTTGGCGAGGTTTTCGATGTCGGCAGCGCTGCCCACGGCCGCGGCCATCGGCGGCATCACGCCCTGGCGGCCCTCGCCGATGGTCTTGACCAGCACCGGGCCATCCCCGCCGTGCAGCCAGTCGCCGTCGGCGAGATTGGGGAAGCCCTTGCTGCCGCGGCCGTCCGAGCCGTGGCACTGCACGCAGTAGGTGAGGTACATGCGCTCGCCCATGGCGCGGGCCTGCGGATCGGCAGCCACCTGCGGAACCTCCTGCCTGAGGTAGCGCTCGAACAGGGGCTTCACCGCCTCGTCCATGCGGGCCACCTCGGCCTGGTACTGCTCGGCCTGGGTCCAGCCCAGGGTGCCGCGCAGCGCACCCAGGCCCGGATACAGCGCGAGGTAGATCAGCGCGAACGCGATGGTGAGGTAGAAGAGCCAGGCCCACCAGCGCGGCAGGGGGTTGTTCAGCTCCTCGAGATCGCCGTCCCAGCGGTGGCCGGTGGTGCCCACGACGCCGCTCGACGGCGGCCGGCGCGAGAGCACGATGGTGATCCACAGGCACAGCGCGAGCCCGACCAGGGTGGCGATGATGATGAAGGCGCTCCAGCCGGCGCCGGTGAAATCTGCCATGGTTGGCCTCCGTTCAGGAACGCTGCGCGATGTCGTCGTCGGCAAAAGGCAGGCGGGCGGCTTCATCGAAGCGTGCCTGGCGCGTGCGGCCCCAGGCCCACCAGACGATGCCGATGAAGGCCAGGAGCGAGAGCACGGTGATCACGGCGCGCAGCAGGTTGATGTCCATGTCGGCTCTCCTAGCGCGCGGTCTTCAGCGAGGTGCCCAGCACCTGCAGGTACGCGATCAGCGCATCCATCTCGGTGCGATCCTTCACCGCCTCGGGCGCTGCCGCGATCTCGGCGTCGCTGTAGGGATGACCCAGGGTGCGCAGCGCGCGCATCTTGGCGGCCACGCCCGCGGCATCGGCCGCGCTGGCGGCCAGCCACGGGTAGCCCGGCATGTTCGACTCGGGCACGACATCACGCGGATTGATCAGGTGGATGCGGTGCCATTCGTCGGTGTAGCGGCCGCCGACACGGGCCAGATCCGGGCCGGTGCGCTTGCTGCCCCACTGGAAGGGGCGGTCGTAGACGAACTCGCCGGCCACCGAGTAGTGGCCGTAGCGCTCGGTCTCGGCGCGGAACGGCCGGATCATCTGCGAGTGGCAGTTGTAGCAGCCCTCGCGGACATAGATGTCGCGGCCGGTGAGCGCGAGCGCGCTGTAGGGCTTGAGCCCGGCCACCGGTTCGGTGGTGGACTTCTGGAAGAACAGCGGAATGATCTCGACGCTGCCGCCGACGCTGACCAGCAGCACGATCAGCAGCATCATCAGGCCGATGTTGCGCTCGATGCGGGCGTGGGAAAAGGCCATTGCCAGGTCTCCTTGCCGCTCAGGCGTGGGCCAGGACGGCCGGCACGCGCGCGTCCTCGGGTCGGCCTGCGCGCACGGTCTGCACGCAGTTCCAGAACATGATCAGCATCCCGCCGAGATAGAGCGCGCCGCCGAGCAGCCGGATCACGTAGTACGGGAAGGTGGCCTTCACCGACTCCACGAAGGCGTAGGTGAGCGTGCCGTCGGGGTTGGTGGCGCGCCACATCAGGCCCTGCATGACACCGGCGATCCACATCGCGGCGATGTACAGCACGATGCCGATGGTGGCCACCCAGAAGTGCAGCTCGATGAGCCGGCGGCTGTGCATCTGCTCGCGGCCATACAGACGCGGCAGCAGGTAGTAGATCGAGCCCATCGACACCAGGCCCACCCAGCCCAGCGCACCGGAGTGCACGTGACCCACCGTCCAGTCGGTGAAGTGCGAGAGCGCGTTGACGGTCTTGATCGACATCATCGGCCCCTCGAAGGTCGACATGCCGTAGAACGAGAGCGACACCACCAGGAACTTCAGGATCGGGTCGTCGCGCAGTTTGTGCCAGGCACCCGAGAGGGTCATGATCCCGTTGATCATGCCGCCCCAGGAGGGCGCGAGCAGCACCAGCGAGAACACCATGCCCAGGCTCTGCGCCCAGTCGGGCAGCGCGGTGTAGTGCAGATGGTGGGGACCGGCCCACATGTAGGTGAAGATCAGCGCCCAGAAGTGCACGATCGACAGCCGGTACGAGTACACCGGGCGCTCGGCCTGCTTGGGGATGAAGTAGTACATCATCCCCAGGAAGCCTGCGGTCAGGAAGAAGCCCACCGCATTGTGGCCGTACCACCACTGCACCATCGCGTCCTGCACGCCGGCGTAGGCCGAGTAGCTCTTGGTGAGCGACACCGGAATGGCCGCGCTGTTCACGATGTGCAGCAGCGCCACCGTCAGGATGAACGCGCCGAAGAACCAGTTGGCCACATAGATGTGCGGCGTGCGGCGCTTGAGGATCGTGCCGAAGAACACGATCGCGTAGCTCACCCAGACCACCGCGATCAGCAGGTCGATCGGCCACTCGAGCTCGGCATACTCCTTGCCCGAGGTGATGCCCAGCGGCAGCGTGATGGCCGCCGCCACGATCACCAGCTGCCAGCCCCAGAAGGTGAAGCCGGCCAGCGGCCCGGCGAACAGCCGGGTCTGACAGGTGCGCTGCACCACGTAATACGAGGTGGCAAAAAGCGCCGAACCGCCGAAGGCGAAGATCACCGCGTTGGTGTGCAGCGGCCGCAGGCGGCCGTAGCTCAACCAGGGCACATCGAAGTTGAGCGCCGGCCAGGCGAGCTGCGCGGCGATGATCACGCCGACCAGCATGCCCACCACCCCCCAGACCACGGTCATCAGCGCGAACTGCCTGACCACGCGGTAGTTGTAGGTCTCGGCGGCGCCGCCGAGAGGCGATTGCCCCATGGTGAATCTCCCCGTGTGTGGTGTCGGCGTCGCCGTCGCGTCGTCACGGGAAGCACCCTATCTGCGGCAGTGCAGCAGCGCATTGACAATCATCAAGCGCCTCAGCGGAGCAGCTGCGAGCTCAGTCAGCTTCGTGCAGCCTATTGCGACGCACCATGGCAGGAAACCAGCGCCACCAGAGGGCCACCACCGCCAGCGTGCCCACACCACCCAGCACCACCGCGGGCATCGCACCCAGCCAGGCCGCGAGCAGACCCGACTCGAATTCACCGATCTGGTTGGACGCGCCGACGAACAGCGAGTTGACCGCACCCACGCGGCCGCGCATCTCGTCGGGCGTCTCGAGCTGCACCAGCGAGCTGCGGATCACCACGCTCACCATGTCGGCCGCGCCCATCACCGCCAGCGCCACCAGCGACAGCGGCAGCCAGGCCGAAAGACCGAACACCACCGTGGCTGCACCGAACAGCGCCACCGCCCCCATCAGACGCCGGCCCACCCGCCGCTGCAGCGGATGGCGTGCCAGCCAGAGCGCCACCGCCAGCGCGCCCACGGCCGGCGCCGCGCGCAGCAGACCCAGGCCCCAGGGCCCGGTGTGGAGAATGTCGCGCGCATAGATCGGCAGCAGCGCAGTGGCCCCGCCGAGCAGCACCGCGAACAGATCCAGCGACACCGCGCCGAGCAGCACCGGATGACGGCGGATGTAAACCACGCCGGCCGCCAGATAGGCCAGCGTGACCCTTGGCCGCGACGCCGGCCGGCCGCGCGGCCGCACCCGCGTGAGCAGCGCGAGCGAGGCCAGAAACAGGCCCCCGGCCACGGCGTACACGGTGTGGGCGCCAGCGAGATAGAGCAAACCGCCCAGCGCCGGCCCGCCGATGGTGGCGGCCTGATGGCCGCTGGAGCCGAGCGCCACCGCGCGCGACAGCAACCGCGCCGGCACCAGCGAGGGCACCAGCGCCTGCGAGGCCGGCATCTCGAAGGCACCGACCAGGCCGAGCGCGAAGACCAGCGCGTAGAGCAGGCTGGCGTCGAGACGGCCGCTCAGGCTGGCAGCGGCCAGCGCCAGCGCGGCGCCGGCCTGCACCACCCGGCCGGCGATGAGGATGGCCCGACGATCATGGCGATCGACCACCGGCCCCACGGCGATGGCCAGCACCAGTGCCGGCAGGAACTGCACCAGACCCACCAGCCCGAGTGCGAGGGCGCTGCCGGTGAGCTCGTACATCTGCCAGCCCACCGCCACCACCTGCACCTGGGTGGCCACATGCGAGCACAGCCGGGCCAGCCAGTAGCGCCGGTAGTCGGCGATGGCCAGCGGGTTGTTGACGCTGTCAGGAACCTCGCTCATGCCCGGCGCCTGCCGCCGAACTACTGCCGGCGCAGTGCGGCCTCGAGGCTGCGCGCCGGGTCGACCTGCTGATCATCACCGAGCTCGACCTCCACCCGGTGCAGGGTGCCGGTGAACGGGAACGGCGCAACGAAATCGGCCACCGCGGGCTTCGGCGCCCGGCCCACCTCCATGCCGATGAACGAGGACTGCGCGCGATAGGTCTGCGGCAGCGCCGCCGAGCCGCAGGGTTCGCCGTCGATGAGCAGCGTGCCCTCGGCCCGGTACTCGCCGGTCTTGCGCACCACCCAGCTGAGGATGTGCCTGCCCGCCGGCACGGGCGCTGCCGAGCGCGCGATGTAGTGCCGGTTGACGAAGTTGTAGTCGTGCACCAGATGGCCGTCGCGCAGATAGAAGGCATAGCCGCCGCACCAGTCGCCCTGGGCGATCAGCACGCCCTGCGCTCCGCCCTCGGGAATGTCGACATGGGCCGTGATGCGATAGGAGCGGTTGCGGATGTCGGGCGCGGCCGCCTGCGGGATGCGGCCGCCACCGGGCTGCAGCACCCAGTGGCGACGGGCCGCGACGCTGTGGGGGTTGGAGCTCACGAACCGGTTCAGGGTGTCATCGAGCGGCAGCACGTTGCAGGCTCCGGCCTCGGAAAACCAGCGCGCGATCATCGCCTGCAGACGGGCCGGCTCCTGCTCGGCCAGATCGTGCATCTCGTTGAAGTCATGCTCGAGGTGGTAGAGCTCCCAGCGGTCGGCATCGAAGGCCGTGCCGGGCCGGTGCCAGGTGACCGCCTTCCAGCCTTCGTGCCAGATGCCGCGGTGGCCGAGCATCTCGAAGTACTGGGTGCGCTTGCGGGTGGGCTGCGCGCCGTCGCCGAAGGAATAGGCGAAGCTGGTGCCCTCGATCGGCTGCTGGGTCACGCCGTTGATGGCGCCGGGCGCCGATACGCCGGTGACCTCGAGCACCGTGGGCGTGATGTCGCAGACATGATGGAACTGGTGACGGATGGCGCCGCCCTGCGCGATGCCCGCCGGCCAGTGGACGATCAGCGGATCGCGCACGCCGCCGCCATGGGTGTTCTGCTTGTAGCGCTTGAGGGGCGTGTTGCCCGCCATCGCCCAGCCCAGCGGATAGTTGTTGTTCAGGTGCGCCTCGCCGATCGCATCGATGTGCTCGAGGTTCTCGGCCAGGGTGTCGCGCACGCCGTTGAAGTAGCGCAGCGCGTTCACGGTACCGAAGGGCGAGCCCTCCTGACTGGCACCGTTGTCGGAGATCAGCGTGATCAGGGTGTTGTCAAGGCAGCCCTGCTCGCGCAGCCAGGCCACCAGCCGGCCCACCTGCAGGTCGGCGTGCTCGAGCATGCCGGCAAACGCGGCCTGAAGCCGCACCGCCAGTCGGCGTTCATCGTCGCTCAGCTCGGCCCAGGGCTTCACGCCGGGATTGCGCTCGGGCAGCGCGGTGTCAGGCGGCACGATACCCAGCGCCTTCTGCCGCGCCAGGCGTTCCTCGCGCGTGGCGTCCCAGCCCTTGGCGAAGACAGGCTCGTAACGGTCGATGAAGGCCTTCGGCGCATGGTGGGGCGCGTGCTGCGCGCCCAGGCACATGTAGAGGAAGAAGGGCTTGTCGGGCGTGATGGTGCGCTGCGCGCGGATGAAGCCGATCGACTGATCGACGATGTCCTCGGAGAGGTGATAGCCCTCCCGATCGGGTGCCTCGATGTGATGGTTGTCGAGCACCAGTTCCGGGTGCCACTGGCTGGTCTCGCCCTCGAGGAATCCGTAGTAGCGGTCGAAGCCGCGCTGCAGCGGCCACTGGTCGAAGGGCCCGGCCTGCGAGGTCTCGAAGGTGGGCGTGAGATGCCACTTGCCGGTGGCGAAGGTGTTGTAGCCGGCCAGCCGCAGCATCTCGGCCAGCGTGCCGGCGCTGCGCGCGATGCGGCCCCGCATGCCCGGAAAGCCGAGGTCCCAGTCGGCCAGGCCACCCATGCCCACCGAGTGGTGGTTGCGACCGGTGAGCAGCGCGGCGCGGGTGGGCGAGCACAGCGCCGTGGTGTGGAAGTTGGTGTAGCGCAGGCCGGCGGCGGCCAGCGCATCGATGTGCGGCGTGGCGATCTCCGAGCCGTAGCAGCCGAGGTCGGCGAAGCCGAGATCGTCGAACACGATGCACACCACATTGGGTGCGCCCTGCGGGGCGCGCGCCGGTTCGGGCCAGTGCGGCCGGGATTCGCTCGCGGTCAGGCCAAGGCCGTTGCGATTGGGCGTCTGGGTCATGAATGCTCCTCGGAGGGAAAGACGGTGCCCGGTGCCGCGGGCAGCGGGTCGGCCGCGCAGCGAAAGCCCATGTGCCCGGCGGTGGCCTCGGGCAGGTTGGCGCTGCGCGCCGCCACGCGGAAGCGGAAGCAGTAGCTCTCGTGGCAGAGATAGCTGCCGCCGCGGATCACCCGGCGCGTGCCGTGCGCCGGGCCGACAGGATCATGGCGTGGCGCAGCGGGATGGGTGGCGCTGAACCAGTCGGCGCACCACTCCCAGGTGTTGCCGCAGGCATTGTGCAGGCCGAAGCCGTTGGCCGGGAATGCGTCGGCAGGGGCGGTGCCGGCATGGCCGTCATGGCACTCGTTGCGCGACGGGAAGCGGCCCTGCCAGACATTGCAGCGGTGCTCGCCACCTGGCGTGAGTTCGTCGCCCCAGGGATAGCGCCGGCCCACCAGGCCGCCGCGCGCGGCGTATTCCCACTGCGCCTCGGTGGGCAGGCGCAGTCCGGCCCAGTTGCAGAAGGCGAGCGCGTCATGCCAGCTCACATGCACCACCGGGTGGTCCTCGCGGCCGCGCCACGAGGAGCCGGGCCCCTCCGGACGCAGCCAGCAGGCCTGCGGCACCTCGCGCCACCAGGGCGCATCGACCAGGCCGCGGGTGGGCGGGAAGTCATCGGGCAGCAGGCCGGCGAACACGAAACTCGCGCCGACCTCCTCGGCATAGCTGACATGGCCGGTGGCCTGCACGAAGGCCGCAAACTGGCGGTTGGTGACCGCGGTGCGCGCGATGCGAAAGGGCTCGAGCCGTACCTGTCGCGCCGGCCCCTCGCCGTCACCAGGCTCGCCCTCGTCGGCATCGCTGCCCATGAGGAACTCGCCGCCGGGCAGGGCGATCAGCGGCAGGTCGGACAGCGCGGTGGCCACCGCACCGGGCGGCCCGGGCGGCAAATCGTCGGGAAGGGCGATCGGATGAGGCTGGCGCTGCGACGGCTCGTCCGGTCCTGATCGCGCCATCGACCTGCAAGCCGCCGACCGGGCCGCTGACTCGACCGGCACGCAGCAGCCGCGCGCACCCATCGCGCGCTCAGCCCGCCTGGTCCACGCGACCACCCCGCACCAGCCGGC
>CAIZPE010000025.1 GCA_903934795.1 uncultured bacterium | reverse complement strand
GGTGACATGCAGCAGGGTCTCGCGCTCGCCCCGGGGCGCAGCCTCCAGAGCGATACGGTAGTTGCGCGTGCCCAGCGGCCCTTCGGCCGCCTCGAGCCCGACCGCAAAGCGCTGATCGCTGGTCTCCTGAAGCCTGAACGCCAGCCGGATCCAGTGCGCATCGCCCAGTGGCTGCTCGAACTTGCGGCCCAGCCCGAGCACCAGCGACTCCTCGCCCGGTGCGCCCTCGGCACGGCAGAACTTCACATTCAGGTGAAGGATGAGCAGTTCGCACCAGGCCGACGCGCGCCGCAGCGCCTGCCGTACCTCGGTGTAACGGGTGGGGCTCAAGGCGTGGATGTCGCCGCGCAGGGTGTCGCCCTCCTCGCGGGAAGCGAGCCAGAGCGCCCGATCCCCCAGCTTGATGGCGCCGCCAGCCCGCGCGGCGGCGAGGCCGGCCTGAAGCTCGGCCACCGCGGCGGCGGAGGCGGCCTGGGCCGCGGCGGATCGGGAGGAACTGGCAGGCATCTCGGTCTGACTCAGGACGGGCGCCGACGCGAGCAGGCAGGCAGCCGCCGCGACAGCGGCTCTCATCATGCCCCAGGCGTCAACGCGGCGCATCGGCGTTCAGCGGGCCACCCAGCCGCCGTCCACGGCGAGCGCCTGCCCGGTAGCATAGCTCGCGCCAGCCCCGCACAGCCAGAGCACCGCGCTCGCGATCTCCTCGGGCAGACCGATGCGGCCCATGGGCGCGCCGCGCAGCAGCTCGGCACGCGCCGCCGTGTCGGTGCCGACGAAACGCTCGATCATCGCGGTCTGGATCACCCCCGGGCAGATGGCATTCACCCGCACCCCGCGGTCGGCGTACTCCAGCGCGGCCGCCCGGGTCAGGCCGATCACGCCATGCTTGCTCGCCACATAGGCCGGGATGCCGTTGAAGCCCACCAGACCGGCAATCGAGGCGCAATTGACGATCGCGCCACCGCCCGCGGCCAGCATGGCCGGCAGCTCGTGCTTCATGCACAGCCAGACCCCGCGCAGGTTCACGGCCATCACCCGTTCCCAGTTGGCCAGTGCGCAATGGGCGGTGTCGGCCTGCTCGCCTTCGATGCCGGCATTGTTGAACGCGAGGTGCAGCGCGCCGAACTCGCGCACCGCGCAACGCACCGCCGCGGCGATCGCCGCCTCATCGGTCACATCGCAGGCGGTGAACAGCGCCTGCCCACCGGCTGAACGGATGGATGCGGCCAGTGCGAGGCCGGGCGCCTCCTGAACATCCGCCAGCACCACCGCCGCCCCCGCGGCAGCAAAGGCGCGCGCGCTGGCCGCCCCGATGCCGCTGGCGGCGCCGGTGATCAGGACGGTGCGATCGGTGAACGGCTTGACGGTCATGGCGCCTCCGGGCAGAAAGACCCGAGGCTAGCCGGCGGCGCTTGGCCGGCGTCAGCGCAGGCTCAGCGGGCACGGCAATTCAGCCCGCCAGCGCCGAGAGCAGCGCCGCGTTGTAGGCCTGCGGGCGTTCGTAGGGCGCCCAGTGCCCCGCACCCGGGATCATCCGCAGCGACACGAACCCCGGCGCAAGCGCCAGCGCCCCCGGCAGCTGATCCTGCACCCCGCGGTGCAGGACATCGTCCTCGCCCCAGATCCCGTACACAGGACAGCGCAAGGAAGGCAGCGTCTCCTTCATGATCTCGGTGCGCGAGATGCGTCTGCGCTTCATGCGGTCACGCTGCAGGTTGGCGGTGTGCAGGGCCACCGCCAGCGGATCGATCGCATCCGGATCAGAGAGCATCAGGATGCGCAGGTTCTCGCGCATCGCTGCCTCGAGCTCGGGGCCGGGGGGCAGGTGAGCCCAGGGCTGCAGATCGATGGGATGGGCCGAGCGAACGCCGAGGGCTGGCGCGCCAGTGAACACCAGGCGCCGCACGCGCTGCGGAAACTGCGCCGCGATGAACGCGCCCACCATGGTGCCGAAGGAGAAACCGGCGATGTCCACCGGCCGCTCGCCAAGCAGTTCGGCGAGCGCCCGCTCCATGGGCACCGGCAGCGCGTCGGCATCGCGCCCCACCGAGGCCGACTCGCCGAAGCCGGGCAGATCGGGCACCCACACCTGGCGGCCGGCCGCGGCCAGCGGACCGATGTTGCGCACCCAGTGGGTCCAGCTGCCCGAGCCGCCGTGAAACAGCACCAGCGGATCGCCCTCGCCCCAGCATCGCCAGGCCATCGGGCCGGCGGGCGCCTCGATCACATGGCGGCGGGCGGCGGCGTCGAGCGTGTGGACCTGATCAAGGTGGTGGATGTCAGCGGGCAGCGGCGAGCGGTTCGGCATGGGCGTGATGATAGCGGCCGGCCTCGACGGACCCGGGCCCCGCCGCGCCGTGGCGCAGCAGCGCGCCCGAGTGGCGCCCGGTCTGCTGATCGTCCTGGATGGTGACCTCGCCATTGACCAGCACCCAGCGATAGCCGCGAGCCCGCTGGATCCGCCGCCATTCACCGCCGGGCAGATCGTGCACGATCTCCTGGGGGAGCACGCTCAGCCGCTCGTAGTCGTAGATCACCAGATCGGCGGGTGCGCCCTCGCGCAGCACGCCGCGGTCGCGGAAGCCGGCCACCTGCGCCGGCAGCGCCGACAGTCGCCAGTGGGCCTCCTCGAGCGAGATCATGCCGTGCTCGCGGACGATCTTGCACAGGGTCTCGGTCGGATAGCGGCCCGCGGTGAGGAAGCGGGTATGGGCACCGCCGTCGGACACCCCGAACAGCACATAGGGATCGTCGACGATCTCCCGGAGATAGTCGATGCGGCCGTTGGGCGGGGCCGCGAAGAACTCGGTGCGCAGATCTTCCTCGATCGCCATGTCGAGCATGACGTCCACCGGGTGCCGGCCGGTCTGCTCGGCCACGAGTTCCAGGGTGTGGTCGAGCCAGCGCCGGTTCTTCTCGAGCACCGGCCCGCAGATCACGATGCCCGGCAGCGGGCCGGTGGCGGTGCGCGGCATCTGGTCGCGCAGCGCCTGCCGGCGCGCCGGATCGGCGAGCTTGGCCTTGCGCTCGGCGACGGTGCCGGTGGTGGCCTCGCGCCAGGCCGGCGAATCATCGAAGAGGTTCCACTCCTCGAGGGTGAAGGTGAAGCCGGCGTCGGTGGTCAGGCCCTGTCCCACCACGCGGATGCCTCGCTCGCGGCAACGCTGCAGCCAGCCGAGCACCCGACGGTGGATCTCGGGCCGGTGATCGAAGGCCTGCACCACATTCATGATCATCGGCCGGCCGCTGAGCTCGGCCATTTCCTCGTAGAAGGCCTGATCGCGCTGGTTGTCGCCGGAGATCATCAGCATCTGCATGAAGCCGTCGTTGCGCTCGCGCAGCACCCGCGCGAGCTCGCGACAGGTGTCGTCGTGCATCACATCGGTGGGCATGGGCGTGCCGTCGAAGTCTCGCTGCACCGAAGCTGGTCCGTCGGGCATCATGCGCTGCGCCGACCAGCCGCAGCCGCCGGCGTCCATGGCCTCGTGCAGCAGGCGACGCAGCTCGGCGTGCTCGGCATCGGTGGGCCGACGGCCGGCCTTCGCGTCGGCCTGCCCGAGCACCCAGGTGAGCAGCGGGCCCACCGGCACATAGGGCAGGATGTTCACCGCCTTGGGCGCGCGCTCGACGCTGTCGAGGAACTCGGGGAAGCTCACCCAGTCCCAGGGCAGACCGGCGGCCATCGAGGCGAGCGGGATCGCCTCGACCCGGGTCATGGCCTGCATCGCGCGCTCGCGCTCGGCCGGTCTTACCGGCGCGAAGCCGAAGCCGCAGTTGCCGATCACCACCGACGTGATGCCGTGCCAGCTCGACAGCGTGCAGTAGGGATCCCAGAAGAGCTGGGCGTCGTAGTGGGTGTGCAGGTCGATGAAGCCGGGGGCCACGATCAGCCCGGTGGCGTCGATGACCTCATCCGCGTCGGCCGGGTCGATGCGGCCGATGGTCTGGATGCGGCTGTCGCGGATGCCGATGTCGCCACGAAAGCGCGGCGTGCGGGTGCCGTCGATGATCATGCCGCCGCGGATCACGCGCTGATAACGGGCCATCACTGCCTCTGCGGGTAGGGGAAGACGCTGACGCTCACATGGGGCTGGAGCGCTGTCAAGGCGAGCGATTCAGCCCCCGATCACCGAACGCGCGCGCAGGTCCGAGATCCGGGCCTCGTCGTAGCCGGCCTCGCGCAGCAACTCGGCGCCGTGCGCGCCGAGCGCCGGCGCACTGCGCGGGCCGGCCTTGGCCACGCCAGCGATCATGAAGGGACTCGACACGGTCAGCCCGGGCGCATCGGCAAAAGGCACCAGCGCCCCGGCCGCCCGCATCTGCGCATCCGCGGGGATGTCATCGAGGGTGCCGACCGCGCCGAAGGTGACGCCGGCCGCATCCAGGCGCACCCGCCACTCGGCGAGATCGCGTGTGGCAAAGCAGGCATCGAGCAGGGCGACCAGCGCCTCGCTGTGGGTGCGGCGCAGATCAGGAGAGGCAAAGCGCGGATCGGTGGCCAGTTCCGGGCATGCCAGTGCCTGGGTGAGCGGCCCGAACTGCCGGGCTTCGTTGAGCATCACGAGATTCAGCCAGCGGCCGTCCCGGCAGCGATAGAGGTTGGTCATTGGCGCCGGCGAGCGCTCGCGCGGCTGGCGCGGCGGCACCGGCGCATCCAAGAGGCGGGCCTGCACCAGGCAGCCATTGGCCCAGAGGCCATTGGCCAGCAGCGAGGTGCTCACCAGCGAGCCCTCGCCGGTCTGCGCGCGGCGATAGAGCGCGGTGGCGATCCCGGCGAACAGGGTCATGGCGCTGGGGTGGTCGCCCATGCCGGCCACCGAGCGGGCCGGCGTGGCATCGTGCGCGGTCTTGGTCAGGTCCATCAGGCCCGAGCGAGCCCAGTAGGCGGTCGAATCGAAGCCGGTGCGCCCGGCTTCCTCGCCGGTTTCGCCATAGGCGGTCATCGAGCCGTAGACGAGGCGCGGATTGAGCGCCGACAGGCAGGCATGGTCGATGCGCAGGCGGGCGCGTGCCGCCAGCGGCAGATTGGTGATGAACACATCGGCGTGGCGCACCAGGTCGTGCATCACCGCCACCCCGTCGGGATGCTTGAGGTCGAGCACCAGGCTGCGCTTGTTGCGCGAGTCGAGTTCCCAGCCGTAGTTGCGGCCGTCGGGACCGAAGCCGGTGGGCACGAAGAGCTCGCGATACGGGTCGCCCTCGGGCGGCTCGATCTTGATCACATCGGCGCCGAAGTCCGACAGGATGGTGGCCGCCGCCGGCGCGGCGATGAAGCTGGCGCAGTCGATGACCCGCAGGCCGGTGAAGGGCCCCGCGCTGCTGCCTGACGGTCCGCCGGCGGCGGCCGGCGCATCCCTGTTCTCGCTCATCATCCACCCCCGCACCTGAATGAGCCGATCCTCGCCCGGGGCCGGTGCACGGGTCAAACCCGTCGGGCCGGCTTTCGACAAACCTGTGGCGCACGCTTTCGATCCTTGACGCGGCGCGCGGCCGCGGGCTCCAATCCGGTCGATGCCGACCTCTCCCGCCGCCCCCAAGGACATTCCTTCGGTTGATCGCCTGCTGCGCAGACCCGAACTCGCCGACCTGCTCGCGCAGCACGGGCATCAGCTGCTGGCGGCACAGGCCCGCCGCCTGCTCGAGGACTGCCGACAGCGGGCGCTGCGCGGCGACCTCGACCGGGCCGACCTCAGCCCCGCCGTGCTCGCGGCGGCCCTCACCGAGGCGGTGACGCAGCGACTGGCTTCCCGCCTGCGGCGGGTGTTCAACCTGACCGGTACGGTGATCCACACCAACCTCGGGCGCGCCCTGCTCGCCGACGCGGCGCTCGAGCCCCTGCTCGAACTGATGAGCGCACCCAACAACCTGGAGTATCGGCTGGCCGATGGCGGGCGCGGCGATCGCGACGAGCTGGTCGAGTCCCTCCTGTGCGAGCTCACGGGCGCGCAGGCCGCCACCGTGGTCAACAACAACGCCGCGGCGGTGCTGCTGACCATTGCCGCGCTGGCCCGCGGGGCCGAGGTGATCGTCTCGCGCGGCGAACTGGTCGAGATCGGCGGCGCCTTCCGCATGCCCGATGTGATGGCCAGCGCCGGCGCCACCCTGGTCGAGGTGGGCACCACCAATCGCACCCATCCGCACGACTACCAGCGCGCGATCAGCCCGCGCACGGCGCTGATCATGAAGGTTCACACCAGCAACTATGCGGTGCAGGGTTTCGCCTCGGCCGTGGATGAGGCACCGCTTGCCGCCATCGCCCACGCCGCCGGCCTGCCCCTGGCCAGCGATCTCGGCAGCGGCTCGCTGGTCGACCTGGCGCAATGGGGCCTGCCGCGCGAACCCCTGCCTCAGGAGAAGATCGCGGCCGGCTGTGATGTCGTGAGCTTCAGCGGCGACAAGCTGCTCGGCGGCCCGCAGGCCGGCCTGATCGTGGGCTCACGCGAGGCCATCGAGCGCATCCGCCGCTTTCCGATGAAACGGGCACTGCGCATGAGCAAGCTGCCGCTGGCCGTGCTCGAGGCCACGCTGCGCCTGTACCTGCGGCCCGAGCGCCTGACCCGGGACCTGCCCACGCTGCGCCTGCTCACCCGCCCCGCCGCCGACATCCACGCCCAGGCCGAACGGCTGCTGGTGTCGGTGGCCGCCTCGCTTGCACCACGCTATCGGGTGAGGGTGATGCCGATGCTCGGGCAGATCGGCTCGGGCTCGCTGCCGGTTGATCGGCTGCCCTCGGCCGGTCTGGCGATCGAGCCAGTGGGGCGCCAGGGCGTGGGCCGCGCGCTGGATGCGCTCTCGGCCGCGCTTCGGGATCTGCCCCGTCCGGTGATCTCGCGCATCGCCGAGGACCGCCTGCTGCTCGACCTGCGCTGCCTCGATGGCGGCACCGAGGAGACGCAGTTCCTGGCACAGTTGCCGGCGCTCGCCGAGCGCCTGGCCTGAGCCGGAAACCGCCCCGACCTCAGGCGAGGTGCGAGGGGCGATCGCAGGGCACCGTGCCCATCTCGCCGGGCACGCTCACCTCGAGGAGCTCGAATTCCTCGGAGGTGGCGGTCTCGTTGTGACGCAGGCCGCCCGGAATGAGCAGGGATTCGCCGGCCTGCAGCCGGATGCGCCGGCCGTCTTCGAATTCGAGGTCGACCCAGCCCTTGAGCGCGTAGACGAACTGCGCCTCGCAGACATGGTAGTGCCAGCCGGTGGGCTCGGACATGCCGCGACTGGCCGACATCAGCTGGGCACGCATGCGGCCACCGGTGGCCTTGGCGACCATCAGGTCCTGGTAGCGGAAGAACTCGCGCCGCCCCTTGACCACCGGCGCGGTCTCGGGTGTGGCGTGGGCGAGGGTTCCGGTGACGGTCACGGGCTTGCTCATGGCTGATTCCTGACGGATTGACGGGAAGAAGGGGCTGGCGGATTGCCGTGCGGCCTGAGCGCGATGATGCCGTGCAGCCCGGGACTACGGCCAGCCGGGATCATCGGCGAGGCGCATGCAGAGCGATGCGGCCAGCTCGAAATCCAGCCGATCGATCGCCTTCTCGAGTTCGGTCAACAGCGCCGGCCGGGGGCGCCCCGCCGACAGCGCATGCAGCTCCTCGAGCACATCGACCGCCCGCATGTCGGAGCGGCGCAGCAGGGCCAGCAGACGCTCCAGCACGGGTTTCAGGTCATCGGCCGACAGGGGCTGCGGGTCGGCAGGAGACACCGGTTGCGCAGTGCCACCCGGCTCGAGCAACGCGGCGGTCAAGGAGGGGCCATGCTGCGCCAGTTGCGCACCGGCGTCCCGGATGGCCACCAGCAGATCGCTGAGCACCGCTCGCGGCGCGTTCGCCTCGCAGGCCTGCTCGCCGGCCTCGGCGAGTTCGCTCAGCGCCCGTGCACCGACATTCGCACCCACCCCCTTGAGGCTGTGAAAGGCCGCCCCGGCCTGACCGAGGCTGCCCTGGTCCAGGGCCTCCTCGATGTGCGCGATCGCCGCCGGCAACTCGGCCAGGAAGCCGCGCAACATGCGGCCATAGACGCCGACCTGACCGCTGAAACGGTGGATTGCGGTGGCGACATCGAGGCCGGCCGAACGGGCGAGCTCGCTCACGACGCCGGGCATGCCGAGCGCTGCCGCGGCGCCTTGCGGGACCCGTGCTCCACGCCCGCACAGCCGGACGATCACGGCGCAGAGCTCGCGCAGGACGAAGGGCTTGCCGACATGGGCATTCATGCCGGCGACCTCGCTGGCCAGGCGATCCTCGGCGCTCACATTGGCGGTCATGGCGATGATCGGCAGGCTCCGCAGGTGCGCGATCTCGCGAATGCGGCGTGCCGCGGCATGACCGTCCATCACCGGCATGCGGATGTCCATGAGCACCGCATCGAAGGGCGGATCGGCGCGCAGCACCGCAGCCACCCCTTCCTGCCCGTCGTGCGCCAGCGACACCAGCGCGCCCTCCGCCTCGAGCAGTTCCTGGGCCACCTGACGGTTGTTGGCATTGTCCTCGACCACCAGCAGGCGCAGTCCAGCCAGCGGCAGGTCGCTGGGACGGGGCATCAGCCGTCGCCCGGCATCCAGACCCGTGCCCTGGCGCGCATCCTGGAGGGCGTCGCGCAGCATCGAGGCGATGACCGGCTTGACCAGGAAGCCATCGCAGGCAGCGCGCAGCCCCGCCTCGTCGAGCACGCGGCCGTCGGCATCATGGGACGAGACCAGCAGCACGATCGGGGGGGCGTCCTCGCCCAGCGCGGTGCGCAGATCGACCGCTGCCGGGTGCGTGCCGCTGCTTGCCAGCCCCGCATCCATGAAGACGATGTTCACCGGCGTGCCCGCCGCGAACGAGGCCTGCGCGAGCGCGACGGCCCGTATCGGATCGGCCGCCGCCAGCGCCGTCCACCCGAGCGATTCGGCCATGCGGACCATCGCGGCGCGGGCACCGTCATGGTCTTCGATGATCATCGCCTGCAGGGCCGCGCGTGTCCCCGGTTCGGGGTCGAAGCCGCGACCCTGCGCCGTCTCGGCCATGTCCAGAGGCAGGCGGATCGCGAAGTCGAAGCGGCTGCCCTTGCCCGGCGCACTGCTGAGCCCGATGGCGCCCCCCATCAAGCCGACCAGACGCTGGCTGATCGCCAGCCCCAGACCGGTGCCGCCGAACTGGCGCGC
>CAIZPE010000024.1 GCA_903934795.1 uncultured bacterium | reverse complement strand
TGGTCGGCACTGGCGGGCCACCCCTGGCGCTTCGTGCAGGATGCGCTCTGGGCGCAGCGCGACAGCCTGTGGCCGTGGCTCGGCGATGGCGCGCTGCTCTACCTTTGCGGCGACGGCAAGGCCATGGCGCCGGCGGTGCGCAACACGCTGCTGCGCATCGCCACCGACAAGCTCGGCGGCGATGCCAGCGCGGCGCAGACCTGGTTCGGTGACCTCACCGCGAAGGGTCGTTTCCTGCAGGATGTCTTCAACTGAGCCGGCACGCACCGACCAGACCGTCAGCCAGGGGCGCGAAGCAGGCACAATGAGGGCCCACCCGCAGACCCGCCCGAGCCCCGCCATGAACACCCCCCGCCAGCCCGCGGACGACGCTCCCGACACCCAGCAGATCCTGGCCCGCGCCACCGAACGCCTGCCGGCCGGCGCCGATGGCCGCCGGCCCTATGCCGGCGATGTCACGCCCAACGAAGCCTGGCAGCTCATGGGCCGGCCGGGTGTGCGCTTCATCGATGTCCGCAGCCCCGAGGAGCATCGCTATGTCGGCCATGTGCCGGGCTCCGAACTGGTGGTCTGGCGTGGCACCGGTGAGGAACAGGTTGACCAGTTCATGAAGGAACTCGGCGAGCGCGCCGCGCCCGACGAGGTGGTGCTGCTGCTGTGCCGCAGCGGCGTGCGCTCGGTGCGCGCCGCCACCGCCGCCACCGCGCGCGGCTTCAGCCGCGCCTGCAACATCCTGGAAGGCTTCGAGGGCAAGCTCGATGCCAACGGCCAGCGCGGCCACCTCGACGGCTGGCGCAAGACCGGCCTGCCCTGGAAGCAGGACTGACCCGGCATCCCGTGGCCGGCCGCGGCGGCTCAGCTGCCCACACGCCCCAGTCGGCGCATGCGCGCCAGCCAGGTCACCCGCGCAGCGTCAGTCAGCGCGCCGGCCTGACCGACCAGGGTCTCGTCCACCGGCGAGAACCCGACATACCCCAGAATGTTGCGTTCCAGCGAGCGCACGCTGTGGGCCCGGAACCAGAAGCGGTACACCATGGCCGGCATGCCCATGGTCACCACCACCCGCGCCGAACGGCCCGCCAGCAGCCGCTCGCCCACCGGATCGCCCGGCCGCGGCCGGAACGCGAAGCCGGGCCGTGCCACCTGCTCCAGGAAAGCCTTGAGCAGCGCCGGCATGTCGCCCAGCCACAGCGGGAAGAAGATCACCACATGGTCGGCCCAGACGATGCTCTCCTGCGCGGCGCGCAGGCCGGCGGGCGCGGGGTGGGTCTCCCAGTCGTGGGCGCTGCGCAGTACCGGGAAGTCCAGCGTGGCCACCCTCACCTCGCGCAGTTCGTGGCCCGCCCCTTGCGCGCCCTGCGCGTACGCCGCGGCCAGCCCGTGGCACCAGTGGTCATCCGCCGCATGCGGATGGCCCTGGATGATCAGAATGCGTCTCGACATGACCGACCCTTCCGCTGACTCCAAGACCTCCATGCTGCGGCCCGAGGTGCAGGCCGGCATTGACATCGGGCAAGCGCGGCCCGATCCGGCCCCGCCCCCGCCCCTGGTGGGCGTGATCGCGCTGCTGCTGATCGCCACCGCCATGGGCAGCAACCATGTGGCCGGGCGCATGGCCTTCGACCACGGCACCAGCGTGCCGCTGGCGGTGGTCACCCGCGCCGGCGTCACCGCGGTGCTGATGGCCGTGCTGGTGCGGCAGGCGGGCCTGAGCCTGGCCCTGCCGCGGGTCACGCTCACCGGCGCGGCCGCGGCCGGCCTGCTCATGTCGCTGCAGAGCCTGTGCCTGACCAGCGCGGTGGCGCGCATGCCGGTGGCGCTCGCGCTGCTGGTGTTCAACACCTTCCCGATCATGCTGGCGCTGCTGTCCTGGCTCACCGGCGGCGAGCGGCCCAGCCGGCGCGCGCTCACCGCCATGCCGCTGGCGCTGGCCGGCCTGAGCCTGGCGCTGGGCGGGCGCCCTGGCGCCTTCGCCGGCCAGCCCGGCCAGGACCTGATCACCGGCAGCCTGCTCGCGCTGTGCGCCTCGGTGTGCTTCGGCTCGGTGCTGCTGATCACCACCCGCTGGCTGCCGGCCGTGGATGGCCGGGTGCGTACCCTGGTGCTCACCGGGGTGGTGGCGCTGGTGGGGCTGGCCGCCGCGCCCTTTGCCGGTGGCCTGGTGCCGCCGCGCGATGCCACCGGCTGGTATGCGCTGGCCGCGCTCACCGCGCTCTATGCGGCCGGGCTGAGCTCGCTCTTCGTGGTGCTGCCGCGGCTGGGCGCGGTGAACAATGCCGCGGTGATGAACTTCGAGCCGATCGCGGCGCTGATCGGCGCCTGGCTGGTGCTCGATCAGGCCATGGGCTGGCTGCAGCTGGTGGGCGCCGCGCTGGTCATCCTGGCGATCGTGCGGCTGTCCACCGGGCGACGCTGAGACGCGATGCCATGAGCGACGAGCCGCAGGCCTGGTGGCTCGACGCGAGCGAGGCCGCCGATGACCCCGATCGCGGCCTGAGCAGCGCGCAGGCCGCGGCGGCCCTGCAGCGCCATGGCCCCAACCGGCTCGACGATGACAGGCCCGTGCCGCTGCTGCGCCAGTTCGCGGCCCGGCTGCGCAACCCGCTGGTGCTGGTGCTGCTCGTGGCCAGCGCAGTGTCGGCGCTCTCGGGCGAGTTCGCCGACGCGCTGATCATCGCCTGCATCGTGCTGGCCAGTGCCACGCTGGAGTTCGTGCAGGAGCACCGCGCCCAGCGCAGCGCCGAGGCCCTGCGCCGCTCGGTGAGCGCGCGCGCGCGGGTGGTGCGCGACGGCGCCGAGCGCACCCTGCCGCAGAGCGAGCTGGTGCCCGGCGATCTGGTGCTGCTGGCCGCCGGCGATCTCGCGCCGGGCGATGGCCGCGTGCTGCAGGCCCGCGACTGCTTCGTCAACCAGGCCATGCTCACCGGCGAACCCTATCCGGTGGAAAAGCGCGCCGGCATCCCCACCGATCGCGGCGGTGAACTGCACGAGGCCAGCAACGCGATCTTCATGGGCAGCGCCATCATCGGCGGCAGCGCCCGCGTGCGCCTGGTGCGCACCGGCGCGAGCACCGCGGTGGGCCGCATCGCCGGCGCGCTGGCCAGCCCCTCGCCGCCCAGCGCCTTCGAGATCGGCACCCGCCGCTTCGGCATGATGATCATGCGCCTGGCGGTCCTGATGGTGCTCTTCGTGCTGCTGGCCAATGCGCTGATGCATCGGCCGATGCTGGAATCATTCCTCTTCGCGGTGGCGCTGGCGGTGGGCCTCACCCCCGAGCTGCTGCCCATGGTGGTGTCGGTGACCCTCTCGCGCGGCGCGCTGCGGCTCGCCCGCCGCGAGGTGATCGTCAAGCGCCAGAGCGCCATCCAGGATCTCGGCTCGATGGATGTGCTGTGCACCGACAAGACCGGCACGCTCACCGAGGCGCGCATCCACATGGAACGCCATGTCGATCTGCACGGTACCGACAGCGCCCGCGTGCTCGAGATCGCCTGGCTGAACAGCCGGTTCGAAAGCGGGCTGCGCAGCCCGCTCGACGAGGCCATCCTGGAGCATCAGCCGCTGCCGCCCGAGGGCTGGCTCAAGATCGACGAGGTGCCCTTCGACTTCGAGCGCCGACGGGTGTCGGTGCTGCTCGAGCACGCGGGCGCGCGGCTGCTGGCGGTGAAGGGCGCGCCCGATGACATCCTGCGCCTGTGCACCCGGCATGACACGGCGGATGGCCCGCTGCCGCTCGACGAGGCCGGGCTGGCCGCGGCGCGCGCCACCTGCGCCGCGCTCGAGGACGAGGGCTTCCGGGTGCTGGCGATCGCCTCGCGGCCGGTGGCCATCGACCATCCGCACGCGGTGGTCGATGACGAGTCGCAGCTGGTGCTGGCCGGTTTCGCGGCCTTCCTCGACCCGCCCAAGGCGAGCGCGGGCAACGCGCTGCGCGCCCTGCGCGACAGCGGCGTGGACATCCGCGTGGTCACCGGCGACAGCGACCGCGTGGCCCGCCATGTCTGCGCGCAACTGGGCCAGCCGGTGCGCGGTGTGCTCACCGGCACGCAGATCGCCGCCATGGATGACGCCGCACTGCGCGCGAGCGTGGAAGGCGCCAACCTCTACTGCCGGGTCAACCCGGCGCAGAAGCTGCGGGTGATCCAGGCCATCCGCGCCCGCGGGCATGTGGTGGGCTACCTCGGCGACGGCGTGAACGACGCGCCCTCGCTGCACGGCGCCGATGTCGGGCTGTCGGTGGAGTCGGCGGTGGATGTGGCCAAGGCCGCCGCCGATGTGATCCTGCTGCGCCAGGACCTGCAGGTGCTGCACGAGGCGGTGCTCGAGGGGCGGCGCACCTTCGGCAACATCACCAAGTACCTGATGATGGCCACCAGTTCCAACTTCGGGAACATGTTCAGCATGGCGGTGGCCGCGCTCTTTCTGCCCTTCCTGCCGATGCTGCCCACGCAGGTGCTGCTCAACAACCTGCTCTATGACCTCTCGGAGGTGACCCTGCCCTTCGACGCGGTCGACGAGGACCAGACCCGCCGGCCGCATGCCATGGATGTCGACGCCATCCGCCGCTTCATGCTGGCGGTGGGCCCGGTGAGCTCGGTGTTCGACCTGCTCACCTTCGCGGTGCTGCTGCGCGGCTTCGAGGCCGGCGCGGCGCTCTTCCAGACCGCCTGGTTCGTCGAGTCGCTGTGCACGCAGGTGCTGGTGATCTTCGTGATCCGCACCCGCGGCAACCCGCTGAAGAGCCGGGCCCATCCGCTGCTCGTGGCCACCTCGCTGTCGGTGGTGGCGCTGGGCGCGCTGCTGCCCTTCACCGCACTGGGCGCGCGCTTCGGCTTCGTGCCGCTGCCCGCCCCGCTGATGGCCGTGCTCGGGGCGCTGGTGGTGGCCTACCTGCTCTCGGTGCTGCTGATACGGCAGTGGTTCCATCATCGCCATCCGATCTGATGGACCGGGCGCCCCGGACGCCTGTGGCACCATGACCGCATGAAACTCAATCACGACATCGTCACCACCCCGCCGCGCCCGGCCTCCACGGTCATGCTGCTGCGCGACGGGCCGCACGGCCCCGAGGTCTTCATGGTGCGCCGGCACGGCCTGTCCGATGTGCTCGGCGGCGCCTATGTGTTCCCCGGCGGCAAGGTCGACCAGGACGACGCGGCGCCCGCGCTGCTCGCCCGCGCCGACCGGCCCGCGCCGGCGCTGCATGCCGCGCTGGGCGAGCCCGAGCTCGCCCCCGAGACCGCCGCCTCGATGTTCATCGCGGCGCTGCGCGAGACCTTCGAGGAGGCCGGGCTGCTGCTCGCCGGTGGCCCCCGGCCGCCCGATGCGGCGCGCGCGAGCGAACTCGCCCGCGAGGGCCTGGGCTTTGCGGAGCTCCTCGAGCGCCTGGACACCCATCTCGCCGTGGGCCGGCTGGTGCCCTTCACGCGCTGGATCACGCCGATCATCCCGTCGGTGCAGAGCAAGCGCTTCGATACCCGCTTCTTCGCCGTGAAGGTGTCCGGCGATGCGGTGGCCCGCCACGACGACCGCGAGACCACCGAGAGCGAGTGGCTTGCCCCGCGCGCCGCGCTCGAGCGCTACTGGGCGCGCGAGATCAGCCTCGCGCCGCCGCAGATCATGAGCCTGGCGCAGCTCGCGCGGCACGCCGATGTCGACTCGGTGCTGCGCGAGGCCGGCTCGCGCCCGCCGCCGGTCATCCAGCCCGAGCCGCTGAAGATGGACGGCCTGAGGGTGGTGGCCTACCCCGGAGACCCGGCCCATCCGGTGAGCGCGCGCGCCATGCCCGGCCCCTCGCGGCTGGTGTTCCGCGAAGACCGCTTCGAGCCGGTGGACGGATTCGGGGCGCTGTTCGCCTGAGCTCAGGCCGGCAGACGGCCTGACACCAGACGCCCCTGCGCCAGCGCCGCGCTCACCGCGCGGTCATCGCCCAGCACGATCATCGCGAACAGCCACTCCGCGAGGCTGTTCGCGGCACCGGTGCGCCGCGCCAGCAGCGGCGTGGCCCGGTCATCGAGCACCAGGAAGTCGGCCTCGTGGCCGGGCGTGAGATTGCCGATCCGATCACCCAGGCCCATCGCGCGGGCCGCGCCCAGGGTGTGGCGATACCAGAGCTCGCCCGGCGACAGCGTGACCCCGGAAAGCCGCGCCACCTCGAAGGCGGCCAGCATGGTCCGAAACGGCGAGAACGAGGTGCCGCCGCCAACATCGCAGGCCAGGCCCCAGTGGAAACCGGCGGCCCGCGCCGCGGTGAAGTCGAAGAGGCCGCTGCCCAGGAACAGGTTGGAGGTGGGGCAGACCGCCGCGCTCGCGCCGCTGGCCACCAGCCGGGCCCGGTCTTCGGCATCGAGGTGGATGCAGTGCGCGTACATGCTGCGCTCGCGCAGCAGGCCGAGCCGCTCATAGACATCGAGATAGCTGCGCGCGCTCGGATAGAGCTGCCGCACCCAGGCGATCTCGTCATGGTTCTCGGCCACATGGGTCTGCACCCAGGTGCCGGGATAGGCGCGGGCGAGCTCGGCCGCGCCGAGCATCTGCGCATCGGTGCAGCTTGGCGCAAAGCGCGGCGTGAGCGCGTAGCCCAGCCGCCCGCGGCCATGCCAGCGCTCGATCAGGGCCTGCGAGTCGCGCAGACCCTGGTGGGTATCGTCACGCACCGGCTCGGGGCTGTTGCGGTCCATCAGGCACTTGCCGGCGACCATGCGCAGGCCGCGCGCCTCGCTCGCGGCGAAGAAGGCCTCGGCGCTGGCGGCGTGCGATGAGCAGTAGGTCATGGCGGTGGTGATGCCATGGCGCAGCAGCTCGTCGAGGAACACCTCGGCGATCTGCGCGGCATAGACCGGGTCGGCAAAGCGCGCCTCGTGCGGGAAGGTGTAGTTCTCGAGCCAGGGCAGCAGCCCGTCGGCCGGCGAGCCGATGACATCGATCTGCGGGAAATGCACATGCACATCGACGAAGCCGGGCGCCAGCGTG
>CAIZPE010000023.1 GCA_903934795.1 uncultured bacterium | reverse complement strand
CGGCCGACAGCGGCCAGGCACCCAGCCTGCTCACGCTGCTCTGGGCGCGCCTGCGACGCTGGCTCGGTCTGTCCTGAGCTTCCCTGACAGGCCCCGATGCCGCCATGAGCCCCAACGCCAGCCCAAGCCCCGATGCCTCGCTGAGCGCTCACGACGCGGCCACCCCAGACGCCTCCACCGAGACCTTCCGCAACGCGTTCCGTCAGGCCGTGCCGGCCGGGTACAACGGCATTCGCCACGGCCTCACCATCCTGGGCATCGGCCTGGTGCTGATCGGGCTTGCGCTGGCCGGGCTGCAGGGCGCGGTACGCGCCTGGGAGTGGGCCTTCGCCGTGCCGGTGGTGCTCATCTGGAACGGCCTGGAATGGCTGGGCCACCGGGCGCTGCACCGGCCTGGCCGCGGCCCGCTCGCCCGCGCGCTCTACGCCCGTCACACCCTCACCCATCACCGCTTCTTCACGCGGCAGGCCGGCGCGCTGCGCGACAGCCGCGACCTGAAGATCGTGTTCTTCCCCTGGTTCGCCATCCTGCTGCTCACCGCCATGGCGCTGCCGGCGGTGCTGCTGATCGCGCTGGTGGTCTCGGTCAATGCCGCGCTGGTGTCGCTCATGGCCTGGGTGGGCATCTACCTGGTCTTCGAGTTCATGCACCTGTGCGCCCACCTGCCTGAAGGCGCACGGCTGGCCCGCGTGCCGGGCCTTGCCGCCATGCGCCGCCATCATCTCGCGCATCATGATCCCCGGCTCATGATGCAGGCCAACATGAACTTCACCCTGCCGCTGGCCGACTGGCTGGCCGGCACCCGCCAACCCTGACCACACCCCTCACCGGAGAACACCGCTTGATCACCGTGCTTCATGAAGACCGCTGCACCGACCTGCCCGGGGCCGTGCCCGCAGGGCAGTCGCTGTGGCTCACCCGAGACGAGATCGCGCAGGCCACCGGCTGGGACTGGAAGCCCGAAGGCCTGTGCAAGGACGACACCTGCGTGCCGGTACCCCGCGCCCGCGCCGAGGCCCTGGTGCGTGGCGATCGGCTCGACCTCGCCGGCATGTGGCGTCATCTCGGCCAGCCGCTCGCGGCCAACCCCGGCGGCGAGCACTGGGTGCTCGGCACCGGCGCGACCGAGCGCGGCCAGGCGCTGGCCAGCCTGCAGGCGCCCGACTTCGAGCTGCCCGACCTCGACGGCCGGATGCACCGGCTTTCCGATCACCGCGGCCGCAAGGTCTTCCTGGCCACCTGGGCCTCCTGGTGAGGTTGCCGAACCGACCTGTCCGTGTGGCAGGCACTGTTCGAGGAACTTCAATCGCAGGGCTTCATGGTGCTGGCCGTGGCGCTCGATCAACCCGAGGCGGCCGCGCCCTGGGTGGCGGCGGCCAAACCCACCTATCCCTGCCTGATCGACCGTGAGCATCGGGTGGCCGAGCTCTACAACCTGGTGAATGTGCCCGAGGCGGTCTGGATCGACGAGACCGGCCGCATCGTGCGCCCGCCCGAGAGCGCCGGCGCCACCGATGGCTTCCGCGCCATGGACCGCAAGACCTTCACCGTGCCCGAGGCGGTGCTGGCCGAGCGCGCCCGGGTGCGTTCGGTGTACCAGCAGGCCTTGCGCGACTGGGTGCTGAAAGGCACGGACAGTGAGCACGCGCTCGCGCCGGAAGACGCGGCCCGCAAGCTGGCCCGTCCGCAGCCCGAGATCGCCCAGGCGCATGCGCACTTCCGTCTGGGGCTGCATCTGCGGCGACTGAACCGCGAGGACGAGGCCCTGGCCGAGTTCGCGCAGGCCATCCGTCTGCACCCTGACTCCTGGGCGATGTGGCGGGAGTCGGCGCCCAAGGACGGCCGCGGTCTGGCCGCGGGCGAGGCCTTCTGGTCGCGGGTCGATGCCCTGGGCGAGCGGCCCTACTACCGGCCGATTGACCTGCCGGGCGTGCAGCCGGCATGAGCGGGCCGCGCGGTGCCGATGAGCGGCTGATGGATCTCGAGGTGAAGGCGAGCTTCGCCGAGGATCTGCTCGAGGAGCTCAACGGCATCGTGGCCCGGCAGCAGCAGCAGCTCGAGGCGCTCACCCGCGAGGTGATCCGGCTGCGCGAGCAGCTCGCCGGTCTGGAGGCCGGGCGCCAGCCCAGCCTGCGCGACGAGCTGCCACCGCACTACTAGGTGCGCGCCCTGGCGTAACACGCCCGCGCCGCCGCAGGGCAACGTCCCGAGCACGCCCCCAAACGACAAGGCCGCCGCCACCCAGCGCGGGCGGCGGCGGCCTTCGGGTGGGGCGGTGCGGCTTACTTGCCCGCCGGCACCGGCAGGTACTCGGTGACGGTCACCCAGCGACCGTTCTGGATCTGGGCCATGCGGCTCTTCTCGTTGCCCAGGCGCTTGGTGGTCGAGAACTTCAGCGGCGGCATGCCGTGCATGTCACCGGGGAAGGCGTGGGTCTCCATCGCCTTGATGAAGGTGTCGGTGGTCAGGTTGGGCCCGGCCACGCGCGCCGCGGTGACGAAGATGTCCATGATCGAGTACCCGTACGCCGAGAAGACCGTGGGATCCTCGTTGAACTTGGTCTTGTACTTGGCCGACCAGAAGCGGATCTTGTCGTCGGTGGTGTCGGCGTAGGGCTGGGCGGTGGTGTGCATGGCGTACAGGCCGTCGACCACCTTGCCGCCGAGCTTGTGCACCAGGTCGTTGTAGACCGCGGCCGAGCCGAAGAAGTCCGGCGAGAAGCCGGTCTTGCGGGCCTCGCCCATGGTGCCGATGGTCTCGCGCAGGATGGTGCCCATCACCACCAGGTCGCAGCCCGCGCCCTTCATGCGCGCCACCTGCGACGAGAAGTCGGTGGCGCCGCGCTTGTAGGTGGTCTTCTCGGTCCAGGTCTTGCCCATGGCCTTGAGCGAGTCATCGGCGCCGCGGAACACCTCCAGACCGAACTCGTCGTCCTGGTAGATGATGCAGGGCTTCTCGTACTTCTTGCGCTTCATCATCTCGGGCAGGCCGGCGCGCATCTGGTCGAAGTAGGTGGCTGCGAACGAGAACTTCAGCTTGTGGAAGGGCTCGTACATTTCCCGCGCCGAGGTCACCGGCAGGAAGTTGATCACGCCCTTCTCGAACTGCACCGGCATGGCGGCGTTGTTCTGCGCGGTGCCGGTGTGGCCGGCCACGATGAAGACCTTGTCCTGGTTGACCAGCTTCTGGGCGGCGAGCACGGCCTTCTTGGGATCGTAGCCGTCGTCTTCCACCAGCAGCCTGATCTTGCGGCCATGGATGCCGCCCTGCTCGTTGATCTCGTCGACACGCAGCTGCAGGCCGTTGCGGGTCTGCTTGCCCAGCGCGGCGATGGGGCCGGAGATGTCGAGGATCGAGCCGACGAGGATCTCGGTCTTGGTCACGCCCTGCTGCTGGGCGGCGGCGCTGCCGCTGGCCACGGCCAGGGCGATGGCGCTCAGGCTCAGAGCGGCTGTCTTCACCAGTTTCATGTGGGTCTCCTGTGGTGGGGCTGCGATCGGTGTGCCGATCGGTTCTACGGGTTTGATCCGCTCGCGTACATGCTCTCGATCATCGCGGCGTATTTCTTCTGCACCAGGTTGCGCTTGAGCTTCATGGTGGGGGTGAGCTCCTCGTCCTCGGGGGTGAGCTGGTTCTCGAGCAGCCGGAACTGCTTGACCTGCTCCACCCGCGCGAACTTCGCATTGACCCGGTCGATCTCCTTCTGCACCAGCGCGTGCACCTCGGGGGCCCGGGTGAGGCTGGCGTAGTTCGAGAAGGGCACATCATGGTCCTGCGCGAACTTCTCGACATTCTCCTGGTCGATCATGATCAGCGCGGTGAGGTAGGCGCGCTTGTCGCCGATCACCACCGCGTCAGTCACATAGGGCGAGAACTTCAGCTCGTTCTCCCACTCGCTGGGCGTGATGTTCTTGCCACCGGCCGTGATGATGATGTCCTTCATCCGGTCGGTGATGTAGAAGTAGCCGTCGTCATCCACGCGGCCCACATCGCCGGTGTGCAGCCAGCCCTCGGCGTCGATGGTCTCGGCGGTCTTCTCGGGCTGGTTCAGATAGCCCTTGATGACATTGGGCCCGCGCAGCAGGATCTCGCCAGTGCCTTCGGCGATGCGCATCTCGATGCCGGGGCCGGGCTGGCCGATGCTGCCCGGGCGCACCGCGCGCCGCGGGTTGATGCTGCCGCCGCCGCAGGTCTCGGTCATGCCCCAGGCCTCGCGCAGCGGAATGCCCAGGGTGAAGTACCAGCGGATGAGATCGGCCGAGATGGGCGCCGCGCCGGTCAGGCCCAGCTCCACGCGGCTCAGGCCGGTCATGCGGCGCACATTGTTCAGCACCGCCCAGCGCGCGATGGCACCGCGCAGCGCCAGCCCCGGGCCGGGCTCGCGGCCTTCGGCGCGGCAGCGCGCCAGCGCGCCGCCCACGCCGATCGCCCATGCATAGGCGGCCTGCTGCAGCTTGCCGGCCTCGCTCAGGCTGATCATCACCTGCGAGTAGATCTTCTCCCAGACCCGCGGCACGGCGAAGAACACATGCGGCTGGATCTCGCGCAGGTTCTCGAAGACCGTCTCGGGGTTCTCCACGAAGTTGACCACCGAGCGCCGCATGATCGGCACGTACTCGCCGATCATGCGCTCGGCCACATGGCACAGCGGCAGGAAGGCGATGCGCTCGTCGCCCTCGCGCACGCCCTCGAAGGCGCTGCTCGACAGGCCGCTCAGCACCGAGCAGACATTGCGATGGGTGATCATCGCGCCCTTGGGCCGGCCGGTGGTCCCCGAGGTGTAGACCAGGATGGCCACATCGTCGCTGCCGCGGCTGGCTGCGCGCTGCGCGATCAGGCCGGGCTCGGCCTTCAGGCGCTCACGGCCCAGGGCGCGCAGCGCATCCAGGCTGATCACCTGCGGGTCGTCGAGGTTGGCCAGGCCTTCCATGTTGAAGACGATCAGCTTGCGCAGGCCGGGCAGCTGGTCGCGCACCTCGAGGGCCTTGTCGAGCTGCTCGTCGTTCTCCACGAACAGGTAGACGCTGGCAGAGTCTTCGCACAGGTACTTCACTTGCGGCGCGGCGTCAGTGGGGTAGATGCCGTTGCACACCCCGCCCACCGAGAGCACTGCCAGATCGGCCCACACCCACTCGCGCGAGGTATTGGCCAGCACCGAGGCCACTTCGCCGGGCGCAAAGCCCAGGCTCACGAGGCCGGCACCGATCTCGGACACCAGGGTGCCCACATCGCGCCAGCTGTAGGCACGCCAGATGCCCAGGTCCTTCTGGCGCATCATGGGCCGGTCGCCGAGTTCCTCGACCCGCTTCCAGAAGAGCGCGGGCAGGGTCGTGAAGTCGATCGGCTCGGGCTGCCAGCCGATCTGGTCGCCGGTGACGATGCGGTGCGGATCGGGGGTGGTGCTCATCGCCAGGTCTTCTTCTTCTTCCAGCGGCGCTCGCCGCGGACGCCGGTTTCCTTCATGCCGAGATAGAACTCCTTGATGTCGTCCTTCTCGCGCAGCACCGCACAGCTGTCCTGCATGACGATGCGGCCGTTCTCGAGCACATAGCCGAAGTCGGCGGCGTTCAGGGCCATGTTGGCGTTCTGCTCCACCAGCAGGATGGAGGTGCCGCGCTCGCGGTTGATGCGCACCACGATCTCGAAGATCTCCTTGGTGAGCCGCGGCGACAGGCCCAGGCTGGGTTCGTCGAGCAGGATGAGCTCGGGCGCGGCCATGATGGCGCGCGAGATGGCGAGCATCTGCTGCTGCCCGCCCGAGAGCAGGCCGGCGTTCTGCGCGGCGCGCTCCTTCAGGATGGGGAAGTAGCGGTAGACGGTCTCGAGGTCACGGGCGGCGCCGTCGCGATCCTTGCGGGTGTAGGCGCCCATCAGCAGGTTGTCGCGCACCGACAGCAGCGGGAACACCTCGCGGCCCTCGGGCACATGCGACAGGCCCAGGCGCACGATGTGGGCGGGGTCCTGCGCGGTGATGTCCTGGCCGTTGAACTCCACGCTGCCGCGGCGCGGGTCGATGATCCCGGAGATGGTCTTCAGGATGGTGGTCTTGCCCGCGCCGTTGGAGCCGAGCACGGTGGCGATCTGGCCGCGGATGACTTCCAGGCTCACGCCGCGGATGGCGCGGATGGGGCCGTAGGCGCTCTCGACATTGGCCAGGCGCAGCACGGCCTGCGAGGCGGCGCCGGTGTCGGCCACCGCGGCGGCGGCCGCGCTGGCGGGGGCGGAAGTGACGGTGTCGGCGCTCATGCGGTGGGCCTGCGCAGGGAAGACATGTCTTCCATGGAGCCGAGATAGGCCTCGATCACCCCGGGGTCGGACTGCACCTGCGCCGGCGTGCCCACGGCCAGGGTCTCGCCCT
Source organism: uncultured bacterium (assembly GCA_903934795.1). Classification (GTDB taxonomy): domain Bacteria; phylum Pseudomonadota; class Gammaproteobacteria; order Burkholderiales; family Burkholderiaceae_E; genus Quisquiliibacterium. The sequence goes on along the minus strand of CAIZPE010000023.1, from coordinate 3,809 downwards.
GATTCATGGCCAGCACCCGATCAGACACCCGCGAGACCAGCGACATGTCGTGCTCGACCATGAGCACGGTGATGCCGAGCTCGTTGCGGATGTCCTGGATCCAGAAGGCCATGTCGTCGGTCTCCTCGACATTCAGGCCCGAGGAAGGCTCGTCGAGAAGCAGCAGGCGCGGCTGGGTGCACAGCGCGCGGGCCAGCTCCACCACCTTGCGCACGCCGTAGGGCAGACCGGCCACCAGGGAATCGCGGTGGTGCTGCAGGTCGAGGAATTCGATGACCCGCTCCACCGCCTCGCGGGCCTGCATCTCGGCGCGGCGCACCGAGGGCGTGAAGAAGAGCTCCTGCCAGAAGCCGGTGCTGCGATGCACATGGTGGCCGATGAGCAGGTTCTGCAGCACCGTGGCGTACTCGAAGAGCTCGATGTTCTGGAAGGTGCGGGCGATGCCCATGCCGGCGATGGCATGGGCGGGCATGCTGGTAAGCAGCTTCCCGTCGAACGCGATGCTGCCGGCCGTGGGGGTGTAGATGCGGCTGATCAGGTTGAAGACGGTGGTCTTGCCCGCGCCGTTGGGGCCGATGAGCGTGAAGACCTCGCCACGCTGCACATCGAAGCTCACGCCGTTGACCGCCAGCACGCCGCCAAAGCGCACCTGCAGGTCGCGGGCCGAGAGCAGCGGGCCGCCGGCCGGGGATGCCTGGGCCGCACTCATTTCAGCCGCTCCGACTTGGTGAAGCTCTTCTGCCGCTTGAACATGCCCTTGCGATAGAACGGGAAGAGCTGGAACCAGGTGCGCACCTTCAGCCAGCGGCCATACAGGCCCATGGGCTCGAAGAGCACGATCAGCACCAGCACCAGGCCGTAGACCACCGCCTGCAGGCCGGCGGCCTGACCGATCTCGGGGGGCAGCAGGTCCTTGGACACCGCGATCAGCTGGGGCAGGGTGATCACGAAGATGGCGCCCAGGAAGGCGCCGTGCACGAAGCCCAGGCCGCCCACCACCACCAGCAGCAGCAGCTCCACCGACTGCAGCAGGCTGAACTGGTCAGGGGTGATGAAGCGGATGTTGTGGGCGTAGAGCGCGCCGGAGATGCCCGCCATGGCCGCCGAGATGGCAAAGGCCAGCCCCTTGAACCAGGCGAGCTGGATGCCCATGCTCTGGGCCGAGATCTCGGAGTCTCGGATGGCCACGAAGGCGCGGCCGGTGGGCGAGCGCAGCAGGTTGAGCACCGCCAGCGTGACCGCCACGCAGATGGCCAGGCACAGGTAGTAGAACGATTCCTTGCTCTCGAGCTTCAGGCCGAAGAAGTCGGGCGCCTTCAGGTGCATGCCGGCATTGCCACCGGTGACCGACTCCCAGCGCGCGAAGACTTCCTCCACGATGAAGCCGAAGGCCAGCGTGGCAATGCCCAGGTAGATGCCCTTGACCCGCAGCGCCGGCACACCCACCACCACGCCCACGCCCGCCGACACCGCGATGGCCGCCAGCAGCGCCACCGGAAAGGGCACGCCCATGCTGGTGAGCACGCCCTGCGTGTAGGCGCCCACGCCCATGAAGGCGGCATGACCGATGGACACCTGCCCGGTGTAGCCGGCCAGCAGCATCAGGCCCAGGCCCGCCACCGAGAAGATCAGCACCAGGGTGACCTGGGCCAGCCAGTACTCGGGCAGCACCCAGGGCGTGACGCACAGCAGGGCGAGCAGGGCGCCGTACCAGAAGCGGTGGCCCTCATGCCTGGCCAGGCGGATGTCCTGGTCATAGGTGGTCTTGAACAGGAAGCGCATGTTCAGACCTTCTTGCGCAGCTTCTCGCCGAACAGGCCGTTCGGCATGAACCACAGCATGAGCAGCACCACGATGTAGGGCGCGATGTCCTTGAAGCCATCAGGCAGGTAGAAGCCCGAGAGCGACTCGACCACGCCGATGATCAGCCCGCCCACGATGGCCCCGGGCAGGCTGCCGAAGCCGCCCACCACCGCCGCCGGGAAGGCCTTCAGGCCGGTGAGACCGAGGTTGGCATGCACCATGGTGATCGGCGCGAGCAGCAGGCCGGCAATGGCGGCCACGCCCGCGGCCAGCGCCCAGACCAGGCCGTTGAGCGCCTTCACCGGAATGCCCATGTAGTAGGCCGCCAGCTGGTTCTGCGACGAGGCCTGCATGGCGATGCCCAGCGTGGTGTAGCGGAAGGCCGCGTAGAGCACGCCGCACAGCACCGCGGTGCTGGCGATGATCACCACATGCTCCACCGACACCACCAGCTCGCCGAGGTTCCAGACCATGTCCTTGTAGGGCACCGGCAGGGCGTGGGTCTCGGTGCCCACGGCCGGGATCATGAGAATCAGGCCGCGCACGATGTAGCCGATGCCGATGGTGAGCATCACGATGGTGAACTGCGGCTGCCCGAGGATGGGCCGGATCACCAGGCGCTCGACCAGCAAGCCGAACACGCCCATGGCCAGCATGGAGGCGATGACGGCCACCCAGAACGGGAAGCCCAGCAGGGTGACGGCACCCAGACCGATGAAGGAGCCCAGCATCATCAGGTCACCCTGCACGAAGCTGACGGTCTCGGTGGCCTTGTAGATCAGCACGAAGCCCAGCGCGATCAGGCCGTAGATGCAGCCCTGCGCGATGCCGCTGATGACCAGTTGTAGGAATTGCACGCGTGTCTCGAGCGCTGCGGCTTTTTATGGTTGTTTTGCAGGGCACCAGTGCAGCACCCTGAGTCGGCGGGCTAATCTAGCATGAGAGCGCGCAAGTTTTGCAAGCTGCAACGCAGGCACCATTCCGGAGGATGTCATGTCGGATCTCATCGCACGGCTGACGCGCCTGGCCGAGCGCGTCAATCAGGACGCGTGGCTGGTGCAGCGCGGGCGCTTCGTGGACGCCACCGTGCTGCTCGATGCGCAGAGCAGCCAGCATCTGATCAGCGTGCGCCAGGGCCGCATCGCAGCGCTGACCCACGGCCCTTTCGTGATGCCGAGCTGGACCTTCGCGCTGCGCGCGCCGCTGTCGGAGTGGCAGGCCTTCTGGCAGCCGCTACCCGCGCCGGGGCATCACGACCTCTTTGCCATGCGCCGTCGCAAGGTGCTCAGCATCGAGGGCAATCTGCAGCCCTTCATGGCCAACCTGCTGTGGTTCAAGGATGTGCTGGCGGCGGGGCGGGGAGAGACGGTGCCGTCAGGCGCCCAGCAGACGGCGGGCCAGTAGCGATTGCAGGTCTCGGCGGCCATCGATGATGAGGTGAATGACCACCCGGTCGTCCTGGACGCGGTAAATCACGCGATAGGGCTTGAAGCCGGTCTGGCGGAATTCGCGAATGCCCAGGCCCAGAAGCTCCGGTGGGTGGGCGCCGCGATCAGGGAACTGCGCCAGTGACTCGATGACCTGGGTGATCTGGTCGACCAGGCGGTGGGCCGCTCCGGTGCCGTCTTGCGCGGCAACATGATCAAACAGGGACTCAAGGTCGTGCTCGGCGCCCCGGGTGAGAAGAACCCGATGGCGGCCTGCGCGCCGCGTCATGGCGCCGGATGCTTCTTCTTCAGGCGGGCAAGCACTTCGAGCGCGGGTTGAACCCGGCCGGCCGCCACATCCTGCTCGCCCAGGGCGAGGATCTTGAGCAGGGCGAGGGTTTCCTGGGTTTGTTCGAAGGACGCGATGTCCTGCACGACGGCTTTCGCCTCGCCATGCTGGGTGATGACGAGCGGTTCGCGGACTTCGGCCAGTTCGGTCAGGACCTCTGCCGCATTGGCTTTCAGGTAGCTGATGGGCTTGACGCGTGTTGAGTAGCGCATGGGGATGCCTTCCTAGGG
>CAIZPE010000022.1 GCA_903934795.1 uncultured bacterium | reverse complement strand
CGCCCTCGAGGCCTGGCTGGTCGCGAACCTGCCCGGTTTCGCCGGCCCGCTCAGCGCCCGCTCCTTCCAGGGCGGGCAGTCCAATCCCACCTACCGGCTCGACACCCCCGGGCGCAGCTACGTCATGCGCGCCAAGCCCGGACCGGTGGCCAAGCTGCTGCCCTCGGCGCACGCCATCGAGCGCGAGTACCGCGTGATCGGAGCGCTCGGCAAGGCGGGGCTGCCGGTGCCGGCGGTGTACTGCCTGTGCGAGGACGAGTCGGTGATCGGCCGCGCCTTCTACCTCATGGAGTGCATGGAAGGCCGCGTGCTCTGGGACCAGGGTCTGGCCGGCTTCAGCCGCCAGGATCGGGCCGCCATCTATGACGAGATGAACCGCGTCATGGCGGCCCTGCACAATGTCGACTACAACGCCGCCGGCCTGGGCGACTTCGGCCGCCCGGGCAACTACTTCGCCCGGCAGATCTCGCGCTGGACCAAGCAGTACCAGATCTCCGAGACCGAACCCATCCCCGAGATGAACCGCCTGATCGCGCTGCTGCCGGGCGCGATCCCCGCGGGCGAGGAAGCCAAGGTGGTCCATGGCGACTACCGGCTCGACAACCTGATGTTCCACCCGGTCGAGCCGCGCATCATCGCCATCCTCGACTGGGAACTGGCCACCATCGGCCATCCGCTGGCTGACTTCTCCTACCACTGCATGTCCTGGCACATCGACCCGGCCGACTTCCGTGGCATCGCCGGCCTGGACCTCGCCGCGCTGGGCATTCCGGCCGAGAGCGACTACATCCGCCGCTACTGCGAGCGCACCGGCCGCGACATGGCCGCCGTGCAGCAGCACTGGAACTTCTATCTCGCCTACAACCTGTTCCGCCTGGCCGGCATCCTGCAGGGCATCATGAAGCGCCATCTCGACGGCACCGCCTCCAGCCCGCAGGCGGCCGATGCCGGCCGCCAGGCGCGGCTGCTGGCCGAGATCGGCTGGCGCTACGCACAGCGCCTGGGCTGATCCGCCCGGCCCGGTTCCCGCCGCGCCATGCCGCTGCGCTCACCCGGGCCTCTCTCCTCCCTCCTCCGCAAAGGAACCCACGATGGACTTCACCTACTCGCCCAAGGTCCGCGAGATGCAGGCGCGTCTCAACGACTTCATGGATCGTCACATCTACCCCAACGAGCACCGCTTCCACGAGGAGATCGAGACCAACCGCCAGGCCGGCAATGTCTGGCAGCCCACCCGCGTGGTCGAGGAGCTCAAGCCCAAGGCGCGCGAGGCCGGCCTGTGGAACCTGTTCCTGCCGCATTCGCCGCGGGTGCCCGAGGGCCTGTCCAATCTCGAGTACGCGCCGCTGTGCGAGATCATGGGGCGGGTGCACTTCGCCTCTGAAGTCTTCAACTGCTCGGCGCCCGACACCGGCAACATGGAGACGCTCGAGCGCTACGGCGCCGAGCACCTCAAGCGGCAGTGGCTCGACCCGCTGCTGCGCGGCGAGATCCGCTCGGCCTTTGCCATGACCGAGCCCGATGTCGCCTCGTCGGACGCCACCAACATCCAGTCACGCATCGAGCGCCAGGGCGATCACTATGTGATCAACGGACGCAAGTGGTGGACCTCGGGTGCCGCCGACCCGCGCTGCAAGGTCTTCATCTTCATGGGCAAGACCAACCTCGAGGCCGGCCGTCACGAGCAGCAGTCGATGATCGTGGTGCCCGCGGACACGCCGGGGATCACCATCAAGCGCGAGCTCAGCGTCTTCGGCTACGACGACGCGCCGCACGGCCACTCGGAGGTGCTCTTCCAGAATGTCCGGGTGCCGGTCGACAACATCCTGCTCGGCGAAGGCCGCGGCTTCGAGATCGCCCAGGGCCGCCTCGGGCCGGGCCGCATCCATCACTGCATGCGCAGCATCGGCGTGGCCGAGCGTGCGCTCGAGTACATGTGCAAGCGCCTCTCCTCACGCGTGGCCTTCGGCAGGCCGATCTCCACCCAGACGGTGTGGCAGGAGCGCATCGCCGAGGCCCGCTGCATGATCGACCAGGCCCGGCTGATGACCCTGAAGGCCGCCCACATGATGGACACCGTGGGCAACAAGATTGCCAAGGCCGAGATCGCCATGATCAAGGTCATCGCGCCGAACATGGCCTGCAAGGTGGTCGACTGGGCGATCCAGGCGCACGGTGGCGGCGGGGTCTCGCAGGACTTCCCGCTGGCCAGTTTCTACGCCCACCAGCGCACCCTGCGCCTGGCCGACGGGCCCGACGAGGTGCACCGCAACTCCATCGCCAAGCTCGAACTCGCCAAGCACCTGGCCATCCCGGGCGCCGCTGACGCGGTCGAGATGCCGATCACCCGCGGTTCCTGAAAGCGGCCGCCGCGCGCGGCCAAGGTTGCGGCCCTGGCGTGCCGACGCCGGTGCGCCGCGGCCGTGCGCCGCGGCCACGCGCAGCGCTTGGACCGTCAGCCGGCGACGGGTCGGTCGGCCACGGGTCGGTCGATCAGAGGTCAGCCGGCCACGCGCCGCCGAGGCCACAGCCCGGCCAGCAGCACCAGTGCGGCCACCACGGCAAAGCCGGTGGACAGGCCACTGCGCAGGAAGATCGCCGGGTCGCCATCGGAGATGGCCAGCGCCTGGCGCACCGAGCGCTCGAAGATCGGGCCAAGCACATAGGCCAGGATCACGATACCCAGGTCGAAACCCTGGCGACGCAGGAAGTAGCCCACGAAGCCGAACACCACCGCCACCACCACATCGGCGGGATTGCCGCTGTTCGAGTAGACCCCGATCAGGCAGACCACCAGGATCATCGGGGTGAGGTACACCCGCGGGATGTCGAGGATGCGCACGAACAGGCCGATCAGCGGCAGGTTGAGCACCAGCAGCATCACATTGCCCACATACATGCTGGCCACCACGCCCCAGAAGACCTCGGGCTGACGCTCCAGGATGGTGGGCCCCGGCGTGACACCGTGGATCATGAACGCGCCGATCAGCAACGCGGTGATGGCATTGGCCGGAATGCCCATGCACAGCAGCGGCACGAAGGCGCCGGTGGTGCCGGCATTGTTGGCGGCCTCGGGGCCGGCCAGCCCCTCCACCGCCCCCTTGCCGAACTCCTCGGGGCGCCTGGAGAGACGCCGCTCGATGCCGTAGGACAGGAAGGAGGCGATCACCGCGCCGCCCCCTGGCAGCAGGCCCACCAGGAAGCCGAGCACGGTGCCGCGACCGATCGGCCCCACCGAGCGCCGCGCCTCGTCGCGCGTGGGCAGAAAGCCGAGCAGGCCGCGGGGCGGCGCGATCACCGCGCTGGCGGCGTCGGCGCCGCGGGCCATGAAAAGCACCTCGGAGAGCCCGAACAGGCCGATCGCCAGCGGCACCAGGTTCACGCCATCGCCGAGCGCCAGGATGTCGAAGGTGAGGCGAGGCGTCATGTTCATGGGGTCGCTGCCCACCGTGCCGAGCAGCAGACCGAAGGCCGCCATCAGCAACGCCCGAGGCAGCGAGCCGCCCGACATGTAGGTGACCATCGACAGCCCGGCCAGCATCAGCATGGCGTACTCCGCCGGGCCGAAAGCCAGCACCAGCCGGGCGAGCGGCGGCGAAAGGAAGCTGATGGCCACCACGCCGAGCGTGCCGGCCACGAAGGAGCCCACGCCGGCAATGAACAGCGCCGCGCCGGCGCGGCCCTTGCGGGCCATCTCGTAGCCATCGAGACAGGTGACCACCGAGGATGCCTCGCCCGGGATGCGCATCAGCACCGAGGTGACCGTGCCGCCATAGGCCACCCCGTAGTAGATGCCCGAGAGCATGATGATCGCCGAGGTCACCTCCATCTTGAAGGTGATCGGCAGCAGGATCGCGATGGTGGTGAGCGGACCCAGCCCGGGCAGGATGCCCACCACCGTGCCCAGGACAGCCCCGATGAAGCAGTAGAGCAGGTTGGCCGGCGTGAGCACCACCGCGAAGCCGTTGAGCAATGCCTCCATGATCCGGGTCCCGGCCGTCGAAGGCGCTCAGCGCACCAGCGAGAAGAATGCCCGCTCGACCGGGCCAGCCGGCAGGTCGACCCGCAACAGCCAGCCGAAACCGGCCAGCGCCACCAGCGCGCAGACCAGCCCGTAGACCAGGGCCGCACGCCAGGAGCGGCCCTCGGCGAAACGGATGATCAGCACCGACACTGCCATCGCGGTGAGCGCGATGCCCGCGTAGGCCGCGCCCAGCGCGAGCAGCCCGAGGCTCGCCGCGTAGATGACCATCCGGCGAGCCTGACCGTCCGCGCCACCAGCATTCGCGGCCGAGGACTCGTCGGGATCCTCACCGCCGGCGCGCCCGGGAAAGCAGAGCACCACCGCAGCGAGGAACACGCACAGGGCTGCCACCAGCGTGGGGAAAAGACCGGGTCCCGGCCCTTCGAAGCTCCAGCGCTCGAGGCGCCAGGCCTGCCACAGACCCACCAGGGCGCAGGCCAGCAGCGCAAGCGCCGCCAGCCGCACGCCCGATCGCCCGCGGCCTGCGAGCGGGCCGGAAGCGTCGCCCGCGCTCATCCCCGCTTCTTGGCCATGCCGGTCTCGGCCAGGATGGGCAGAAGATCACCTTCGATCTTCTTGAGATGGGCCTTGTAGTCGGCGCCGTTGCGGTAGATGGGCACCACGCCGATGTTCGCGATCTGTGCCTGCACGGCCTTGTCGGCCATCACATCGGCGAGCGCGGCATCCATGCGCTGCTGGATCGACGCATCGACGCCGGCGGGGAAGGCATAGCCGAAGGGCCCGTTGGTGACCGCATCGTAGCCATGCTCCTTCAGGGTCTTGACATTGGGGTAGTCGGGCCAGCGCTCGGTGCCCGCCGAGGCGAGGAAGCGCAGCTTGCCGGCCTCGATCTGCGGCTTCATCTCGGTGACGGTCTGGATCACGGCGTCGACATGCCCCCCCACCGCCTGGGCCACCGATTCGACCCCGCCGCTGAACACCACCCAGCGGAACTTGCCGCCGGTGATCTTGGCCAGCTGGAACATGGCCACCACATTGGTGACATTGTTCGACCCGTAGGTGACCAGCCGCTGCTTGCTCAGCGCAACCAGTTCCTCGATGGTCTTGATCGGGGAGTTGATGCCCACGCCCACGCCGTAGCGCAGCATGGCCACCTGCCCGATGATCGAGAAGGCCTCCCAGGGGTTGTATTTCACATCCATCATCGCCGGCACGGTGATGTGGCTGGAGATCGCCACGAGGCCCATGGTGTGGCCATCGGGCGCCGCGGTGGCCAGGGTGGACGGGCCGAGCGCCCCGGCGCCGCCGACCACATTCTTGACGATCACGGTGTTCTGCAGCCGCTTCTCCAGCGCCTGCGCGATGATGCGTGCGGTGAGATCGGTGGCCGCGCCGGGCGCGTTGGGGTTGATGAGGGTGATCTCGCGGCTGGGCCACTTGGCAGCCTGGGCCGAGACGATGCGCGGCGCAGCAGCGCCAGCAGCCAGCGCGCCGCCGGCGCGCAGCAGGTTTCTGCGATTCATGGTGTGTCTCCGTGGGGCATGCAGCTCGGCGGCCGGCCCTCGTTGTCGTTGCGGAGCCCGAGCTTATCGGATGAGCCTGCGCAGCGGCAACGGCGCCGCCGGGCAACCCCGCCTACTGCAGCGGCTCCTTGCCGGAAACCGGCATGGGGAAGCTCACGACCTCGATGCCCTCCTCGGCCAGCGCCTCGCTCTCGCTGGGCGTGGCCACGCCGCGGATGCCGCGGGCCGGCGCCTCCTGGTAGTGGATGCGACGCGCCTCTTCGGCAAAGCGCTCGCCGACATCTTCGGTGTTCTCGCGGATATGCCGGGCCAGCCGCAGCCAGGCCTGCTGCAGGGCTCGGGCATCGGGCACCGGCGCGGGCGCCGCGGGCGCGGATGACGCCGACAGGTTCAGGCGTGGCGCCGACGGACGCCGGACCACCGAGGCGCTGCCGCACAGCGGGCACTCCACCAGCCCGCGGGCAAGCTGCGACTCGAAGGCATCGGCGGAGTCGAACCACCCTTCGAAGCCATGGTCCTTGTCACAGACCAGATCGAACACTTTCATGGCCCGATTGTACGACGCGTCCGCCCGGGCACGCCCGGCCGCCTTGCCCCGGAGTGGCGTAATACAATCCGCGCGCCATGCCGACTCACCGGCCCGAAACGCCACCTTGACCGCACCTGCCCGAGACCCCCAGCCCGTTGCCGCCGAGATCGCCCTGGCGCGGCTCGATGACTACGACCTGATCATCGATGCGCGCAGCCCCTCGGAGCATGCCCTGGACCATCTGCCCGGTGCGGTCAGCATGCCGGTGCTCGACGACGCCGAGCGGGCGCAGGTCGGTACCCTGAACAAGCAGGTCGGTGCCTTCGAGGCCAAGCGGGTCGGCGCGGCCCTGGTCTCGCGGCGCATCGCGGCCCTGCTCGAAGGCCCGTTGGCCGCCCTGCCGCGGCAGTCGCGCTGCCTGGTGTACTGCTGGCGGGGCGGCAACCGCTCGGGCTCGCTGGCCACGGTCATGGCGCGGGTGGGCTGGCCGGTGGCGGTGCTCACCGGTGGCTATCGCGAGTTCCGGCGGCAGGTCATCCGCGATCTGGCCGACTGGCCCGCGCAGCGCCGCTTCCGCGTGGTCGGCGGCCCCACCGGCAGTGGCAAGAGCCTGCTGCTGGGCGAGCTCGCCGGCCGCGGCGCGCCCGTGCTTGATCTGGAGGCCCTGGCCCGGCATCGCGGCTCGGTGCTGGGTCACCTGCCCGACACCCCGCAGCCGTCGCAGAAGCGCTTCGAAACCCTGATCTGGGACGCGCTGCGACGGGCCGATCCGGCGCAGCCGCTGTTCGTGGAATCGGAAAGCCGAAAGATCGGTCAGTGCCAGGTGCCACCGGCGCTGATCGAGGCGATCCGTGCCGCCAGCGGCGTGCTGATCGAGGCCTCGGATGCGGTCCGTTGCGAACTGCTCATGGGCGAGTACCGGCACTTCCTCGCCGAGCCCGGGCTGCTGGTGGCGCGGCTCCAGGCGCTGATCGCGCACCACGGCCATGAACGCATCGCGGCCTGGTCGGCAATGGCCATGCAGGGCGCCTGGTCCGAGCTGGTCGGCGCGCTCCTGCACGATCACTACGACCCGGCCTATCAGGCCTCGCTCAGACGCAATTTCGAGCGCCTGGACAGCTTCCGGAAGGTGCGCCTGCCCAGCGCCGATGCCGCCGGCCTGAGCGCAGCGGCCGAGGCCATCCTGGCGCTCGACTGAGCTGCGGCGGCGTGGTCGGCCCGGCCCGTGGGGGGCCGGCGCCGGTGCGCTGGTTCGGTGCTGCCGGCGTCGGTGCACTGGATCGGCGCTGCCGCCGTCCGGGTGCTGGTGCAGGGTGCCGCAGCCGCCGTCCGGGTGCTCGTGCAGGGTGCCGCAGCCGCCGCCCGGGCGCTCGCGCAGGGTGCCGCAGCCGCGTTATCGCTCAGCGCGCGGCGTCGGCCTTGTCGATCAGCCGGTTCTCGTGGCGGACCACCTTGGCCCGCGCCTTGAGCGCCTCGAGATAGCTGGTGGTGTCCTGCTGGCCGAAGAGCTGGCTGAGCTGCGCCTGGAAATCGGCGCGGCGGGCCGCGATCTGCTCGGCACTCGGCGGAATCACCCGGGTGATCTGGAACAGGCCGTAGGAGCCATCGGCCAGGGGCAGACCCACCCAGGCAGGCAGCTTGCCCGAGGGCGCGCGAAACAGCGCCTCGAGCGCCTCCGACGGCGTATCGGCACCGCCCTGGCGGGACACCTGGCGGGCGGCTGACAGCCCCGCCTGCGCGGCGGCCGGATCGGCCTGCAGGGCCTTCAGGCGTGCCTCGCCGGCCTCGCGGGTGAGGCGACGAGCCTCCTGTTCGGTGAATCGGGCGAGCACCTCGGCACGCACCGCCTCGAAGGGCTTGCGCTGCGCCGGCCGGTGCTCGACGATGCGCGCCGACACCAGGGTGTTGCCGCCGGTCTCGACCGCCTCGGTGTTGCGCTTCTTGGCCAGCGAGTCTTCGCTGAAGAGGGCCGCCAGCAGCTTGGGGTTGTTCAGCGGCGACTTCGGTGCGCCGGGCGCGGGGTTGCGCTCCACCGCATCGGCGGTTCGGATCTCGAGCTTGAAGCGATCCGCGGCCGGCTTGAGGGAATCGGACTGCTCGTAGACCAGGTTGGTGAAGGCCTCGGCTGCCTCGGCGTAACGCTTGCCCGCCTGCTGGCGCCGCACCTCGGCCTCGATGGCCGGGCGCGCCGTCTCGAAGCTTTGCGCGGCAGCGGGCTGGATGCCGGTCAGCCGGATGATGTGCAGACCGAACTCGGTCTCGATCGGATCGCTGATCTCGCCCATCTTCATCGCGAACGCGGCATCGGCAAAGGGCTTGATCATGGCCTCGCGCGGGAAGAAGCCGAGGTCTCCGCCCTGCGCCGCCGAACCGGGATCCTGCGACTGAGCCTTGGCCAGCGCCGCGAAGTCACCGCCGCCGCGCACCTGGCCCAGCAGCGTGCGGGCCCGCGTCATGGCCTTCTCGCGGTCGGCCGCGCTGGCGCCGGCGTCGAGCTTGATCAGGATGTGGCTCGCGCGCCGCTGTTCCGGCGTGGTGAACCGGGCGGCATTCTGGGTGTAGTAGCCGCGCAGGTCGTCCTCGCCGAGCGCGATGCCGCGGGCGAGTTCATCGGCGCTGAGCACCAGGTACTCCACCCTGGCGGTCTCGCGGGTCTCGAAGGCGCGCCCGTTCTCCTCGTGGAACTTGCGCAGCTGCTCGTCGGTGGGTTTGATCGCCGCAAGCTGTTCGGCGGGCTTGAGCCGCAGTTCGCGCACCTCGCGAACCTCCTCCTGCAGCGCCAGCAGCCGGGTGGCCACCGCCGCCGGGAGCACGGCGCTCTGGGCCGCCGCCTCAGGCAGCAGGCGCAGGGTCTGGTCACGGCGCAGCTGGGCCTCGAAGACCGCCTCGTTCAGGCCCTGCGCCCGCAGCAGGCTCTGGTAGCGCTCCATGTCGAAGCTGCCATCGGGCTTCTTCAGGCCCGGGATCTCGAGGATGGACGCCCGCAGCTTGGCGTCGCTCACAGCAAGATGCCGATCGGCCGCCTCGCGCTGCACCACCCGCTCCAGCACCAGACCGTCGAGCACCTCGCGGCGGGCCGCCGGGGTGTCGAGCAGCTTGGCGTCGATCTGGTCGCCAAGCACCTGGCGCATCTGGTCGAGTTGCCGGCGCATGGCCTGGTCGAACTCCTGACGGGTGATCCGCGCCCCATCGACCTTGGCGACATTGTCGTCGTCCGACAGGAACTGGTCGTAGCCCGACACGCCGAAAAAGGCGAACGCAGGGAAGATCAGCAGCAGCAGCAGGAACTGCAGGATGCGCTGGTGTTTACGGATCGACTCGAACATGGCGGGATGACCGGATGGCGGCGTGGCGGCGCAGGCAACCGGGCAGGCGCCGCATCCGCGGGGGCTGGCTGGATATGCGCCGCGCACCCGCGGCGAACGCCAGGACAAGGCCGGCATCTTACCGCAGCGTTTCAGGCAATCCGCGCCGGCGACTCATGCGCGCAGGGCCTCGGCTAGAGTGCCCGCGTTCGGGTCCCGAAGGCCGGGAACGCCGACCGTCCTCCAGGAGCCTGTTCATGCCCTCGCCCGCCTCCCGTCCCGCCCGTGCCTCCAAACCCCCGCCGCACGGCCGGCTCGTCGGCAAGGTGGCGATCGTGACCGGTGCAGCCAGTGGCATCGGCGCGGCCTGTGCCCGCCTGTTCGCGGCCGAAGGTGCGGCCGTGCTGTGCACCGATCTCGACGCCGACGCGGGCGCCAAACTGGTCGAGGCCATCACGCAGGCCGGCGGCAGGGCGGCGTTCGCCCGCCATGATGTGGTCGAGGAGGCGCAGTGGGCGGAGGTCATGAGCCTTGCGCTGTCGCGCTTCGGCGCGCTGCATGTGCTGGTCAACAACGCCGGCATCGCGCCCGCCGGCGGTGGCGGTCCGGTGGAAAGCCGCAGCCTCGCGCAGTGGCGACGCACGCTGGCCGTGGACCTGGACAGCGTCTTTCTGGGCTGCAAGCACGCGATCGGCGCCATCCGCCAGAGCGCCACCGAGACCTCGCAGGGCTCGATCATCAACATCTCGTCGGTGGCTGGCCTGATCGGCCTGCCCAACGCCGCCGACTACTGCGCCGCCAAGGCGGGCGTGAGGCTGCTCACCAAGTCGGTGGCACTCGAGTGCGCCGCCGCCGGCTATCGCATCCGGGTGAACTCGGTGCATCCCGGCTACATCGACACGCCGATGGTCCGAGGCACGATCGGGCGACGCGCCGGCAGCACCTCGAGCAGCCTGCGCGAGGTGGAGCAGGCCCTCATCAGCCAGCATCCGATCGGCAGGCTCGGGCAGGCCGAGGAGATCGCCCGCACCGTGCTGTTTCTGGCAAGCGATGACGCGTCATTCACCACCGGCGCCGAGCTGGTGGTCGATGGCGGCTACACCGCCCGCTGAAGAAAAAGACAGGAAAAACAAAGGGCGCGGTGCGTTGGCACGGCGCCCTTTGAGTGCCCTGACGGGCTGATTGCTGGCGGAGTGGACGGGACTCGAACCCGCGACCCCCGGCGTGACAGGCCGGTATTCTAACCGACTGAACTACCACTCCTGATTCGGTGCTGCATTGCCACTGCCTGTACCGGACGCTGGTGGGTGCTGAGAGGTTCGAACTCCCGACCTACGCCTTGTAAGGGCGCCGCTCTACCAACTGAGCTAAGCACCCCGGTTCCGAATGACAGGCTCGTCACTGGCAAGACCATGACTATACAACATTCATGCGCCGCTGTCCAAGTGGACGGCAATGGCTCAGTTGATGGCGTCCTTCAGGCCCTTGCCCGGACGGAACTTGGGGATCTTGGCCGACTTGATCTTGATCGCGGCGCCGGTGCGCGGATTACGGCCAGTGCGGGCTGCGCGCTTGCTGACCACGAAAGTGCCGAAACCCACCAGCGTGACCGAGCCGCCCTTCTTGAGGGTGGTCTTGATGGCACCGACCATGGAGTCGAGCGCACGCCCGGCCGCGGCCTTGGAGATGTCTGCCTGCCTGGCGATGTGATCGATCAGATCGGTCTTGTTCACTGCTACCCCCTGGGTGTTCTTATGGCGCCAGTGCGAGCGGAAGCGCGAGTCGCCGCCTGGCGAGCCGATGTTTGGGAATGATGGGAAGACAAGCGGGCGAAGTGCCGCCGTCGGGGGACTGTAATCGGCCGCAAAAGCCGGTGTCAAGCCGACATCCGGATGCACTCGGGTAATACACGCCGCGCCCGGAATTGTGCGTCGCTGACGCTCGCGCAACCTGGTGGTCACGCGAGCGTCAGCCGCGGGAACCTCAGTGGGCCACGATGTCGCCAGAGGCTCCGGCCACCGGGGCCGATGCCACTGCCGCAGGCTCGGCAGCCGCCGGCTTGGCGTCTGCGGTTTCCTCATCTGGGAGCGGCTCGGGCAGGCGCTCGAGGGCAATCTCCAGCACCCGGTCGATCCACTTCACCGGGACGATCTCCAGACGGTTCTTGACGTTGTCGGGAATGTCGGTGAGGTCCTTGACGTTCTCCTCGGGGATGATCACGGTCTTGATCGCCCCGCGGTGGGCCGCCAGCAGCTTCTCCTTCAGACCACCGATGGGCAGCACCTCGCCGCGCAGCGTGATCTCGCCGGTCATGGCCACATCAGCGCGCACCGGGATGCCGGTGAGCACCGAGACCAGCGCGGTGGTCATGGCGATGCCGGCACTGGGCCCGTCCTTGGGCGTGGCGCCCTCGGGCACGTGGATGTGGATGTCGCGCTTCTCGTGGAAGTCGGCCTTGATGCCCAGGCGCTGGGCGCGGCGGCGCACCACGGTCATGGCCGCCTTGATCGACTCCATCATGACATCGCCGAGCTTGCCGGTGCAGGTGGTGGTGCCCTTGCCCGGCACGGCCACGGCCTCGATGGTGAGCAGCTCGCCCCCCACCTCGGTCCAGGCCAGACCGGTCACCTGCCCGACCTGGTTCTCCTTCTCGGCAACCCCGAAGGTATAGCGGCGCACGCCCAGGAACTTGTCGAGGTTGCGGGCGGTGACCGCGATCTTCTTCTCGGACTTCTTCAGCAGCAGGGTCTTGACGACCTTGCGGCAAATCTTGCTCACCTCGCGTTCGAGCGAGCGCACGCCGGCCTCGCGGGTGTAATAGCGAATGATGTCGCGCAGCGCGCCTTCGGCCACGCTGATCTCATCGGGCTTCAGGCCGTTGTTCTTGATCTGCTTGGGCAACAGGTAGCGCTGGGCGATGCTGACCTTCTCGTCCTCGGTGTAGCCCGACAGCCGGATGACCTCCATGCGGTCGAGCAGCGCCGGCGGGATGTTCAGGGTGTTGGCCGTGGCCACGAACATCACGTCGGACAGGTCGTACTCCACCTCGACATAGTGATCGGTGAACGAGCTGTTCTGCTCGGGGTCGAGCACCTCGAGCAGCGCGCTGGAGGGATCGCCGCGGAAGTCCATGCCGAGCTTGTCGACCTCATCGAGCAGGAACAGCGGATTGCGCACGCCCACCTTGGCCAGATTCTGGAGAATCTTGCCGGGCATGGAACCGATGTAGGTGCGACGGTGGCCGCGAATCTCGGCCTCGTCGCGCACGCCGCCGAGCGCCATGCGCACGAACTTGCGGTTGGTGGCCCGGGCGATCGACTGACCCAGCGAGGTCTTGCCCACGCCCGGAGGCCCGACCAGACACAGGATGGGCGCCTTGAGCTTGTCGACGCGTTGCTGGACCGCGAGGTACTCGAGGATACGTTCCTTGACCTTCTCGAGGCCGAAGTGATCCTGGTCGAGCACGGTCTCGGCGTTGCCGAGATCATTGTTGATCTTGCTCTTCTTGCGCCAGGGCAGGTTGACCAGGGTGTCGATGTAGTTGCGCACCACCGTGGCCTCGGCCGACATCGGCGACATCAGCTTGAGCTTCTTGAGCTCGGCATCGGCCTTCTTGCGCGCCTCCTTGGGCAGATGCGACGCCTTGATGCGCTTCTCGAGCTCCTCGAGGTCTGCGCCCTCCTCGCCCTCGCCGAGCTCTTTCTGGATGGCCTTGACCTGCTCGTTCAGGTAGTACTCGCGCTGGCTCTTCTCCATCTGGCGCTTGACGCGGCCGCGGATGCGCTTCTCGACCTGCAGGATGTCGAGCTCGGTCTCGATCTGGGTGAGCAGCTTCTCGAGCCGCTCCGAGACCGAGATGGTCTCGAGGATGCCCTGCTTCTGCTCGATCTTGATCGGCAGGTGCGCGGCCACGGTATCGGCGAGCCGGCCGGCATCGTCGATGCCGCTGAGCGAGGCCAGGATCTCGGGCGGGATCTTCTTGTTGAGCTTCACGTACTGATCGAACTGCGCCAGGATCGCGCGGCGCAGCGCTTCGTTCTCGGGCGAGCCCTCGCCCACCACATCGACCGGCGCGAGCTCGCAGCTGAAGTGCGACTCGCCATCGGTGATGGCGGTGATGCGGGCGCGGGTGGCGCCTTCGACCAGCACCTTCACGGTGCCGTCGGGCAGCTTGAGCATCTGCAGGATGTTCGAGACGCAGCCGATCTCGTAGATGTCCTCGGGCGAGGGCTCATCCTTGGAGGCGTTCTTCTGGGCGACGAGCATGATGCTCTTGCCCACCTCCATGGCCGCCTCGAGCGCCTTGATCGACTTGGGACGCCCCACGAACAGCGGAATGACCATGTGGGGAAACACCACCACATCGCGCAAGGGCAGCAGAGGCAGCTGGGTGGCGGCGCTCAGGGTTTCGGGCATCAGGTTCTCCGGGTTGGATCCACACGGGGCAGCTTGGGGCAGGCACCGCGCTTTTCAAGGAGCATACGCCGTGCCGGCGCTGACAAGCGCCGGAACAAGCGGAGGGAATCAGGTCTTTGCGGAAGGCTGGGCGCGGTACAGGTCACGGCCAGCCCTGCCAGGAAGCGGTCAGTGACCGCCCGCCACCTTGGGCGACTCGGCGTAGATGAGCAAGGGCTGGCCGTCGCCGGTGACCGCGTTCTCGTCGACCACCACCTTCTGGACATTCTGGTGGCTGGGCAGGTCGTACATGAGGTCGAGCAGCACCTGCTCGAGGATGGAGCGCAACCCGCGCGCGCCGGTCTTGCGCTTGAGCGCCTTGCGGGCAATGGCCTGCAGGGCAGCGGGCCGCACCTCGAGCTCGACGCCTTCCATGGAGAAGAGCTTCTGGTACTGCTTGACCAGGGCGTTCTTGGGCTCGATGAGGATCTCGACCAGCGCGGCGTCATCGAGTTCGTCGAGCGTGGCCACCACCGGCAGACGGCCGACCAGCTCGGGAATGAGGCCGAACTTGATCAGATCCTCGGGCTCGACCTCGCGCAGCACCTCGCCCACCGGCCGCTCGGCGGCGGAGCGGACCTCGGCACCGAAACCGATGCCCGAGCGCTCGGAGCGATTGCGGATGACCTTCTCGAGACCATCGAACGCGCCACCGCAGATGAACAGGATGTTGGTGGTGTCGATCTGCACGAAGTCCTGGTTGGGATGCTTGCGCCCGCCCTGCGGCGGCACCGAGGCGACCGTGCCCTCGATGAGCTTGAGCAGCGCCTGCTGGACACCCTCGCCCGAGACATCTCGGGTGATGGAAGGGTTATCGGACTTGCGCGAGATCTTGTCGATCTCGTCGATGTAGACGATGCCGCTCTGCGCCTTCTCGACCTCGTAGCTGCAGTTCTGCAGCAGCTTCTGGATGATGTTCTCGACATCCTCGCCGACATAGCCCGCCTCGGTGAGGGTGGTGGCGTCGGCGATCACGAAGGGCACATTGAGCAGGCGGGCCAGCGTCTGGGCGAGCAGCGTCTTGCCAGAGCCGGTGGGGCCCACCAGCAGGATGTTGCTCTTGGAGAGCTCGATGTCGTCCTTCTTGCCCTTGTGACGCAGCCGCTTGTAGTGGTTGTACACCGCGACCGAGAGAATCTTCTTGGCCTTCTTCTGACCGATGACGTACTGGTCGAGGATGGCGCAGATCTCGGCCGGTGACGGCAGGCCGGCGCGGGCGCCCGGCGCCTGCTGCTCGCCCTGCGCTTCGTCGCGGATGATGTCGTTGCAGAGCTCGATGCACTCGTCGCAGATGAACACCGAGGGGCCGGCGATGAGCTTGCGGACTTCATGCTGACTCTTGCCGCAGAACGAGCAGTAAAGCAGCTTCTCGCTGGAGCCCTTCTTGTCTGACATCATGGGTCTTTCGGGCCTCGCTCGGCGACGGAGACTGGGCGGTTCAGACGGCTCAGGCCGTCTCGCCGCGACGGGACATCACCTTGTCGATGAGTCCGTAGCTTACCGCATCTTCCGGAGACATGAAGTTGTCGCGGTCGGTGTCACGGGCGATGCGCTCGAGGGGCTGGCCGGTGTTGGCCGCGAGGATGCTGTTCAGGCGCTCGCGCAGGTAGAGGATCTCGCGGGCCTGGATCTCGATGTCGGACGCCTGGCCCTGCGCGCCGCCCGAAGGCTGGTGGATCATGATGCGCGCGTTGGGCAGCGCAAAGCGCTTGCCCCTGGCGCCGGCCGCCAGCAGGAAGGCGCCCATGCTGGCTGCGATGCCCATGCACAGCGTGCTGACATCGGGCTTGATGAACTGCATGGTGTCGTACATGGCCAGCCCCGCCGACACCGATCCGCCGGGCGAGTTGATGTAGAACGAGATGTCCTTGTCGGGGTTCTCGGACTCGAGGAACAGGAACTGCGCGACCACCAGGTTGGCGGTCTGGTCCATGACCGGCCCCACCAGGAACACCACCCGCTCCTTGAGCAGGCGGGAGTAGATGTCGTAGGCGCGCTCACCGCGGCCGCTCTGCTCGATGACCATGGGCACCATGCCCAGGCCCTGAGGATCCTGGTGTTGGGCAAGGCGGTGGTTGACCAGATCCTCGACGAGGCTGTTGAAAGTCATGGCAGATCTCCGTTGCGCGCCAACCCGGACGGGCGGCTGGCCTGAAGGCATTCTAACCGCAGCCGGGAACCGCTCCCGGCTGCCGGTCAGCCGGCCATCAGCTCGTCGAAAGGCAGGGCCTTGTCGCTGACCTTCGCATTGGCGAGCACCCAGTCGACGACATTCTGCTCGACCACGATCGCCTCGACCTCGGCCAGCCGGTTGCGGTCGCTGAAGTAGTGGCGGATGAGCTCGCCGGGGTTCTCATAGGACTGGGCGAATTCCTCGACCTGCTTGCGCAGCTGGTCGGGCTTGGCCTGCAGGGAGCGGGCACGGACCAGTTCGCCCACCAGCAGTCCCAGGCGCACCCGGCCGGTGGCCTGCTCCTTGAAGGTATCGGGCGGGATCGGCGGCATGCGGTCGATGTCCACGCCACGCTGCTTGAGATCGGCGCGGGCCCGCTCGCCCAGGGTGGCGCTCTCGGCGTCGACCAGCGCGGCCGGCAGCTCGAAGCTGGCCACCTCGGGCAGGACCTGCATCACCGAGGCCTTGGTGCGCGCACGCAGCCGCTGGGCGACCTCGCGCTCGAGGTTGGCGCGGACATCGGCGCGCAGCTTGTCGACCGAGCCATCAGGCACCCCGAGGCTGGTGGCGAAGGCGGCGTCCAGCGCGGGCAGCTGCTGCTCCTCGACCAGGGCAACGCGGGTCTCGAACTGGGCAGTCTTGCCGGCGAGTTCGGCGGCACCGTAGTCTGCCGGGAAGGCCACCGGGAAGACCGGGGTGTCGCCCGCGCTGGCGCCGCGCAGGCCGGCCTCGAAGTCGGGCAGCATGCGACCCTGGCCGAGCACCACCTGGAAACCCTCGGCGGTGCCGCCATCGAAGGGCGTGCCATCGAGCGTGCCCTTGAAGTCGACGGTGATGCGGTCGCCATCGGCGGCCGGGCGCTGCGCCGCCACCCAGGGCGCACGCTGCTTGCGCAGGATGTCGATCGTCTTGTCGACCTCGGCCTCGCCCACCTCGCAGGTGTAGCGCTCGACCGCGAGCGCGGCGAAGTCGCCGAGCACGATCTCGGGGTAGACCTCGAAGCTGGCGCTGAAGCCGAGTTCGCCTTCGGGCGTGTCTTCGCGGCGTTCGATGCTCGGCTGACCGGCCACGCGCAGCGAGTGCTCGGAGACCGCATCGCTGAAGGCCTTGGACACCGCGTCGCCGAGGACCTCGGACTGGACCTGGGCGCCATACGACTGCTCGATCATGCGCATTGGCACCTTGCCGGGCCGAAAGCCGGGCATCTTGGCCGTGCGGGCGATGTTGCGCAGGCGCTGGGCCACATCGCGCTCCACTTCGGCGAGCGCCACGGAAAGGGCGAGCTTGCGCCCGAGCGTGCTGACGGTTTCGAGTTGAGATGCCATGCTGTCGTCCAGATCAGTGGGAGGGCTGCCGCCGGGCGGCTGGTGCGGCCGAAAGGACTCGAACCTTCACGCTCAAGGAGCGCCAGGACCTAAACCTGGTGCGTCTACCAATTCCGCCACGGCCGCAAAACCCGTGAGTGTAACGGATCGACCCGCAGCGCTGCGCCCGGGCCTGTCGCCGTCAGGGGTCGGCGAGCCCGCCGGGCGAGGTGCCTACAATGCCGGCATGTCTGCCGACCCCGGTGCCGTCGCCCGCCCCTGGCACGGTGTGGATCACTACGAGAACTTTCCGGTCGCCTCATGGCTCGTGCCGGCCGGCCAGCGGCCCACGGTCGCGGCGCTCTATCGCTTCGCGCGGCATGCCGACGATGTCGCCGACGAGGGCGACGCGCCGGCCGACCTGCGGCTGGCCGAGCTCGATCGCCTGGAAGCCGCGCTCATCGACCCGGCCCGCCCCCATCCGGCAGTCGAACCGCTGCGCGCCTTCTTCGCCGCCGACCCGCAGGCGGCGCTCGAGTGCCGTGCACTGCTCTCGGCCTTTCGCCAGGATGTCAGCGTTCACCGGCATGCCGACCAGGCCTCGATTGCCGACTACTGCGCGCGCTCGGCTGCGCCGGTCGGCAGGCTGATGCTCGGGCTGTTCGGCTGCCGGCGCGAGGCGCTGGTGGCGCTCTCGGACTCGATCTGCGTGGCGTTGCAACTGATCAACTTCCTGCAGGACCTGGCCACCGACTGGACCCGGGGCAGGCTCTATCTGCCGCAGGACGAGCTCGCCGCCGCAGGGCTCGATGAGCGCGCACTCGACCGGGCGCTTGCACGAGGCGCCTGCGAGCCGGCGCTGCGCGCGCTGCTCGAGCGCCGCACGCGTGAGGCTGCCGGGCTGCTCGAGGCCGGCGCGCCGCTGGTCAGGGCCGTGCCCTGGCGGCTCGGGCTGGAACTGCGCGGCGTGCTGGCCGGTGGCCGGCGCATCGTCGAACGCCTGGCGCGCACCGGCTACGATCCGGTCGCGCAGCGCCCCCGCCTCGGAGCGGCCGACGCCGGCGCCCTGCTGCGCCTCGCGCTGCGCCCGCCCCACCTCTGACCCGTGCGCCCGAGCGCCCCGAGCCGCGTGCCATGACACCCGACCAGTACTGCCAGCAGAAGGCCGCACGCAGCGGCTCGAGCTTCTACTACAGCTTTCTCTTCCTGCCACCGCCGCAGCGGCGCGCGATCATCGCGCTCTATGCCCTGTGCCGGGAGGTTGACGACACGGTGGACGAGATCACCGATGAGGCGGTGGCGCGCGCGCGCCTGGCCTGGTGGCGCGACGAGATCGGCCGCCTGTTCGCCGGCGACCCGACGCATCCGGTGACCCGCGCGCTGCAGCCCGCGATCGCCGGCTATGGCGTTGACCGCGGTCGCCTGCTCGAGATCGTCGACGGCATGCAGATGGACCTGGACCAGACCCGCTACCTGGACTTCACGCAGCTGCGGCTCTACTGCCACCGGGTGGCGGGCGTGGTGGGCACGCTGTCGGCCGGCATCTTCTCGCCCGGCCGCGCCGATCTCGGCGTGTACGCCGAGTCCCTCGGACTCGCGCTGCAGTTGACCAACATCATCCGCGATGTCGGTGAAGACGCGCGCCGCGGCCGGGTGTACCTGCCGATCGAGGACCTGCAACGCTTCGGTGTGCCCGCCCACCAGATCCTGCGTGGCGAGCACAGCGACGGCTTCGTCGCGCTGATGCGTTTTCAGGCCGAGCGGGCGCGCGGCTACTACCGTGAGGCCT
>CAIZPE010000021.1 GCA_903934795.1 uncultured bacterium | reverse complement strand
GTGCGCGAGCAGCTCGCGCTGCTCTCCTATCCCGGCCGCGACTGGGTCCGCCCGATCGTGCACGCCAGCGGCCTGCCGGTGCATGACGTGGTGATCATCGGCGCCGGCCAGGCCGGCCTCGGGACGGCGCTCGCGCTGCGCCGCGACGGCGTGGCCAACGTGCTGGTCATCGATGCTCAGCCGCCGGGGCGCGAGGGCGTGTGGGAAACCTTCGCCCGCATGACCCACCTGCGCACGCCCAAGGCCACGGTGGGCATCGAAGGCGGCGTTCCGGCGCTGGCTGCACCCTCGTTCTATCGCGCCGCCTTCGGCGAGGCCGACTGGGCGGCCATCGAGCGCATCGAGCGGCCGCGCTGGATGGCGTTCCTGCGCTGGTTCCGCGATGCCGCCGGCATCGAGGTCTGCAACGACACCGCCTGCACCGATCTCGCGCCCGAGGAAGACCTGGTGGCGCTCACGCTGCGCGTTGGCGCCGGCGACCGGACCCGCAAGGTGCTCGCCCGCCAGGTGGTGCTGGCCAGCGGCTACGATGGCGCGGGCTGCTGGCAGGTGCCCCCGGCGATCGCGGCGGCGGTGGCCCCGCAGCGCCTGAACCACTCCAACGAAGCCATCGACTTCGCGAAGCTGGCCGGCAAGCGGGTGGGCATCCTGGGTCACGGCGCATCGGCCTTCGACAACGCCTGCGTGGCGCTCGATCACGGCGCGGCCTCGGTCGACCTGTGTTTTCGTCGCGAGCACATTCCCACCATCAATCCGCACCGGCGGCTGGAGTTCGCCGGCTTCCTGAAGCACTTCCACGAGCTGCCCGACCTCACCCGCTGGCGCACCAACCGCTTCTTCGAGGTGCACGACCAGCCGCCCACGCAGAACGGCTGGGATCGCGCTCACCGGCATCCCGGCTTCCGGGTGCACGCCGGCTCACCCTGGCTCGAGGTGAACGACGACGGCGCGCAGGTATGGGTGCGCACGCCGCATGCGCTGCTGACCTTCGACCACGTGATCTGCGCCACCGGCTCGGTGGTCGACTACGACGCCCGCCCCGAGCTGCGCAGGCTGGGCCCGGTGGTCAGGCGCTGGCGGCACGCGTTCACGCCGCCCGCGGGCGAGACCAGCGACACGCTGGCCGAGTACCCGTATCTGGGCGCCGGCTTCGAATACCTGCCGCTGCACGACGGCAACGACTGGGTGCGGCGCGTGCGCGCCTTCAACTTCTCGTCGGTGGTGAGCATGGGGCCGCACACCACGTCGGCGAGCGGCCACAAGTACGCGATTCCGCGCCTGGTGGGCGGCATCACCGCGGCCCTCATGGCCGAGCAGGCCGATGCGCTGCTGCCTGCGCTCGAGGCCTACGACGAGGTGGAGCTGCGGCCGGTGCCGCCGCCGACGGAGTCGCCGCAGGACGGCGCCGGCCGCCCGGTCAGCACCACCGCGGCCTGACCGCGCTTCAGCCATGCCCCATCCTGCTGGAGCAGCGTCGCCCGGCGTTGCGCCGCGCATCGATCCGCCTGCGAACACCGCCGCGCTGCGCGTGGCGGTGTTCGGTCTGGGCGAACTCGGTCTGCCGGTGGCCGCGGCCGTCGCCCGCGCCGGGCTCGACGTGGTTGCGCACGACCCCGATTCCGCGCGTTGCGCGCTGGCCGTCAGCCACGGTCTGGTCATCGCCGAACCCGC
>CAIZPE010000020.1 GCA_903934795.1 uncultured bacterium | reverse complement strand
GTACCCGGTCTCGGTGACCAGCACGGTGTGCTCCCACTGGGCCGAGAGGCTGTGGTCCTTGGTGACGATGGTCCAGCCATCGGCCATCTCGCGGATCTCGCGCCGGCCGGCGTTGACCATGGGCTCGATGGTGAAGATCATGCCGGCCTGCAGCCGCTCGCCGGTGCCCGGGCGGCCGTAGTGCAGGATCTGCGGCTCCTCGTGGAAGCGCCGGCCGATGCCGTGGCCGCAGAACTCGCGCACGATGGAGTAGCCGGCAGCCTCGGCATGGCGCTGGATGGCGTGGCCGATGTCACCGAGCGTGGCGCCGGGGCGGACCTGGCCGATGCCGATCCACAGGCATTCATGGGTGATGTCGCACAGGCGGCGCGCCGCGATGGAGGGCTCACCCACCACGAACATCCGGCTGGTGTCGCCGTGGAAGCCGTCCTTGATCACCGTGATGTCGATGTTCACGATGTCGCCGTTGCGCAGCACCTTCTCGCCCGGAATGCCGTGGCACACCTGGTGGTTCACCGAGGTGCAGATCGACTTGGGGTAAGGCGAGTAGCCCGGTGGTGCGTAGTTGAGCGGCGCCGGGATGGTGTTCTGCACCTCCACCATGTAGCGGTGGCACAGGGCGTCGATGTCGCCGGTGGTGATGCCGGGCTTGACGAACGGGGCGATGTAGTCGAGAACCTCGGCCGCCAGGCGGCCGGCGATCCGCATCGCGGCGATGTCGTCGGGTGTCTTCAGGGTGATTGCCATGCTATGATTATAGGTTAGCTCGCGCCGCCATGCGCTCATGGTGTGGCCGGTTCGGGTGGCATCAATCGCGCGCGGCGCTCTCCAGGGTCCTTGCACTGCCTTCGGGTGGTGGGGGCACGGCCGGACGGCCAGGGCACCGCGTCAGTCAAAACCCTGACAGGAGTCAAACCATGTCCGTCACCATGCGGGAAATGCTCGAGGCCGGCGTTCATTTCGGCCACCAGACGCGGTTCTGGAATCCCAAGATGGCCCCGTTCATTTTCGGTCATCGCAACAAGATCCACATCGTCAATCTGGAAAAGACCCTGGTCATGTACCAGGACGCCATGAAGTACCTGCGCAAGCTGTCGGCCAATCGCGGCAGCATCCTCTTCGTGGGCACCAAGCGCCAGGCGCGCGAGATCATGGCCGAGGAAGCCGCCCGTGCCGGCATGCCTTATGTCGACCAGCGCTGGCTCGGCGGCATGCTCACCAATTTCAAGACGGTCAAGGGCTCGATCAAGCGTCTCAAGGACATGGAAGCGATCATGGCCGAGGGCGGTCTCGAGCGCATGTCCAAGAAGGAAGGCCTGACCTTCCAGCGCGAACTCACCAAGCTCAACCAGAGCCTGGGCGGCATCAAGGACATGGTGAGCCTGCCCGATGCGCTCTTCGTGATCGACGTCGGTTACCACAAGATCGCCATCACCGAGGCCAACAAGCTCGGCATCCCGGTGATCGCGGTGGTCGACACCAACCACACCCCCGAGGGCATCGACTACGTCATCCCCGGCAATGACGACTCCGGCAAGGCCATTCGCCTCTACGCCCGTGGCGCGGCTGATGCCGTGCTCGAGGGCCGCAATGCCGCGATCCAGGAGATCGTGCAGGGCGAGAGCACTGAGGAGTTCGTCGAGGTGGCCGCCAGCGAGTAAGCCCGCGGGCCGGGGTGTGCCGCACGGCACGCACCGGCCGCCCGCAGGGCGGCGCGCGGCTTTCGGCCGGCGCCATGACACCGCCCCGCCAGGGGGCCTCAGTCAGTGTCGGGGGCGCCTGCGCGGCGTCCCGTCACCTTTCAAACCGGAGATCTGAAATGGCGGAAATCACCGCGAGCATGGTCAAGGAACTGCGCGAGAAGACCGACGCGCCCATGATGGAGTGCAAGAAGGCGCTCACCGAGGCCGGTGGCGACATGGCCCGGGCCGAGGAGATCCTGCGGGTCAAACTCGGCAACAAGGCATCCAAGGCGGCCACCCGCGTGACCGCGGAAGGCGTGGTCGGCGTGCACCTGTCGGCCGATGGCCGCAGCGGCGCGATCGTCGAACTCAACTGCGAGACCGACTTCGTCGCCAAGAACGACGACTTTCTCGCGCTTGCCGCCACCCTGTCGCAACTGGTGGCCGAACACAACCCGGCCGACGTGGCGGCGCTCTCGGCGCTGCCCTGCAACGGCCAGACCGTCGAGGCGGTGCGTACCGCGCTGGTGGGCAAGATCGGCGAGAACCTGAGCATCCGGCGCTTCCGCCGCTTTGCCACCGATGCCCGCCTGGCCAGCTATGTCCACGGCGGCGCCAAGATCGGCGTGCTGCTCGAGCTCGCCGGTGGCGACGAGACCCTGGCCCGCGATCTGTCCATGCACATCGCCGCCAGCAAGCCCAAGGCAGTGTCCCGCGACGGCGTGGCCGAGGCTGACATCGCCCGCGAGCGATCGATCGCCGAGCTCAAGGCGGCCGAGGAGCAGCAGAAGGCCGCCGCCGAGGGCCGCCCGGGCAAGCCGCCCGAGATCATTGCCAAGATGATCGAAGGCTCGGTGCAGAAGTTCCTCAAGGAGAACACCCTGCTGGGCCAGCCCTTCGTCAAGGACGACAAGCTGACCGTCGAGCAGCTGCTCAAGCAGCGCGGTGCCCAGGTGCGTGACTTCGCCCTGTTCATCGTCGGTGAGGGCATCGAGAAGAAATCGAACGACTTTGCCGCGGAAGTGGCCGCCCAGGCGGCCGCAGCGGCTGCGGCGGGTCGCTGATTTCCGCGATAATCGGTCCGGAGTCCAACAGCGCCATCCGCCGCCTGCCCGGCGGGTGGCCATCTCACCGGAGGACGATGGGTGAACACCGTGCCGATCAACCGCAGCCCTGAACACCCGGGCGTCGCCGGCAGCCCGGCCTACCGCCGGGTGCTGCTCAAGCTCTCGGGCGAGGCCCTGATGGGCGATGACGCCTACGGGATCAACCGCCAGACCATCGACCGCATGGTCGCCGAGATCGCCGGTGTGGTTGCCCTCGGCATCGAACTCGCGGTGGTCATCGGCGGCGGGAACATCTTCCGCGGCGTGGCGCCGGGCGCCTCCGGCATGGATCGCGCCACGGCCGACTACATGGGCATGCTGGCCACGGTCATGAATTCGCTGGCGCTGCAGGATGCCCTGCGGCAGGTTGGCGTGGTGGCTCGCGTGCAGTCGGCACTGAAGATCGAGCAGGTGGTCGAGCCCTACATCCGGCCCAAGGCGCTGCGCTATCTCGAGGAGGGCAAGGTGGTCATCTTCGCGGCGGGCACCGGCAATCCCTTCTTCACCACCGACACGGCTGCGGCGCTGCGCGGTGCCGAGATGGGCGCCGAGATCGTGCTCAAGGCCACCAAGGTCGACGGTGTGTACACCGCCGATCCGGCCCGTGACCCCGCCGCAGTGCGCTACCACCGCATCAGCTTCGACGACGCCATCGGCCGCAACCTCAAGGTGATGGACGCCACCGCCTTTGCGCTTTGCCGGGATCAGCGCCTGCCGATCAAGGTCTTCTCCATCCTGAAGGAGGGTGCGCTCGCCCGTGTCTTGCGCGGCGAGGACGAGGGCACGCTGGTGCACGTCTGAGCCCTTCCTCTGTTTCTCCGGAGCCAACATGAGCATTGCCGAAGTCCGCAAGTCCGCCGATCAGAAGATGCAGAAGTCGATCGAGTCGCTGAAGACCAGCCTCGCGCGCATCCGCACCGGGCGCGCCCATGCCGGCATCCTCGATCATGTCCAGGTCGACTACTACGGCAGCCCGGTGCCCATCAACCAGGTGGCCAATGTCACCCTGGTCGACGCCCGGACCATCGGGGTCTCCCCCTGGGAAAAGAAGATGGCCGGCCCGATCGAGAAGGCCATTCGCGATGCCGGCCTCGGGCTCAATCCCGTGTCCATGGGTGAGCTCATCCGCATCCCGATGCCGCCGCTGTCCGAGGAGCGCCGGCGCGAGCTCACCAAGGTGGTCAAGGGCGAGGGCGAGCATGCCCGTGTGGCGGTGCGCAACCTGCGCCGTGAGGCCAACGAGCAGCTGAAAAAGCTGCTCAAGGACAAGACCACCTCCGAGGATGAGGAGCGGCGCGCGCAGGACGATGTGCAGAAGCTCACCGACCGGTTCGTGGCCGAGGTCGACAAGCTGCTCGCGACCAAGGAACAGGAGATCATGACGATCTGATCGTCCGCCATCCCGGCAAGCCGCATCCATCATGGCCGACTTCACCAGCTCCACCACTGCCGTCCCCGAGGTCGGCGCGGTGCCCCGGCATGTGGCCATCATCATGGACGGCAACGGCCGCTGGGCCACGTCGCGCATGCTGCCGCGCTTCGCCGGTCATGTGCGGGGCGTGGAGGCGGTACGGCGGGTGGTCGAGGCCTGTCACCAGCGCGGTGTCGGGCACCTGACGCTGTTCGCGTTCAGCTCCGAGAACTGGCGCCGGCCACCCGACGAGGTGGCCCTGCTCATGCGGCTGTTCATCCGCACCCTGCAACGCGAGATCACCGAACTGGCCGCGCGCGGCATCCGGCTTCGGGTGGTGGGTGACATCCAGGCCTTCGAGCCGCGGCTGCGTGACCTGATCCTCGAGTCCACCGCCCGGGCACCGGCCAACGAGCGCATGGTGCTCACGGTGGCGGCCAACTACGGGGGGCGCTGGGACATCCTGCAGGCCATGCGGCGCATGCTGCTTGCGCACCCCGAGCTCGCCGCCGATCCTGCCGCCATCACGGAGCCGGCCTTCGAGCCCTATCTGGCCATGGCCGGCCTGCCGGAGCCCGACCTGTTCATCCGCACCGGTGGCGAGCAGCGCATCAGCAACTTCCTGCTCTGGCAACTGGCCTACACCGAGCTCTACTTCACCGAGACCTACTGGCCGGACTTCGATGGCGCCGCCATCGATGCGGCCTTCGCCTCCTATCGCCAGCGCGAGCGGCGCTTCGGCCGCACCAGCGCCCAGCTCGGAGCCGGTCGATGAGTCGCGGGCGCCGTCGCCTCAACCTGCGGCGGGGACGCTGAGCGCCATGCTCGGCCAGCGCGTCATCACGGCTGTGGCGCTGCTGGCGGTGCTCCTGCCCTCGATCTTTCTCGCCCCGGTCTGGGTCTGGGGAGCGGTGTCGCTCGCCTTCCTGTCGCTGGCCGCGGCCGAATGGGTGAGTCTGCTGCCCGCCGGGCAGGGCGGCTCGCCCCGGGCCCAGGCCGCAGCCTGGCTGCCGTCGCGCGGCTGGCCCCTGGCCGCGCTGCTCGCGCTGGCCGGCGTGTCGGCGCTGGTCTGGCGTCAGGATCATCCCTGGCCCTCAGGCCTGCTCGTGGCGCTCATGGCGGTGCTCACCGTGTTCTGGCTGGTGGCCGGGCCCCTGCACCTGCGCCGCCACGACGCGCAGGGCGCCGGTCAGGTGCTGATCGGCCTGCTGCTTTTCGGCTGCTGGCTGGCGCTGTTCGAGCTGCGCCAGATCGGCGCGGTGGCGCTGCTCTCGGGCATGGCGGTGGTCTGGGTCGCCGATATCGCCGCCTACTTCAGCGGTCGTGCCTTCGGGCGGCGCAAGCTCGCGCCGGCGATCAGCCCGGGCAAGACCTGGGAAGGGGTCGCTGGCGCCCTGGTCGCGGTGATCGTCATCGGCCTGGCGCTGGGCCTGTTCGGCGATCCGGCCTGGCTGCGCGAGTCGCAGCCGCTGCCGGCGGTGCTGGTGCGGGGCATCGGCATCCCGGGGGCGGCGCTGGTGCTGGCGGGCATCGTCGCCCTGTCCATCGTCGGCGACCTTCACGAGTCACTGCTCAAGCGTCAGGCCGGGGTCAAGGACAGCAGCCGCCTGTTGCCCGGCCACGGCGGCGTGCTCGACCGCATCGATGCCCTGATCCCCACCATGCCGGTGGTGCTGCTCATCTACGAACTGCTGCGCTGACACCAGAGAGGCCGCAATGCCCGTCCAGGCGATCACCATTCTCGGAGCCACCGGCTCCATCGGCGCCAGCACGCTCGATGTCATCGCGCGGCACCCCGATCGCTATCGGGCGCACGCGCTCACCGCCCACACCCGGGTCGAGGAGCTCGCCGCGCTGTGCCGTCGGCATCGACCCGCCTGGGCGGTGGTCGGCAGTGCCGCCGACGCCCGCCGGCTGAGCCTGCTCCTGGCCGGTGAGGGCATCGAGATCGGCCACGGGCCCGAGGCCCTGGCGGCCGTGGCCAGTGCGCCGGCCGTCGACGCGGTGATGGCCGCCATCGTGGGCGCCGCCGGTCTCGCTCCCACGCTGGCTGCCGCGCGCGCCGGCAAGCGCATCCTGCTCGCCAACAAGGAATCGCTGGTGATGGCAGGCGATCTTTTCATGGGCGTGTGCCGCGCCAGCGGTGCCCGGGTCCTGCCCATCGACAGCGAGCACAACGCGGTCTTCCAGTGCATGCCGCCCGGCGTGCAGTCCGGCGATGCCGCACCCGCGGGCAGCGGCGTTCGGCGCATCCTGCTCACCGCCTCGGGTGGCCCGTTCCGCCGGCGCAGTCTGGCCGAGATGCATGCGGTCACGCCGGAAGACGCCGTGGCGCATCCCAACTGGAGCATGGGCCGAAAGATCTCGGTCGACTCCGCGACCATGATGAACAAGGGCCTCGAGGTCATCGAGGCGCACTGCCTGTTCGGGCTGCCCTCGTCGTGTCTCGATGTGGTGGTGCACCCGCAGAGCGTCATCCACTCCCTGGTCGAATACCACGACGGCTCCATGCTCGCCCAGCTCGGCAACCCCGACATGCGCACCCCGATCGCCCATGCGCTTGCCTACCCCGAGCGCGTGGACAGCGGCGTGGCCTCGCTCGACCTCGCCCAGCTGGCCCGCCTCGACTTCGAAGCTCCCGACACCGTGCGGTTTCCCTGCCTGCGGCTGGCCCGCGAGGCCCTCGAAGCCGGCTCCGGTGCTTCCTGCGTGCTCAATGCCGCCAACGAGATCGCGGTCGCCGCCTTCCTCGATCGTCGCATCGGTTTCACTCGGATCGCCGATGTGGTCGAATCCACCCTTCAATCCCTGGGCAGTGCCGCCTCGCCGGTCTCCATCGAGGCGGCGGTCGAGATCGACGCCCAGGCCCGGCGTCATGCGGCGGCCGACGTGCTGGCCCGGGCGGCCTGAGGCACTGGCTTGCCGGCTTCCTTCGCCTACCCATTGCAGGACTGATCATGTTCCAGACCCTGTTGGCCTTTCTGGTCGCGCTCACCCTGCTGGTGTTCGTCCATGAGCTCGGTCACTACCTCGCGGCACGCTGGTGCGGCGTCAAGGTGCTGCGCTTCTCGGTCGGCTTCGGCCCCTCGCTCTTCACCTGGCGGGTCGGGCCCGACCGCACCGAGTGGACCCTTTCGGCCATCCCGCTCGGTGGCTACGTCAAGATGCTCGATGAGCGCGAGCAGGGCAGCGACGCGATCCCCGCCGCCGATCTGCCGCGCGCCTTCACCCGGCAGTCGCTGGGGCGCCGTGCCTTCATCGTGGTGAGCGGGCCGCTGGCGAATTTCATCCTCGCCATCGGCCTGTATGGCGTGATCAACCTGATCGGTGTCGACGAGCCGGCGGCCGTGGTGGCCTCGCCGCCGGCGGCCACCGCGGCGGCGCAGGCCGGCTTCACCGGCGGCGATCGGCTGGTTTCCATCGACGGTCGCGATGTGCGCTCCTGGAACGAGGTCCGCCTGCACTTCATCGATGGCCTGATCGAGCGTCGGCCGGTGGCCATCGGGGTGGCGCGTGGCGCCGAGCAGGTCACCCTCAGCCTGGCCACCGATGGTCTGCCGCCGGGTGAGCTCGAGCGCGACTTCCTGCGCACGCTGGGCCTGGAGCTCGGCGGTGGCCGCGTCCGGATCGCCAGCGTCTCGGGCGGGTCGGCGGCAGAGCGCGCCGGCTTGCGCGCGGGCGATGAGGTCACGCTCGCGGCCGGCGTGCCCATCACCCGGCCCTCACAGCTCATCGATCTCATCCGTGCCAACCCCGGACGCCCGGTCGGCCTCGACATCGAACGCGAAGGCCTGACGCTGCGCATCGAGGTCACGCCTGATGCGGCCACCTCCGATCGGCCCGGCGAGCGGGGTCAGACCATCGGCCGGATCGGCGCGGGCATCGGTGCGCGGGTGGCGATGGTCGATGTCCGTTACGGCCCGCTGGAATCGCTGCAGCGCGCGGTGGTGCGCACCTGGGACATGTCGGTGTTCTCGCTGCGCATGCTCGGCAAGATGCTCGTGGGCGAGCTCAGCTGGCGCAACCTCAGCGGCCCCGTGGCCATTGCCGACTATGCCGGGCAGAGCTCGCGCGTGGGCTGGTATGCCTACCTCGGTTTCCTGGCGCTCATCTCAATCAGCCTCGGGGTGCTCAACCTGCTGCCGGTCCCGGTGCTCGACGGAGGGCATTTGGTATATTACGGCGTCGAGGCCATCCGGGGTCGCCCGCTGTCCGAGCGCTCCCTTGAACTCACCCAGAAAGCAGGCCTGGCCGTCATCGGGCTCATGATGGCGGTGGCCCTGTTCAACGATCTCAGCCGCCTGATCGGATCCTGATGCGATTTCCGCGCTACTGGCGCGGCGCTGCCGCGAGGCGCCTTTTCCAGGCGTGCGCGGCGGTCGCCGTGTGGCTTCTGGCCCAGTCGGCCTTCGCATTCCAGCCCTTCGTCGTCCGCGACATCCGCATCGAGGGGGCGCAGCGAACCGAGGCCGGCACCGTCTTCGGGTACCTGCCGGTCAAGGTCGGTGACACCCTCACGCCCGACAAGGCCATCTCGGCCACCCGGGCGCTCTACGCCACCGGCTTCTTCAAGGATGTCCGGCTGGAGGTCGACCGCGATGTGCTGGTGGTGGTGCTCGAGGAGCGCCCGGCCGTGGCCACCATCGACATCACCGGCACCAAGGAGTTCGACAAGGACACCATTCGCCGCGCCCTTCGTGACATCGGCCTGGCCGAAAGCCGTGTGTTCGACCGCAGCCTGCTCGAGCGTGGCGAGCAGGAGCTCAAGCGCCAGTACCTGTCGCGTGGCAAGTACGCGGTCCAGGTCACCAGCACGGTCACGCCGCTCGAGCGCAACCGGGTGGGCATCACGCTGGCGGTCGAGGAG
>CAIZPE010000019.1 GCA_903934795.1 uncultured bacterium | reverse complement strand
CCCGAAGGCGACGCGTCCGATCATCATGCCCAGCAGCAGTCCTGCTGCGGTGGCCAGAAGCGCCCGGACCCGGACCCTCAACGCAGCACTCGCAGCAGCGCCCAGCGTTCGGCGAGATTGCCGGCGCGCCGGTACCAGCGGTCGCCCACGGCAGGGATGATCCAGGGGTTGGCCATCCACTGACGGGCATGGTCTTCGCGGGCCGCCTCGACGATGGCCGCGCGCAGCAGCGCACGAAACGGGTTGGGCGAGAGAGGCCCACCGGCAGCGGCCCGCACCAGCCTGGTGGCCTCGTGCAGCGCAGCCCGCAGTGTCTCGAACTGTGGCTGGGTGACCGCGCCGGCCGCCGAGGCGCTGGCCTGGCGCGCCGCGGCCAGCGCAGCCTGGGCGGAGCCCGCGGCCGCCTGCTCGCCGTCGGGCAAGGACGCCCAGAAGAGCGGTTGCCTCATGAGGCGCTCCAGGGTGGCCGCAGCGGCTTCCATGAGCGCGCATTCAGCCACGCGGGCATCGCGATCCGGGTCCTTGATCACCGAGCACAGGCGCTCGATCACCGGCCGGCGCGCGCGGTTGCGGCGCTGACCGAGCACATCAAGCAGCGCCACCCGGCGCGAGAGTTCCGCCTGCGCCGGCCCGATGCCGTCTTCGGGGTTCAGCGCCTGCTGACGCGAGCTGACCACGATGTGGTGTCGGGCCCAGTGCCGCGGGTTGGCCGCGAGGCTGACCTCGCGGGTGGCCAGCGGCCAGTCGACCAGCGAGCTGACATTCAGGTCGAGGCACAGGAACTCGCGCAGGCCCAAGGGCAGCGAACTCAGCCGCGACATCAGCCAGCCGCCACGGTGCCGGTGCGCCGAGACGAAGAGCGGCAGCACCCGGATCCGCGCGTCGGTCTGCAGTTGCCGGAGCAGCCGCGCGAACCGCCAGCGGCCCAGGAAGAAGACCGCCTCGAGATTGTGGTGGCCGAGGAAGCTGACCAGGGCCGGGCTTGCGGGGTCAGGCCCGATCTGCTGCCGCAACAGGCGGCCCGCAAGCCGGGCCTGCTGCCCGCCGATGCCGCCGCTGGTGCCGGCGGCCATGAACCGGACCGGATAGTCGCAGGTGTCGAGAACCAGACCGAACACCGGCGGTGGGCTGGCATGCCGTTGCGGGTCGGCCTCCGACTCCTGCCATCGGCGGCGCGTGGCGGTGGGCGGCGCGGGCCAACGGATGACCTGGATCAGAAACGAGTCGTTGGGCCGCTGTCGGTCGATGCGGGCCAGCGCTGCCAGCAGAAAGGGTTTGCCGATGCTCGGGGGGCGATACAGCACCCAGTCCGCCGAGGGGTCTGGCGGCCCGTCGAACACGGACTGGAGATCGTCCGTCGTGGCCACCGAGGGCCCGTACAGCGAGGCCAGCAGGTCGAGGTACTTCTCGACGAAGTCGGATTTCCGCATCGGACCGGCGGGCAGCCCGGGCCCGAGCGGCTCGGCGCAGCGGCAGGCCCACTCCTGCCATTGCGAGAAGGTCGCGGCCCGCAGCAGCTTGCGCAGCGCACCGGGGCCGTCGAGCCAGGCCCGATGCCGCGCCGCGAAATTGCCGTACAGAAAGCCATCGTGATTGCCGGGCAGCATGATGAACGGCCTGCACGGTCCGATGCTGCCGGACGCCTTGGCGGCAAGGAGGGTCTGCTCGAACCGGCGCCATTCCGCAAGACAGGAGGTGTTGGTGGCATCGCCCATGTGCACCACCGGCAGCGTGTTGCCGCGACCGGGTGCGGCACCCTGCGGCACCCGATGCGTCAGTGATTCCTCGAGCAGGAGTTCACCGAAGAGGCTGGTGAGGGCAGGGCGGCTGGAGGGTTCGGACCAGCGATCGAACAGGTTGCTGGTGGAGTCAGGGTCGCCGAAGGCGTGCTGGAGCTGGTCATCGCCAAGCAGCAGCAGGCCCCCGGTGATCGATCGGCCGCCGTAGACGCGGGGCGCATGGGTGCTGAACTGGGTCCATTCCGGCGGCTGGCGCCAGCCACGCTTGAACAGGGCGGGCAGCGCCGACTGCAGCGCCCGCCCCCCACCGACGGCGATCCGCGCCGCGAGCCCGCCGATGCCTGCCCGGGTGACCGCCGCGTTCACCACGAGGGCCAGGATCCCCAGGACCCGCCCGATGGCGGCCTGTGAACCGAACACCAGCCCGAGCAGCGCCTGAAGCACGATCCCGCCGGCTCAGGGTACGGCGACCAGGCCGGCGCAGGCGCGCAGTTCGGTGGGCGTCAGCCAGTAGGGCGCCAGCGCCCAGCGGGCGGGATCGGGACGGGTCAGCGCCTGGCCCCCGCTGACCGCCTGCAGCGCCGCGAAGCAGAGCTTGGTGCAGTAGAAGTCGTCGGTCGTGTCCAGGGGGTTGGTCCAGTCGAAGGGCCGATTGATCCACTGCTGCGCATGCCGGGCCGCCTCGGCGCCCCAGCCCCTGGGGCGGCGGTGGATCACCTGGTAGCCGGTGTACTCCCCCAGCCATTGCCCGGATTCGGCCAGGGCCACCCCGTGCGCGGGCGTGGCGTCGATCACCTGGCGGCCGCCGTTGACCACCATGCCGACATGGCCCGTGAACAACCAGCCCCACCCGCCGGCAAGCGCCGGCGTCGGCTCGGCCTGG
>CAIZPE010000018.1 GCA_903934795.1 uncultured bacterium | reverse complement strand
CTGATGACCCCCGGGCCGGCAATCGGCTCGAGGTGGTGCATCTCAACGAGCTGAAGGGTGGGGCCGCAGCCACCGCCCATCTGATCGAGTTCGACAGCGTGCAGGGCCGCTGGCGAAGCCGCATCAGCGCCGACGGCCATGACGCCGTCCGCATCGATGACCGGCGCCTGGGCTTTTCCGAGCATGCCAGCCCGGCGGACATCCCCTGGGGCGATCTCGGCGTGGACCTGGTGCTTGAGTGCACCGGCAAGTTCCTCACCCCCGAGACCCTGCAAGGCCACCTCGATCGCGGCGCACGGCGCGTGATCGTGGCCGCACCGGTCAAGGTCGGCGATGTGCTCAACATCGTGGTGGGTATCAACGATCACCTCTATGAGCCGTCAAGGCACCGGATCGTGACGGCGGCCTCGTGCACCACCAACTGCCTTGCGCCCGTGGTCAAGGTGGTTCACGAGGCGATCGGCATCCGCCACGGCCAGATCACCACCATCCATGACCCGACCAACACCAATGTGGTGGTCGATGCGCCCCACAAGGATCTGCGTCGCGCGCGCAGCGCCATGCTCAGCCTGGCCCCCACCACCACCGGCAGCGCCACCGCAATTGCCCTGATCTATCCCGAACTCAAGGGCAAGCTCAACGGCCACGCGGTGCGCGCGCCGGTGCTCAATGCCTCGCTCACCGACTGCGTCTTCGAGCTCAGGCGGGAGGCCAGTGCCGCCGAGGTCAATGCGCTGTTCGCCGCGGCGGCCCGCGGGCCGCTCGCCGGCATCCTCGGCTACGAGGAGCGGCCGCTGGTCAGTGCCGACTATGCGCGCGACACCCGCAGCGCGATCGTCGATGCCCTCTCCACGATGGTCACCGACGGCACCCTGCTGAAGGTCTATGCCTGGTACGACAACGAGATGGGCTACGCCTGCCGCATGGTCGATCTCGCCTGTCAGCTGCAGCGTCACGGGGTCTGAGCCGTTCATGCACGCCGGCACCCGCAACTACGCCATCGTCACCGCCGCCTACTGGGGGTTCACCCTCACCGACGGCGCGCTGCGCATGCTGGTGCTGCTGCACTTCTATCGCCTGGGCTACTCGCCGTTCACGCTGGCCTTCCTGTTCCTGCTCTATGAGGCGATGGGGGTGGTGGCCAACCTGATCGGCGGGTGGCTCGCCACACGCTATGGCATCAAGCGCATGCTCACCGTCGGCCTGGTCACCGAGATTGGCGGGTTCCTGCTGATGTCGGCGCTGTCGCCGGACTGGTCGGTCGCCATGTCGGTGGCCTGGGTGGTGGCGGCGCAGGGTGTCTGCGGGGTGGCCAAGGACCTCACCAAGACCGCCAGCAAGTCGGCGATCAAGGCCACGGCGGGCGAAGCCTCCGGGCAGCTGTTCCGCTGGGTTGCCTTTTTCACCGGCAGCAAGAACGCGATGAAGGGCGTGGGCTTCTTCCTGGGCGGGGTGCTGCTGCAGGGCGCGGGCTTCCAGCACGCGCTCTGGATCATGGCCGGCTTGCTGGCGATCGTGCTCCTGGGGGTTGTCGGTTTCGTGCCGCCCATGATGGGCAGGAGCAAGGCTTCGGCGTCGGCGCGCGAGCTGTTTGCCAAGAACCGCGGCATCAATCTGCTCGCCGCCGCGCGGGTGGCCCTCTTCGGGGCGCGCGATGTCTGGTTCGTGGTCGGCGTCCCGGTCTTCCTGTACGCCTCGGGCTGGAGCTTCACGATGGTCAGCGGCTTCGTCGCGCTGTGGACCATCGGCTATGGCATGGTCCAGGCCGCCGCGCCGGCGCTCGTCCGACGCAGCGATGACGGCCTGTCGGCCGAGGTTCCTGCTGCCCGGCTGTGGTCTGCGCTGCTTGCGCTGGTACCGATCGGGCTGGCGGGCCTGGTTGCTCTTCAGGTGCCCGATCTTCAGTGGGTGGTCGTGAGCGGGCTGGCCCTGTTCGGCTTTGCTTTCGCAGTCAATTCCTCGGTTCATTCCTACCTGGTGCTTGCCTACGCCGGCTCCGAGAAGGCGGCCGAGGATGTCGGCTTCTATTACGCCGCCAACGCGCTGGGACGGTTTTTCGGCACCCTGCTTTCGGGTCTGCTCTACCAGTGGGGCGGCCTGCTGCTGACGCTGATCGGCTCGGCAGCCACGCTGCTGATCTGCTGGCTGATCACCCTGGGGCTGCCTGTCAGGCACGAACGCGATGCGCAGCCCATGGGCGGTACCCCGCAAGAAGCTCGCGGCGTCACCGGCGCCGCCCGCTGACCCGCGCCCGCCCAGCATCG
Organism: uncultured bacterium; assembly: GCA_903934795.1. Classification (GTDB taxonomy): domain Bacteria; phylum Pseudomonadota; class Gammaproteobacteria; order Burkholderiales; family Burkholderiaceae_E; genus Quisquiliibacterium. The sequence continues at coordinate 8,271 of CAIZPE010000018.1, read as the reverse complement.
GAGTCCCCATGAGCGACAAGACCTACCATGTTCTCTTCGTGTGCACCCACAACTCGGCGCGCTCGATCATGGCCGAAGGCATCCTGAACAGCCTCGGCCAAGGGCGCTTCCGCGGGTTCTCTGCCGGCAGTCATCCCGGTGCGTCGGTGCACCCCTTCGCCCTGAACGCCCTGGCGGCCCTGCGCATGCCTGCCGATGGCTATCGCAGCAAGGACTGGAGCGAGTTCGCGGGTGCGGGTGCGCCCGAACTCGACTTCGTGTTCACGGTCTGCGACAAGGCCGCGGGGGAGGTGTGTCCGGTCTGGCCCGGTCAACCGATGACCGCGCACTGGGGGGTAGCCGATCCGGCGCTCTTCGAGGGCACCGATGAGGAGAAGGACAAGGTGTTCCGCGACACCGCCATGGTGCTCAAGCGCCGCATCGAGCTGATGCTGGCGCTGCCGCTGGCCTCGCTCGATCGCATGGCCATCCAGCGCGAGGTGCGCGAGATCGGTCGGCGATAGCCCGATGGCCGACCTCCCGGGCCGGCGGCCCGACCCGGTGCCCGCGCCCATGAGCCGCTTCGAGCGCTACCTCAGCGTCTGGGTGGCGCTGTGCATCGTGGCCGGCATCGCGCTCGGCCGGTGGCTGCCCGGGCCGTTCCAGGCCATCGGCGCCATGGAAGTGGCGCAGGTCAACCTGCCCGTGGGCTTGCTCATCTGGGTGATGATCATCCCCATGCTGCTGAAGGTCGACTTCGGTGCCCTGCATCAGGTCCGTCAGCACTGGCGCGGCATCGGGGTCACGCTGTTCGTCAACTGGGCGGTCAAGCCCTTCTCGATGGCACTGCTCGGCTGGCTTTTCATCCGCCAGGTGTTCGCGCCCTGGCTGCCCGCCGATCAGCTCGACAGCTATGTCGCGGGCCTCATCCTGCTGGCGGCGGCGCCCTGCACGGCCATGGTCTTCGTGTGGAGCCGGCTCACCGGCGGCCATCCGCTGTTCACGCTCAGTCAGGTGGCGCTCAACGACGCCATCATGGTGTTTGCCTTTGCGCCCATCGTGGCGCTGCTGCTGGGCCTGTCGGCCATCACCGTGCCCTGGGACACGCTGCTGGCCTCGGTGGTGCTGTACATCGTCATCCCGGTGCTCATCGCCCAGGTCTGGCGAAGGGCGCTGCTGGCGCGCGGGCAGGCTGCCCTCGAGTCGGCGCTCGCCCGCATCGGCCCCTGGTCCATCGGGGCTCTGCTGGCCACGCTGGTGCTGCTCTTCGCTTTCCAGGGCGAGGCCATCCTGCGGCAACCCCTGGTCATCGCCATGCTGGCGGTGCCCATCCTGATCCAGGTCTTCGGCAATGCCGCGCTGGCCTACTGGCTCAATCGCCGGCTGGGCGAGTCGCACAGCGTGGCCTGCCCCTCGGCGCTGATCGGCGCGAGCAACTTCTTCGAGCTGGCGGTGGCCGCCGCCATCAGCCTGTTCGGCTTCGAATCAGGGGCCGCGCTGGCCACGGTGGTGGGTGTGCTGATCGAGGTGCCGGTGATGCTGCTGGTGGTGCGCATCGTCAACCGCAGCCGCGGCTGGTACGAGGCTGGCGCGCGGCGCTGAGGCGTCGTCGTCCGCCGGCAGCCTCATCCTGGGCCTGCCGTTGGCTGTTCGCCAAGAATCAGATTAGACTTAGTCTGTTTGATTCTGGAATGAGAACGGCAATGGAAAGCGTGAACATCTATGCCGCAAAGACCCAGCTGTCCCAGCTGGTGGACAAGGCCGCCTCGGGGGAGGATGTCATCGTCAGCCGGCATGGCAAGCCGCTTGTCCGGATCACAGCCCTCGCGTCCGCACGACGCCCGGTGATTTTCGGGCTGCTCAGGGGCAAGCTGAAGATTGCCGACGACTTCGATGCACCGCTGCCCGACGAACTGCTGGCGGGCTTCGAGGGGCGCTGATGCGGCTGCTGCTGGATACCCACATCTTCCTGTGGGCGCTGACTGGTTCATCCCGGCTGAAACCCGCAGCCCGGCGCCTTATTCAGGACGCCAGTGAGGTCCATGTCTCGGCAGCGTCCCTCTGGGAAATCGCCATCAAGGTGCGCCTGGGGCGGCTCAAGGCAGATCCTCATCAGCTTGCTGCAGCCATCGAGCCCAGCGGCTTCATCGAACTGCCGGTTCGAGCCTCGCACGCCGCCGGTGTGGCGGCGCTCGACGCCCACCACAAAGATCCCTTCGACCGCCTCCTGCTCGCCCAGGCGCTGGCAGAGCCGCTGCGTCTGCTCACCGCCGATCCCGTGCTGGCGCGGTACAGCGACATCGTCATCCTGGTCTGATCGTCGGGCTCGCATCGGCCATGGCTTGCAGGCGCCCACCCGGGGGCCGGTGACGGTCCTCGTCCAGGGGCCGCTTCCAGTCGACCTCACCAGCCGATCTGCCGCGCCATCGCCGGTGGCGGCGCACGCCGCCCGGCCATCACCCGCAGCACCACGCCGGCCCGCGCCCATTCCGCATGCAGCAGCCGATCCGCGACCACCAGACCCAGGCTCGCCCAGACCAGCGGCCACAGCCAGGGCCAGAAACGCCGCGTGACCCGCAGCCGATTGACCGCGCCGAAGTGTTCCGAGAGCAGCGACTTGTTGCGCACGCCCTGCGGCGAGCCGGTGCTTGCGCCCTCGCGGTGCCGGGCCCGTGAGCGCAGGGCCACGGCGGGCCGAAAGCCCGCGCGACGGGCGCGCTCGGCCCAGTCGATCTCCTCGTAGTAGAGGAAGTAGCGCTCGTCCATGGGGCCCACCCGTTCGAGCAGATGCCGACTGGCGTAGAGGCAGGCGCCCACCGGGTAGTCCACCGGGGTGAGCACCGCGCTGCTGGTGGCGGGCCAGGCGGTGAGGTGCGAGCCGGTGGCGATCAGTCGGTGATACCGGCCGGCCAGCGCCTGCAGCCGGTCGGGGTCATTCCAGTGCATCAGCACCGAGCCGATCGGGCCGAAGCGTTCATCCTGCGCGGCCACCGCGCAGACCTGCGCCAGCGCGTCGGGCGCAAGGCTGAGGTCGTTGTTGAGGACCCAGAAGGCGTCATAGCCGGCCTGCATGCCCCATCGCAGCACCGCATTGGCCCCGCCGGCGTACCCGCGGTTGCGCGCGAGCGTCCACAGCCAGAGGCGGCCCCAGGCGGACTGCGGCGCGGCGGTGCCCGACGGCGGCGGGGCCAGTGCCTGCACCGAGGTGGCATCACCCGCAGCGGGGCTCGCAGTTTCAGCGTGCGCGGTGACGCGCCAGCCCCATTGCGCCTGCAGATGGGCGAGGATGGCCTGCGGCGAGTCATCATGGGAGGCGTTGTCGCACACCACCAGATCGAAGCGCGCGCCCTGCTGCCGCGCAAGGCTGTCCAGGCAGGTGGCGGTGTGCCGGGCTCCATTCCAATTGACGACGACGACCAGGATCACGCGAACCTTGATGCAGGGAGAATCCGCGCATGAGTGCGCCGGCAGGGGTTGAAGTGTTGCATCGCTCTCCGGTGCATGTCGACATGCGCTGGGCGGGGCTGCACGGCATCGGCCGTTTCGCCACCGAGCTCTTTCCGCGCATACCGGGTGCGCGCGCGCTGCCGATCTGGGGCCCCAAGCTCTCGCCGGTCGATCCTCTGGCCATCAGCCTTGCGCTCGCGCGCCAGCGCGAAGGCTGCTACTTCAGCCCGGGCTTCAACCCGCCGCTGTGGTCGCGGCTGCCCTTCGTGTTCTGCATTCACGACCTCACCCATCTTCGCGTGGCCTCCGAGTCCACGGCGGTACGCCGCGCCTATTACGCGAGCGTCGTGCGTCCCGGCATCGCCAGGGCCTGGCGAGTGCTGACCGGTTCGGAGCATGCGCGGCAGGACATTCTCGAGTGGTCGGGCGCGTCGCCCGAGAAGATCGTGGTGGTGGGCCATGGCGTGGCCGATGGGTTCTCGCCCGCTGGCGAGGCGGCCACGGTGGATGCTGCCGGCTATTTCCTGCATGTGGGCAGCCGGGCCAGCCACAAGAATGTCGACGGGCTGCTGCGGGCCTTCGCGCGCAGCCCGTTGCATGGGGACTGGCTGCTGGTGATGACCGGCCAGCCCGATGCGCCCACGCTGGCCGTCGCCCGGCAGCTCGGCATCGAGGCCCGGCTGCGCTTCATCGGGCCGGTGGATGACCAGACCCTGGCCACCTGGTACCGCGGCTGCACGGCGCTGGTCTTCCCGTCGTGGCGGGAGGGCTTCGGCCTGCCGGTGCTCGAGGCCATGGCCTGCGGCGCGGCGGTGATCACCGCCAACACCAGCTCGCTGCCCGAGGTGGTCGGCCCCGGCAACGGGCTTCTCATCGATCCGGCCGACACCGACGCGCTGGCCGCGGCCATGGCGCAGGTGGCGCAGGACGATGCGCTGCGCGCGCGCCTGCGCAGCGCCGGCCCGATCCGGGCGATGGCGTTCCGCTGGGATGCCGTGGCGCGGCGGGTGTGCGCCTGTCTGCCGCGCTGAGGCGGGCGAGATACCCAGATCAAGTTCGCGCGCATCACTGCCCGCCCGGTTCAGATCGCCAGCGCCGTCTTGCGCACCTCGCGCACATGCCTGCACTCGCCGCGGTACTCGAAGCCTGGGCAGGTGCACTGCAGATGACCGCCGCGGCCGAAGCTCACTCGGTATGACTTTTTCGGATCCTTCGAGCTCGGGAACTCCCAGGCGCCGGTCTCCAGCAGCGGGGCGTCGGCGGGCAGGGCGGCCACCATCTCGCCGATGATGTCCAGGCGCGTGCCCTCCTGGCCGCTGGCGCGGGCGGCCTTGGCCTCCTGAAGCAGCGCCGGGCCCAGTCGGGCGAGCTCATTCTGGAGTTCGTTCAGGAGCGATGCATCCGGCAGCTCATCAGCCTCCACGGCCTGGACCAGTCGCAGCTTCGCTTCCAGGAGGCGGGCGATGTAGCCATCGAGCGTGCCTTCGGCCAGAAGGTATTCCACCGTGACCTGCCGCTTCTGGCCGATGCGGTAGCAGCGGTCTTCGGCCTGCAGGTGGTTGGCGGGCACCCAGTCGAGATCCTGGAAGATCACATGGGTGGCCGCGGTGAGGTTCAGTCCCACGCCGCCGGCGATCAGGTTGCACAGCATCACCGTCACGCCGGGGTCGTTCTGGAAGGCGTCCATGGCGGCCATGCGCTGCTTGGCGGTGTCGGCGCCGGTGATGCTGACCGCCTGCGCGCCCAACGCCTTCCTGTGGCGGGTGATGCCCTCGGTGTAGCAGGTGAAGACGATGAGCTTCTGGCCGGTGGCCACCACATCCCGGATCCGTTCGGCGCAGGCCGCGTGCTTGGCCTTGTGCAGGGCCAGGCGCAGCCGGGTGATGCGGGCCAGGAACTGGGTGTCATTGGGGCGGCTGGCGTCGGCGCGCAGGAACCACTCGAGAAAGTCCTGGTTGGCGTTCCACGCCGACTCGATGCTGATCTGAACCGGCACCCAGGAACGGATCTTGGGCGGCAACTCCAGCACATCGTCCTTCCGGCGCCGAAGCATCACCTCCTTGAGCAGCAGGTTGAGCTCGGCGAGGTTCGAGGCGCCATCGGTCACCCAGCCGTAGTTGTTGCGATAGGCGCCGCAGTACTGGCGCGCGAAGGCGATGAAGCTGCGCGCCGCTGGATGACCCACCGCGCGCAGCAGGTTGAAGAGATCGCGCGGCCGGTTGGGCATGGGCGTGCCGGTGAGCAGGAACACCAGACGCGGGCCGGACACGCCCGCGCGCTTGTCGTCCGACACGCCCAGGAGCCTGAGCGCCTGCGAGGAGCGCTGGCTGGCGTTCTTGATGAAGTGGGCTTCGTCCAGGGCCACGCCGGTCCAGGGCACGGCGCGCAGGCGTTCGCCGTGGCGGGTGAGCAGGTCGTAGTTGACGATCACCCACTGCGGCTGCGGGTGCTGGTGACCCGCCACGCCGAGCACCTCGATGCGGGCGGCGGGGTCAACGAGGCGGATCTCGCGCGCCCAGTTGAGCTTGAGCGAGGCGGGGCAGATGACCAGGAAGACGCCGCCCGGGGCGGATTCCTTCATGGCGATGATGGCCTGGCGGGTCTTGCCCAGGCCCATGTCGTCGCCGAGGATGGCACGGCCGCGACTGGCCAGGAACGCCACACCGGTGACCTGGTGCGGGTAGAGCGCGTAGGGCGCGAGGTTCATGCTGAACTCCTCTTTAGCAGTGGTTGCGCCGGTTGGCAGGGGCCTGCAATTCGGATGAACTCGCCCCGGGTGCTGTGTGAAACGGGTGGAGATTAGGGTGTGGTGGGCTCACGGGATGAGCCTGCGTGATCGTCGCTGTCTCGGGTTTCTGCGCTTGCTGCCCGGTGCGGAATCGAGGCACGGGTTCTTCAAGGAGCGTGGCGATGATCCGTCTGACCTGGCTCGAGGGGGCGTCGGAGGACGTTGTCACGGGCAGCAAATGACATCTGAAATACAGCTACTTGCGATATATCTGTTTCGCGAATACTTTGCCTTTATCTGAAAGACAGATGCGCCATGACCGCCTCAAGCTCCTTCCCGACTTCTGCTGCCCAGCCCCGGCTGACCGCCGCCCAGCTCGGCCAGCTGCTGCGCGCCGCGCGCAAGCAGCGGAGCCTGACGCAGGCCGAAGTGGGCGCGCGGCTGGGCTTGAGTCAGAACCGGGTCTCGCGCCTGTAGGGGCACGCAGACGAACTCAGCGTCAAGCAACTGCTGACCTGGTGCAGGAGGATTTCTGCCAGGCAACGGGCACATCGTTCTTGGTGAAGTACGAGGCCGAAGGTGGCCCAGGGCTGGGCGTGCTGTTCAACCTTCTGCAGCAGGCGGTCGCCGCGCGAGCTCAAGCTGGCGATGGCCCTGATGAGGAAGAACCGCCACCACGAGGTGGAACGCATCCATCGGCGTCACTTCAACAGCACCGCCAAGCGCTTCGGCTATGGCGAGACGGCCGAGCCGCTGATTCAGCAGCTCATTGAACGCACGCCGGCCGTCATCGACGACGTGCAGCGGGCGCTGCCGCCACGAAGTGGCGGTCAAGGTGCTGAGCGGGCTGAGCACCGCAGCCCGCGCCCTTGAGGTCATGCCAGCGGGCTCAAGCGTTGGCACCGCGGGCACTCGGCTTTTCAGCAGGTGTAGCCCCACGCCGAGCCCGAGTAGCCGCACCCGGTCTGACCTTGCAGCCCCAACCACCAGGATCACCGCGCACGCGGTGCTTCCGCATGCAGAACCCCGGTCTCCACCCCGGTGAGCCACAGGCGGACATCGAACTCGAGCTGGTGGTAGTCCGGCTCCATATGCGTGCACAGGGCGTAGAACGCCTTGTCATGCTCGCGCTCCTTCAGGTGCGCCACTTCATGCACGACGATCATCCGCAGGAACGCGGCGGGTGCCTCGCGAAAGAGACTGGCGATGCGGATCTCGCGCTTCGCCTTGAGATTACCTCCCTGCAGGCGCGACACCGCCGTGTGGGTGCCCAGGGCCTGGTGGGTCAGGTGCAGACGGCTGTCATAGCGCACCTTGGCCAGCGGCCCGGCGCCGCGCATGTGGCGGGTCTTCAGAGCCGTCACGTAGTCGTACAACGCGTGATCGCTTGCGATGTCGTGGCGCTCGGGATAGCGCCGCTCGAGGCTCTTGGCCAAACGTCCTTCGGCGATCAGCACCCGCACCTGCGCCCGCAGTTCGGCCGGGTAGGCCGACAGATACTTCTCGGTGGGATCGGCGTTCATCCCGCTGTGCGGGGCGGGCCGGCGCGCCGCAGGTCACGGAGCATGAACAGATACAGGCTCTCCACCTTCTCGCGGGCCCAGGGTGTCTTGCGCAGAACCTTGAGGCTGGATCCGATGCTCGGTTCGATGCTGAAGCAACGCAAGGCGATGCGTTGCGCGAGGCCGTTCCAGCCGTAGTGCGCCACCAGCTCGGTCAGAATAAGCTCGAGCGTCTTGCCATGCAGCGGGTTGCGTGGCTGGGCGGGCGGTGGCGGTGGGGGCGACATCGAAGAGCATTATCTCGCGGCGTGGTGCTCGAGGAGATTCAAGAGCGCGCCGCCGCGCCAGTTGGTCTTCAACGTATGGCTGCGGGTTCCGCGGGAGCTGCGAACCCCTGCGCGCGGTTCATCGCTGACGGAGCGCGGTTTCGCGGTACCGGCCGCTTCATGGTGGCTAATCGGAGCCCAACAGTGACCCCGCCAAGAAAAAAGCGCCTGGGGCCAGAAGCTCCAAGCGCTTGATTCACAACTGATTTTTTGGCTCCCCGACCTGGGCTCGAACCAGGGACCTACGGATTAACAGTCCGTGAGTAAGAGTGATTGCTTCTGTTGATTG
>CAIZPE010000017.1 GCA_903934795.1 uncultured bacterium | reverse complement strand
CGATGAGGCCGCGGGCCAGGCCGCGCACCACCCGCTGGATGCCGGTGTTGCCGGGATGTGTGCAGGTGTGCTCGATGCTGTAGTAGACCGTGCCCAGCGAGCGGCGCGGATCGGTGGCTTCATCGAGCGCCCGCGAGACCTTGCGGCCATAGTCGGCCCAGGTGTCGATCGGCCGGGTCAGCGCCTCGGCGCTCAGTCGGGCGAGCAGGGCCGGGTCGGTCACCAGCTGCTCGATCGCGGCGCTGAGCGCCGCGACATCGCGGGTGTCGGTGCTCAGGCAGCCGCCACCCGCGGCCACCTCGGCCATGGCGCCGAAGTTCGCGCACACGCAGGGCTTGCCGTTCCAGAGGCTCTCGAGGATGGGCAGGCCGAAGCCCTCTTCCACCGACGGAAACACCGTGAACGCGCAGTCGCTGAAGAGCGCGGCCACCTCGGCATCGGGCAGATGCGCCAGCAGGCGGACGGCCGGGCAGCGCCGCGTGATCTCGGTGAGCCGCGGCGCCACCGCGGGATGCAGGTTGCCCACCAGCGCGAGCTGCCAGCCGCACCCGGGATGCCGCTGCAGCAGCTGCTCGAAGGCCTCGGCCAGCGCCAGCTGGTTCTTGCGCGGATCGATCGTGCCCAGCGACAGGATGAGCTTGCCGCCCTGCGCAGGCGTGGTCACGCGCGGCCCGGTCATCGATTCGCCGGGCAGGTTCAGCGGCTGGATCAGGGGCAGCGAGCCCGGGCCTGCCGCCTCGTGCAGCTGGAAGAACGCCCGCAGATCATCGCCCACGAAGTGCGAGATCGGCAGCAGCAGATCGGCCAGCAGCAGCTGCTGCATGTAGGTCTCGTGCACCGGCGCGACATCACGGAGTTCGTCGCGCCGCAGCGGGATCGCGTCGTAGAACACGAAGGCGCTGCGCAGCCCCAGCGTGCGGGCCGCCATCAGCACATCGAGCGTGGTGGGCGCGCCGTGGAAATTCAGGTAGGTGACCTCGGGCACCACCAGCCAGTGCGCATCCTGGGGCCGATGCGCCGGCACGCACAGCGCCGGCTCGCCCGGGCGCGGATGCCGGGCCAGGTCGGCAGGCGGCAGCACCGGGCCGCTCCAGCGGGCCAGCGCCGCGAGTTCGGCCTGGTCGAGGAGCAGCAGCTGGCGCGAGGCCGGATCCCACTTCACGAACACCACCCGCTCGCCGCGCGCGAGCAGTTCGCGACCCAGGCCGCGGGTGACCCGCTGCACGCCGGTGTTCACCTCGCAGCGATGGGTGTGATCGACGAAGCAGTAGACGATGCGCTCGCCCGCGGGCAGGGCGCGCTCGACCTGATCGGGCGCCGCGCCCACCACCGGGGCCTGCCAGGGCAGGGCGCTGGGGGCGGCGGCCGGGGCCGGGGCGTGAACCACCGCGTTGCCGGGGGGCGGCAGGCCCGGACGACGGGCCCGCGCGAAGCCGCGCAGGTGGGCGTCGAGGGCCGGATGCACCGATGCCGCGCGGGCGATCAGCGGCTTGACCGCCGGAACGGCGCGCGCCACGGCCAGGCCGCTGGAGAGCAGCGCCCGCCCGCCGCGCCGCACGACGGAATCTCGCGGGGCGCGCAGGGCGCTGCCCGCCAGGCGGCTCACCTGCAGCTTGCCCTGGCGAAGCGGCTCGGTCAGGCGCCATGACAGGCTCTGCAGGGTGCGGTGCAGCTCATGCTCGAGCACCGCCACGCGGTTGTGCAGACGGTGGGTGCTGGCGCGTTCCTGGGCGAGGGCCTCGTGCAGCCGGGCCACTTCCTGCTGGCTCTGCTGCAGGGCCTCGAGCTGAGCCCGGGCGGCCGCCACCTCGGCATGGGCCTGCTCCGCGCGGGCGCGCTCGGCGGCCAGCGCGTGGCGGGTTTGCGTGAGCTCGTGGTCGGTCTGGGCCTGCGCGCGTTGCGACGCGGCTTGCGCGAGGGCGAGGGCATCGGCGCGCTGATGGATCTGGGCATCGGCGTGGCGCACGATCCCGTCGAACAGGTTGGGCGGCAGGGACAGCGCCGGCGCGAGCGCCGCATGATGCTCGGTGGCCACATAGAAACGGTTCAGGCCGTCGAAGTACACGAAGCGGTAGTCCTGCCCGGTGAGCAGGCCTTCCCACGCGGCATGGGTCTGTTCGGTGGAATTGGGCGCGGTGGCCTCCACCACCACCACCCAGGGGCGCCAGAGGCGAAGGTCGAAGCCGCGCAGCACGGCGGCCTCGGCGCCTTCCACATCGATCTTCAGGAAGTGGATCTCGGTGACCCCATGGGCTTCGCACACCGCGCTCAGGGTGCGGGTGGGCACCGACGCGCTGGCCACCGGCAGGCCGCGCGCCTGATGGCCGTGAGCCACCTCGGCCACCAGCGTGCCCATGCCCGTGCCCGGGATGTCATGCAGCACCGCGCTGCCCTCGGCATCGCTCACCGCGACCTGCAGGTTGATGTCCTCGGGCCGCTCGGCCTGCAGGCGGGCATGCCACTGCGCGGAGGGTTCGAGGTTGATGCCGCGCCAGCCGCGCTGGTAGAAGGCGCAGGTGACCGAATCGTTGATCGGGTCATTGGCGCCGACATCGATGTAGAAGCCGCGCTCCACGCCGCGCAGGGCACGAT
>CAIZPE010000016.1 GCA_903934795.1 uncultured bacterium | reverse complement strand
GCCGCGGCTGCCGCGGCTGCCGCCGGCGCCGGGGCTGGCTGCCGCGGGGGCGGACGCCGGGCTCGATGCGGCGGGTGCGGGCCGGGCCGAAGCGCCGCGGCTGAAGAGCTTGCTGAGGAATCGGGTGATCATGCGAACAGGGACAGGACGGGCCAGCCACGCTCGCGTGCCACGCTGGCGAGCCGGTCGTCGGGATTGGTGGCGACCGGGTCGGTGACCCGTTCGAGCAGGGGGAGGTCGTTGGCCGAGTCGCTGTAGAAGGTCGAGCGCGGGAAGGCCGCCAGCGCGGTGCCGCGATCGGCCAGCCACTGGTCGAGGCGGGTGATCTTGCCCTCGCGGAAGCTGGGCGTGCCCTCGGCGCGGCCGGTGTAGCCCTCGCCGTTGCGCCCGACCCGGGTGGCGATCAGGTGCTCGATGCCGAAGCGCGGCGCGATCGGCCCGGTGACGAAGTCATTGGTGCTGGTGATGATCACGCACAGATCACCCTGGCCGCGATGCCGCTCGACCAGGGCGAGCGCGGCGGGCCGCAGCGCCGGCTCGATGACCTCGGTCATGTACTGGTCGTGCCAGCGCCGCAGCTGGGCCGGCGGGTGGGCTGCCAGCGGCGCAAGCTGGAAGGCGAGGAATGCCTGGATGTCGAGCCGGCCGGCCTGGTAATCGCGGTAGAAGCGGTCGTTCTCGCGCTGCTGATGCTCGGCATCGACCGCACCGATGCGCGCGAGAAAGCGGCCCCATTCATAGTCGCTGTCGAGCGGCAACAGGGTGTGATCGAGGTCGAACAGGGCCAGATCCATGATTCCTAAAGGATTTTATCAGCCGTCGGGGTGTCGCGCCCGCCGCTGGCGCCGGCCAGCCATTCGCGCAGCAGCGGCAGGCTCGGCGCGCGCTGGCGCGCCAGGGCATGGCGATCGAGCGCCTCGAGCGTGGCCATCAGCACCCGCAGGTCGCGGGCATGGTGGGTGAGCAGCCAGCTGATCACGCCCTCGGGCAGGCGCAGACCGCGCTCGCGGGCAGCCTGCGCCAGCGCCTGGGCGCGGCCGGTGTCATCGGGGGCGCGCAGTTCGAAGACCAGACCGGCGCCCAGGCGGCTGCGCAGGTCTTCGCGCAGGTCGAGGGCCAGCGGCGGCCGGTCGCCGGTGGTGATCACGACCTCGCCGGGGTCGGCGGCCGCCGCGAGGAAACGCCCGAACAGCGCGGTCTGGCCCCCGGCGTCCAGACGCTGCACATCATCGACCACGCAGGCCTGCGGCAGCGCCCGCGCGAGCGCGCCGGCGAGATGGCTGCGCCCGCAACCGGGCAGGCCCCAGAGGTAGATCAGGCGGTGGCGTCGGTCGCCGTCGGCCAGGGCGCGCAGGCGCTGGAGGCACTCGCGGTTGCTGCCGGCCACGAAGTTGTCCAGGCTGGGCGCGACCCGGGTGAGCAGGTCGAGGGCAAGCTGGCTCATGACTCGCGCCGGAAGAACTCGCTGTCGAGATAGGCCGCGTGCAGGCGACGCGCGCCCACCGAGGCCATCGCCGCCAGCGGCAGCGCGAGCAGCACGCCGGCGAAGCCGAGCAGCGTGCCGAAGGCCATCAGCGCGAAGATCACTGCCAGCGGATGCAGGCCGATGCGCTCGCCCACCAGGCGCGGGGTGAGCACCACGCTCTCCAGGACCTGGCCTGTGCCGTAGATGACCGCGGTGGCCACCAGCCCGTGCAGGGGGCCGAGCTCGAGCATGCCGGTGACCAGCGCGAAGACAAGACCGAGCGCGAAGCCCAGGTAGGGGATGGCGACCAGCAGGCCGCTCAGCACGCCGATTGGCAGCCACAGCGAATAGCCGGCGAGCAGCAGACCGGCGCTGTAGAACGCGGCCAGCGACAGCATCACCAGACCCTGGCCCCGGACATACTGGCCGAGCAGGGTGTCGATCTCGCCGGCCACCTCGAAGACACCGGTGCGCCAGCGCGGCGGCACCAGCGCGCGCAGCCGGGTCATGAGGTCGGGCCAGTCGAGCAGCAGGTAAAAGCCCAGCACCGGCACCAGGAACACCAGCCCGGCAGCCTCGATGGCGGCCGACCAGCCCGAGCGCACATAGCCGAAGAGCAGCGCAGCCCAGTCTTCGCCGGCGCTGCTCAGCTGGCGGGCCAGCCAGGCGCGGATCTCGGCACCATTCAGCCGGAGGTCGAGCCCGAGCGTGTCGTGCAGCCAGGGCAGCAGCCGCTCGGTGATCGCCTGCGCCAGACCGGGCAGGCGCTGGCGGATCTGACCGATCTCGGTCTGGACGATGGGCACCAGCACCAGCAGCACCGCCACGATGCACAGCAGCGCGAGCACCATCATGAGCACCGCGCCGAGACTGCGGCGCACACCGTGGCCCGACAGCCACTGCACGCCCGGCTGCAGCCCGTAGGCGAGGATGGCCGCGGCCAGGAAGGGGGTGACCACCGGCCTGAGCACCACCAGCGCCCAGAGCAGGGCCACGGCAACGAGGCTCCAGGTGAGGGTCTGGCGCTGGCGCGGGGTGAGGGTCAAGAGGGGCGGCTCGGGGCGTGGGGCGGCGATGGGGCATTCTAGTCCACCCGGCTTGCGCCGCCGGGTGGTCGTGCCCGGGGCGGGCGCTTGATCGGCATCGGTGGGCGAGCCGGATCGGGCGGCTACAATCGCGAGTCGTCCGCGTTCGCGCGGCCAGCCCCCGGTCGCGGCAGCGCGGCCTCGTCCGCCGCGCCGGCGCGGCCCTCCGTCATCGG
>CAIZPE010000015.1 GCA_903934795.1 uncultured bacterium | reverse complement strand
CCTCACGCACCCCTGCCGGGCAATACCGGGCTTGATCACTGGCGCACGCGCCTGGAGGATCGCCCTCGTCGCGATGCCACCTGGAAGGAGGTGGTCCGCAAGGGCGGGGTCGAGGCTGCCGGCAGCTACGGGGTGCTGGTAGGCGGCGCCTCGCCGCTGCAGCAGATCCTTCGCGACAATGGAGCGATCTACTCCGTCAGGGGCTATGGCGATCGCATGCGCCAATCGATCGGCCTTGGTTATCTGGGCCAGGACGATGTGGGCGCGAACCAAGGGCACAAGGTCCTGGCCGATGCCGTCAACAAGGTGATCGAGGACTTCAGGGGCACGAGCAAGACGGCTGACGGTCTGTATGTCGATGCCGTCGAGGCAGCCGGGAAAAGCATCGCCCGCCTGACCCAGGTAGGGCCGGGGCCCTGGGTGATGAATCTCCCGCTGTTCGTTGGCCAGGTGCTCGCCGACCTGTGCGGGTCGTGGTTCGGGCTGCCGGACACCAGCGGCGAGTACATGGCATCCGGGATCGACCCAGCCGAGCCGGGAAGGCTGCCCAACTGCCCCGGCAGCTTCCTGCCGGTGTCCCGATACATATTCAGTTCACCGCACCCGTCCCCGGAACTGGCGCAACTCGGAAAAGATCAGGGTGCGCTGATCCGGCGACAGGTGCGACAGTGGATTCAGGACACCCAGGCGAACCCGGGACTTCGGGGCCCTCTGACGACGGCCATCCTCCAGGCAGTGCCTGGTGGAACCGGCACCGGCATGCAGGCCGACACGCTCGCCGGGGTGATGCTGGGATTCCCGCCCACGGTCATGGGCAACCTCGTGAACATCCTGCTTCGCTGGGTGGACAACGGCGAACTCTGGGAAACGCAGTTCGACCTTCAGCGGCAGATGAACAACGCGCCGACGCGGTCGGCATTCAATGTCGCTGATGCGGTGCTGCATGAGAGCATCATCGACGCCATGAGCCGAGATCCGGTGCCCTATACCATCTGGCGCCAGCTGAATACGGCGACGCAGTGCCCATACAGCCTGCGCTTCACGGCTGTGGGCGCCCTTCAGCCGACGATCAATGACACCGATACGAAACTGGTGCTCGGGCTCGGCGCGGCGGCCCGAACCGACCCGTGGCTGATGTTCGGAGGCAGGCGCGACAGCAGGAGCCCCGATGTCGGCCTGCACGCCTGTCCCGGGTACACCATGGCGCTGCAGGTGATGATGGGCACGCTGGCCGCGCTGATGACGGCCCGGACCACAGCCGGCGCGTCCGCTGCGAAGCCGCTGTCACTGCGACCGGGGGACAGCCGGGGCACACTCAAGCTGGTGCTTTGACAAGCATCTGGCCCCGGTAGCCGCCCGGGGCGGTCCTCAGAGGCCCGCGCCCAAAGGCGGGGCGCCGATTTCGGCCTCGACCACCCGGTTGCGGGCGGCTTCATGGACGCTGCCGCGCCGCGCGGCAAACGCCTCGGCATGCGCAAGCCATCGCCTGGCGCTTGCGCCATCACCGAGTCTCGCATCGAGCCCCGCCATCGCACGGCAGGCCATGGGGGCACCGAACAGGTCGAGGTGACGGGCGCGGCCCAGTGCGCGCGCCGCGTGGTGGCGTGCCTGCTGCCGACGGCCCTGGGTGGCGAGCGCATCGGCCAGCCAGCCATCGATGAAGGAACGGAACAGGCGGTTGCCACGCGGCACCAGCCAGTCTGAACAGTCGATCAGCGCGCTGACCGCAGACTCATCCCGACAG
This sequence comes from uncultured bacterium, assembly GCA_903934795.1. Taxonomy (GTDB): domain Bacteria; phylum Pseudomonadota; class Gammaproteobacteria; order Burkholderiales; family Burkholderiaceae_E; genus Quisquiliibacterium. Next base: position 23,557 of record CAIZPE010000015.1, on the reverse strand, counting down.
GCCATCCAGGTGCCATAGGCACCTGCCGCTCGGCCCATCGTGGTGGTGAACAGACTGCGCACATGCTCCCCGATGCGCTGACATCGTTGCGCCGCCTCGACGGCCTCCTCCCACCGCCCCTGCCACAGCAACACCACCGCACGCAGCCCCTCGACCGAGGCGCCGACCTCGTGCTGAGCTCCGCCGACCATGTCGCGCGCTTCATCAAAGCTGTGTGCTGCGTCGTCGAAACGCGCCAGATCGCCGAGCACGGTTGCCTTGACGGCGAGCGTGTAGGCCAGACCCACCGAAGTACGCATGCCACTTCGGTTGGCACGCTTGGCCTGTGCGGCCGCATCGAGCAGAGGGAGGGCCTCGGCGGCTCGACCGGCTGCGGCCAGCGCCTGCCCACGGGTGGCCTGCAGCTGCACCCGCAGGCGCTCGTCGGCGACCGCTTCGGCGAGCTTCAGGGACCGCTCGCACCAGGTCAGCGACTCCCGCTGATCGCCCAGCGCGTAGTGCAGATAGGACAACCAGTAGCTCGCGTGCAACTCCAGGCCGATGTTGCCACCCTCGCGGGCGCGCTTCAGCGCCCGGTCGAACCAGGGCAGGTCCATACGCCATGGGTCGAAGACGCACGCAAGGCCCAGCCCCTGCAGTGCCGCCACCCAGCGCCTGGGATCGACGCTGGCCACTCCCGCGCGATCCATGGCGTTCAGGGCTACCCGAAACTGCGACTGGGCCCTGTCGAGCGCGGACACCGCCATGGCGCGCTGCCCCGCCATCAATGCGAATTCCGCTGCCTGCCTGTGATCGCCGCATGCCCCGTAATGGGAGGCGAGCGCCTCGCTGGCGTCGGCCAGTGCATCGGCGCTCGTTGCCATGCCATGCAGAACCCCGGCAACCCGTGCGTGCAGTTCACGGCGCTGGTACAAGCCGATCGCCTGGTACACGACATCGCGGGTGATGCGGTGCTTGAACTGAAGGGTGCCGCCAATGTCGGCGGGGAACAGAAAGTCGGCGCGCTGCAAGCCACGCAGCACTTCAGGCAGCGTCGATTCCTCGCAGATCCGGTGCAGAAGCCACTCCGGAACCGCCATGCCAATGATCGCCGCCGCACGCAACACCGTGACCTCGCGCTCGGACAGACGATCGAGGCGCGAGACGATCAGGTTCTCGATCCACGCGCTTCCGGTATGCGGCGAGTCGCCGGTGAACAGAAAGCCGGGGTCCCGGGCCGCACGGTGGCACAGCTCCTCGATGAACAAGGGATTGCCGCCGGCAAAGCGGCAGATCCGTTCAACGATGAAGGGATCGGCGCCCGGCATGAGCCTGGCGACGGTGGATGCGGACTCCGCCTCCGACATCGGCTGCAGCGCGATGCGATCCAGTCGAAGGGCAAGGCCATCACGCGCCTCGCCATCATCACGGCTGGTCAGCAAAAGAAGCAGGGATGGCAGGTCCGCATCGATCAGTTCGGCAAGGATGTGGTGGCTGGCATCGTCGGCCCGGTGCCAGTCGTCGATGAACAGCACCACGGTGGCATGCCGAGCGAGTTCGCGAAGGAAACGGATGATCGCTGCGCTGAGGCCCGCGGTGGGGCTCTCGCCGCCGTCAGGGTTCGGCACCGGCAGTACGCCGATCGCGCACAGGCGACTGAGGTCGTCGGCAAGCAATTCGAGATGGGGAGCGATCGCTCGAAGCTCCGCCGCGATCCGATCCCTGTTCCCTTCAGCGATCGTCCCCGAACCCGCACCCAGCCGCTGTCGAACGATCTGTGCAAACGGCGCCATGGGCACCGGGATGTCCAGATTGTCGCAGGCACCGCTGAGAACCTCGCAGCCATGCGCGGCACTGCGCTCGAGAAAGGTGCGAATCAGTCGCGTCTTGCCGAGGCCGGGCGCGCCGCAGACCATCAGTCGCTGCATACGGCCGTTCCGTGCCACTTCCAGTGCGCGCGCAAGGCGCGCCAGATGGATCTCCCGGCCGATGAACCGAGCCCGCCCCGCGGGGCGAGCGAGATCCCGGGCCCCGACCGCGCGCCCCTTGACGGAAAGGACGGTCAGCGGCGCCGGGAGAAATCCGAAATCAAGCCGGCGGCTCCCGGAGAGCTCGAATCGCGCGGCATACGGACCGAGGGTTTCCTCGGACACGAGGATGTCTCCCGGCGCGGCCTCGTCAGAGAGCCGGGAGGCGATGTTGGGCACATTGCCCAGCGTCTCGACCCGACCCCGCTCGATGTCTCCGACCTGCAGCAACACCATGCCGGCGTGAATACCGCTGTGAAGCATCAGCGGTCTCGGAAGCGAGAAGCCGAGTTCATCGGCAAGCCGGGAGACGCTGGCATGCAATTCGAGCGCCGCCTCGACCGCGCGACACCCATCGTCCTCGCGGGCATGGTCGAGCCCGAAGACCGCCAGCACCCCGTCGCCCTGTATCCGTGCGACAAGGCCCAGATATCGTGGAATCACCTGCTTGAAGACTTCGGACAACCGCTGCATCAGCGCGGCGAACTGCTCGGCCTCGAGCGCCGCAGCCAGGGCGGTCGACGCTGACAGGTCTGCGAACAGCAGCGTCAGGTGGCGGCGCCCCTCGGTTGCGACAATCGGGTACTCACCGGGGTTGGCGCCGTGCACGACATTTCCTGTGGGATGGATGCTCCGGGCAGGTGAAAGCGAATGACTGGTCGCCAGTGCCAGAGCGAGACCCCCTGACTGATACCACGACCTTTGTGCAGGCACATCGCCAAATTTGGCACGCCGTGGCGATGAATCAACGCCCTCCTGGCCGCGGCCAGGTCTCCGGCGCATACCGGCCAAACAGCAGGCCGACCCCACCCACCAGCAGCGCCGCGGCCGCGAGGGCGGCCTCGGCCCCCAGGCCGTCGACCACCAGCCCCAGCCCGATCGGGCCGATGACATAACCGACATCGGAAAGCATGCGGTAGCCGCTCATCGCAGCCGCGTTCATGCCGGGCTGGGCGTTGTCGGCGGCGTAGGCAGCGGGCGCCGCGCCGTTGACGGCCGAGGCCACGCCCCAGAGCAGGCAGGCCACGCCGAACCAGAGCATGGACGGCGCGGCGAAGAACACCACGAAGGACAGCGCGGTGACCAGCGCCGAGGGCACGATGATCGGCTTGCGCCCGAACCGGTCGGCCAGCGCACCGGCCGGATAGCTGGCCAGCAGGCCGACCACGCTGCCGAAGGCCAGCAGACCGCCGACCTGTCCGGGCCCCATGCCGAGCTTGCTCGCGGCCAGCAGGGGCACCACATTGAACAGCGCCCCGGTGCGCACCACCGCGTTGATCAGGCCGACCAGGCAGACCAGCATGAAGCCGGTGCTGGAGGCGAGCAGCCGCATCTGGGCCGAGAACGACACCGAGGGCGGCAGCACCGCCGGCCGGCCATCGGCAGTGAAGCTGCGGGTCTCGGGCACGGTGAACCAGGCGAATACCCCGGCCAGCGCGGTGGCTGCGGCGTAGACCGCGAAGGGCGCGGCCAGACCGAAGTGCTCGGCAAGCAGCCCGCCCGGAAAGGGCCCCACGCCTACCGAGAACAGGAAGGTGCCCTGATAGATGGACATCATCCGGCCGCGCTGCGCCGGCGTGCTGATGTCGGCCAGCACGATGTTGCCCACCACCTGAACCCACCCGGCGCCCAGACCGGCCAGGAAACGCGCCAGCACGAACTCCGGAAAGCTGCCCGCCAGCGCGCACCAGAGATTGCCCAGCGCGCAGATCACGCCGCCCAGCGCCATGGATTGCCGGCGACCGCGGCGGTCACAGAGCCGGCCCGCGGGCATGGCGGAGAGCATGCGCGAGAAGCCGTAGACCGCGATGGTCATGCCGATCGCCGAGGCCGGCACACCGAAGGCCTGCGCGTAGAGCGGCAGCACCGGGATCATCGCGCCGAAGCCGAGCTGGTTCACGCCGATGAACACGCACATCCAGATCAGGATGCGACGCTGCTCGGCGGTGAGCGTGAAGGACATGACCGACGAGCATACACAGCGCACCTGCCGGCCCGGCGCAGGCCCACGCAGCTGGGCCGGCGGGAGCGCGGAAAACGGCCCCGCGGCCGATCCGGAAGACTCGCACCGGCCGCGCGATCCGGCGCAAGATGCGGCCATCCCCGCGCGCGCCCGGGCCCTCCCGGCCGGCGCGATCAACCCGGACTCCCGCCATGGCAACCCCCCATCCGGTCACCCAGGACACCCTGAGCGCGGCCCGCGCCCTGCAGCCCATGCTGCGCAGCCGTGCCGCCGACATCGAGCGCGCCCGGCGCCTGCCTGCCGACATCGCCGAACAGTTCGCCCGCGCCGGCTTTTACCGCATGGCGGTGCCGCGGCGCATCGGCGGGCTCGAGCTGCCCGCGGCCGACATGATGGACACGATCGAGACGGTCGCCCGGGCCGATGCCTCGGCAGGCTGGTGCGTGATGATCGGCGCCGGCTCGGGCATGTCGGCGGCCTACCTCGAGCCCGAGGCCGCGGCCAGCATCTACGCCGATCCGATGGCGATCACCGGCGGCTCCAACACCCCCACCGGCCGCGCGGTGCGCGAGGGTGACGGCTACCGCCTCAACGGCCGCTGGCCCTGGGTGAGCGGCGGCAACAACTGCGGCTGGCTCAAGGGCATCTCGGTGGTGCTCGAGGACGGCAAGCCACGCCTGCTGCCCAACGGCATGCCCGATGCCCGCATGATGGTCTTCCCGGCCTCGCAGGCCAACCTGATCGACACCTGGCAGGTGGCCGGCCTGAACGGCTCGGGCAGCGGCGACATGGAAGTCACCGACATCCACGTGCCGGCCGCGTACAGCTACTCGCTGGTGACCGATGCGCCGCGCGAGGCGGGGCCGCTCTACCGCTTCCCCCCCTTCGGGCTGCTCGCCCTGGGCATCGCCGCGGTGGCGCTGGGCAATGCGCGCGCCGCGATCGACGATCTCGTGGAACTGGCCGGCGGCAAGAAGCCGCAGGGCTCACGGCGCACCCTCGCCGAGCGGGCCGGCGCCCAGGCCGAACTGGCCCGCGCCGAGGCGCAGCTGCGCTCGGCCCGGGCCTTCTTCCACGAGGCGATCGGCGAGGCCTGGACACGGGCCTCGTCGGGCAGTCCCATCGATGTCGAGGGCCGCGCCCTGTTGCGCCTGGCGGCCACCCACGCCACCCGCAGCAGCGCCGATGTGGTGCGCATGATGTACGAGCTGGGCGGGGGCAGCGTGCTCTATGCCTCGCATCCCCTGCAGCGGCGCTTTCGCGATGCCTTCGCGGCCACCCAGCACATGATGATCGCGCCGCCCACCTGGGAGCTGGCCGGCCGCGTGCTGATGGGCCTGCCCACCGACGCCAGCATGCTCTGAGCGCCCTGTCCCGACCGACCGGCCGGACCTCTACCTAGCCCGCGACCATGGACAACGCCGACGCGCTTCGCACCGTCGCCGGATGGATCGACACCGCCCGCCGCGTGGTGGCGCTCACCGGTGCGGGCATCTCCACCGACTCCGGCATTCCCGACTTCCGCGGCCCGCAGGGCGTCTGGACCCGCAACCCGGCCGCCGAGAAGCAGTCGACCCTCCAGAACTATCTCGCCGATCCCGAGGTGCGCAGGGCGGCGTGGCGTGGCCGGCTCGAGCACACCGCCTGGCAGGCGCGACCCAACCGCGGCCACCAGGCCCTGGTGCATCTGGAGCAGCGCGGCAAGCTGCACGCGCTGATCACGCAGAATGTCGACGAGCTGCACCAGATCGCCGGCAACTCGCCCGGCAAGGTGATCGAGGTGCACGGGACCATCCGGCGCGTGATGTGCTGGCGTTGCGGCGAGCGCACGCCCATGCCGCAGGCGCTCGAGCGGGTGCGCGCCGGCGAGGCCGACCCGGCCTGTCTGGGCTGCGGCGGCATCCTCAAGAGCGACACCATTTCCTTCGGTCAGGCGCTGGTGCCCGAGGTGATCGACCGGGCCATGGCCGTGGCCGGCGAGGCCGACCTGCTGCTCGCGGTGGGTTCCACCCTGCAGGTCTATCCGGTGGCCGGCGCAGTGCCGCTGGCCAGCCGCGCCGGCGCGAAGGTGGTGATCATCAATGCGCAGGCCACCGCCATGGACGAGGTGGCCGACGCGGTGCTGCGCGGCCCCATCGGCGAGCTGCTGCCGGCGATCTGCGGCCTGCCGGGGCCGGCGCCGGCAGGCGGCGCGCCGTCCTGACCGGCGGCACCCGCGGCGGTCAGCCTGACCGCTTCAGGCCCGGCGCTCGGCCGCCTCGCGCGCGCGAATGCCCTTGTCCCACTTCTCGAGCCACCAGGCGTACTGACGCGGCCAGCGGGTGAAGTCGGGATCGATACCGAGCTGGTGCGCGGCATGCAGGCCCCAGAAGGGCTCGTAGAGGAACTGCCGGCCCACGGCCACCAGGTCGGCGCCGCCCTCCTGCAGCACCTGCTCGGCAAAGCGGGCATCCCGGATCAGGCCCACGGCCTCGCTCATCACCCCAGCCTCCTGACGGATGCGGCGTGCGAACGGCACCTGATAGCCGGGCGTGCGCTGCAGATTGGCGTTGGTGGCGCCGCGCGGGGTGTTGCCGCCCGAGGAGCAGTCGACCACATCGACGCCGTGCTCGCGCAAGGCGCGGGCGAACACCACGCTGTCGTCCATGGTCCAGCCGCCCTCGAAGCCGTCTTCGCTGGAGATGCGCACGAACAGCGGCGTGGCCTGCGGCAGCGCGGCGCGCACCGCATCGACCACCTCCAGCGGAAAGCGGATGCGGTTCTCGAGGCTGCCGCCATAGGCATCGGTGCGGAAATTCGACAGTGGCGACACGAAGGACTGCAGCAGATAGCCGTGCGCCATGTGGATCTCGATCACCTCGAAACCGGCGGCGAGCGCGCGCAGCGCGGCATCGGCGAAGGCCTTGCGGGTGCGGGCCATGTCGTCGGCATCCATCTGCCGCGGCACCAGCCAGCCCTCGGCCAGCGGCACCGCCGAGGGGCCCAGCGGCTGCCAGCTCTGTTCGCCCCGAGCGAGGTCGGCATCATTGAGCGGGCCATTGCCGAACCAGGGCCGCTGCATGCTCGCCTTGCGTCCGCCATGGCCGAGCTGGATGGCCGGCACCGCGCCCTGGGCCTTGATCGCCCGCGCGATCGGCTCGAAGGCGCGCTGCTGCTGATCGTTCCACAGGCCCAGGCAGCCATTCGTGATGCGGCCCTCGCGGGTCACGCCGGTGGCCTCGATGAAGATCAGGCCGGCACCGCCGACCGCGAAGCGGCCGTAATGGGCGAGGTGGAATTCATTGGCCAAGCCCTCCTCGGCGCTGTACTGCGCCATCGGTGGCAGCACCAGCCGGTTGGGCAGGGTCACGCCGCGCAGGCGCATGGGGGTGAACAGCAGGGGCTGGGCGGGCTGGTTGTCCACGGCAGGGCCTCGAAGGGTGGGAACAGGAGCGGCGAATGCTGCCAGCCCCCCGGAGGGGCCACAAGGCGGGCGACGGGGATTGCGAAAGTCAGGGCCGGCGCGACTGCGCCTGATCGAACAGCGACTCGAGCACCGGGTGAGTGCCACGCAGGCCGGCCACCACGCGCGCGGTCCAGTCGAAGTAGTCGCGCTTGCGGGTGAGGCCCCAGGCATGGGGCGGACGCTCGGCGACATCGCGCAGGTTGGCGATGTTGTCGGCGAGCTTCACCAGGCGCGCGCCCAGACTGAGCTGGCCGGCCCGGTCGACCTGACGCTGGCGTCGCAGGTCATCGTCGATGTCAGGCTCGTCGGTCACCTCGTCGACGATCGCCGCCACCCGTTCGCCGAAAGCCTCGCGCAGCTCGCTGGCGTTGGTCTCGGTGTCTTCCAGGGTGTCGTGCAGCAAGGCGGCGGCGAGCACCTCGGGATCGGTGACGCCGGCCTCCACCGAAAGCACGCTTGCGAGCGCCAGCGGGTGGTTGATGTAGGGCGTGGCATGCAGATCCTTGCGCCGCTGGCGGCGATGGCGCTCGGCGGCGAAGGCCGCGGCCTTGAGCACCAGCGCGAGGCCGGTGTCGGCAGGGTCGGCATCCGCCTCGCGGCCGCCGCCGCGGCGACCGGCGCGAGGGCCGGTCGGGCGATGCGCGAAGCGGGCGGCGGGAACGGGCACGGCGGGAGGCCTTGGAAGACGGCGCGCGAAGCGCTGGCGTGGGCGGGTGCGCAATTGTCTCACTCCGCCCGGCGCGCCGGGCCCGGCCCGCACGATTCCGGAAGCGCCGTCCAGGGCTTGCGAGAGTCGACGATAGCGACTATCAAGCGGTCTGGCCCTGCCCTCGCCCGCCCGCGCGTCCGCGCGCCCCGCCCGCCTCGGAGATCCTCCATGTTCCTTTTTTCATCGGCGTCCCGCCTGGCGCTGGCCGGCATGGCCGCGCTGACCCTGCTGGGCGCCGGCGCGACCGGCGCGGCGCAGGAGCTGCCGCGCGCCGCGCGCCCCGAGGAGGTGGGGCTGTCTTCCGCGCGCCTGGCCCGGCTCACCGAGCGCCTGCGCCAGGGAGTCGAGAAGGGCGAGATCCCCGGCGCGGTGGTGCTGGTGGCACGCCGCGGACGGATCGCCTACCAGGAGAGCGTGGGCTGGCGCGACGCCGAGGCGCGGGTGCCGATGCGGCCCGATGCCATCTTCCGCATCGCCTCGATGACCAAGCCCTTCACCTCGCTGGCGATCATGATGCTGGCCGAGGAAGGGCGGCTGTCGATTGCCGACCCGGCCGCAAGGTACCTGCCCGCCTTCAAGGACCTGAAGGTAGGCGTGGTCCGCCGAGACGGCGAGGGCCGCGGCGAGCTGGTGCTCGAGGCGCCGCGCAGGCCGATGACCATCCAGGACCTGCTGCGGCACACTTCGGGCCTCACCTACGGCCTGGCCGGGCCGAACCCGGTCAAGCAGGCCTATGTGGATGCCAAGGTGGGCTCCACCGAGGACACCAACGAGCAGCTGGTGGCCAAGCTCGCGCGGCTGCCCCTGGTCTATCAGCCGGGCAGCACCTGGGAGTACAGCGTGGCCACCGATGTGCTCGGGCGCATCGTGGAAGTGGTGAGCGGACTGTCGCTGGATCGGTTCATCGCCGAGCGCATCACCGGTCCGCTGCGCCTGGTGGATACCGGATTCTCGGTGCCGCAGGGCAAGGGCGAGCGCGGCGCGCGGCCGCAGCGCGAAGGTCCGCGCAACGAGCTGCCGCGCGTGCCCCCGGTGATCGCCGACCTGCCCTTCAAGTCGGGCGGCGGCGGCATGGTGTCCACCGCCGCCGACTACGCCCGCTTCTGCCAGTTCTGGCTGAACGGCGGCGAGCTCGACGGGGTACGCCTGGTGTCGCGCAAGACCGTCGAGCTGATGACCAGCGACCATCTGCCGCCCGGCACCCCCATGGGTGCCGACATGGCCCGCTTCGAGGCCCTGCAACCCTCGCCCGAGATGGGCCAGGGCTTCGGCCTGGGCTTCGCGGTGCGCACCGAGGCCGGCCGCAGCCCCCTGCACGGCAGCCCCGGCGACTACTTCTGGGGCGGCGCCTACGGCACCTACTTCTGGATCGACCCGAAGGAGAAGCTGTTTGCGGTGCTGATGATGCAGTCGCCGCAGGCCCGGCTGCCCTACCGGTATCTGATGCGGGAGCTGGTGTATCAGGCGATCGTGGATTAGGCCGCCTGAAACCGCCCATGCAGCCCCGGCGGCAGGCGCCGGGGAATCACCGCCTGACTCACCGGCCCGTCGCCCAGCGCCTGGGCGCGATACACCGACAGCACGGTGCGCTCGGCCTGGCGGTCATGGGCGGTGCCGATCAGCCAGCCCTCGCCTTCACCGCCGCCGGGCTGCGGCACGAACAGGTGCTCGTCGGCCAGCATGCCGGCGCCCAGATCAAAGCCGCTGACCTGGCCGCTCACCCGATCGAAGCGGCGGATCGCGTTGAACCCGAAGCCGCCCGCGGGCAGGCTTTCGGCGGCGGCCAGCGCCATCAGATGGCGGGTGGGCTGGCCGGTGCGGCGGGCGTCCCAGACCGGGAATTCCGCGTCGCGCATCGGAGTGCGCTCCACCCGTACCCGACGGTCGTTGAGGCCCATGCGGACCTCGAGCATTGCCGAGCCCAGCCCCTCGGCGGGTTGACCCGCCATCGCAGCGCGGATCGCGGTCATGGTCGAGGCCATGCCGCCCAGGCTCATCACCTGCAGCGTCACGGTGTCGGCCTCGCGCCAGGCGTTGCCGAGATGGAAGAAGGCATGGGCCGGCAGCTCGGCGCGATGGCTCACCGTCAGCGTGTCCTTGTCGACCAGCAGCAGCACCGAGGGCTCGCCGTCACGCCAGCGCAGGCGGTCGATGAAGGCCGCATCGCGCGGGGCCTGCGGGTCGAGCCGCAGGGGCATCAGCAGGAACACCAGGTGCCGGTCGGTGATCGCGAAGTCATGGACCATGTCGGTGTTGGGCGCGTCGATCACCCGCAGCGTCGCCAGACTGCCATCGGGCCGCAGGCGCCATAACGCGAGCTTGCTGCTGCCGGTGAGGTAGCCGAAGCTCCACACCGAGCCGTCGGCCTCGATGCGCGGGTGGGCCGAGAAGGGCAGCCCGTCGGAAGCGGGCGACCACACCTTGCGCCCGAGCGTGTCGAGGCTGGTCGGATCGACGCGCCAGGGCGAGCCCGCCTCCCAGAGCGCGAGCAGCTCGCGCCCGAGCGGCAGCACCGAGATGTTGGCCACATTGGCCTCGTCGGGCCTGGCAAAGGGTTGTGAGCCCGGCACGGCGGTGCCGAAGCCGTCGCGCAGGAAGCGGCCGGCCGCCTCGTCGGCGCGGTACTTGTCGGTGCGGATCATTTTCCCGGCGTGCACCACCGCGTCACCCCGCAGACGGAACGAGTGGACCATGCCGTCGCCATCGAACCAGTGGGTGTAGCGGGTATCGCCGCGACGCATGCGCGCCGGGCCGTTGCGCCAGATCGTGCCACTCAGGGCTTCGGGCAGCGGGCGATCGAAGGCCACCCGCAGCGGCGTCCAGACTTCGGGAACCGCATCGTAGGCCCGGGCCCAGAGGGCATTGGCGGACGAGGTCGCGGCGGCCGGGGCCGCGGTCGCGGCCGATGCCGCCGACGGGGCGAGCACCGAGCCGATCGCACCGGTCAACGGCAGTCCGAGAGCCGCCCCACGGGCGCTCAGGCGATGGAAATCACGACGGTTCATCGCGGCCTCACTTCGGCAGGCGCACGAGCACGCTCGCGCCGGTCTCGGGCAGGGGGAAGCTCGCCTGCGCCCACGATGACGGACCCATCCGGGCCGGCTCGCCGGAGAACGCCGCCGGCTCGCTCGGGATGCCGAGCAGGTTCGTGTCGAGCACCCCATTGCCGTTGCGATCTTGGAAGACCGCGACCGCATAGCGACCGGCGGGCAGGCCCGGGAAGCGCACCCGCACGCTGCCCGGCCTGGCGTCGAGGACGCGCGTCTCGACCGGATTGACGCGGAAGCGTTCCTCGCTCGGAAACACCGCCACCATCAGCCGGCCCTCGGCCGAGGTGATGCCGGCCACCTCCAGTTCGAGCCCGGCGGCGCTGGCCGCCGAGGCGCTGCCACCGGCCGCGAGCAGGGCGAGGGCAAGCTTCAGGGCCGCCGCGCGGGAAGGCAGGGGCCGACGGCCGGTGATGCCGGTGCGCGCCGCAGCGCGGCTGACGGCCTCGGCCAGGAAGGGGGGATTCGGGAAAGGCATCGCAGAGCTCCTCGGAGCCGGCCTGGCCGGCGATCGGGTGACGGGAGCCGCCAGTGTCGTGGCCGCACCGGCGAGCGCCGCGGCGATGCGACGAAGCGCCGGCGCGGCGGCGTGAAACGCCTGCCGGCGTCGCGGCCGGCATTAAATGACCGAGCGTTCAATTCCCTGCTATCATCGCGACATGGCCCGCACCACCGGTTCCGAAGGCAGCCGCACCGAAGAAGCCATCCGCCAGGCCGCGGTGGGCCTGATCGCAGCACGCGGCTTCGAGGCCACCACCATGCGCCAGATCGCGTCGCAGGTGGGCATCCAGCCCGGCGCGGTCTACCGCTACTTCCCGAGCAAGGCCGCGCTGCTGGTCGATCTGCAGGTGGGCCATCTCGACTTCCTGCTCGGCCACTGGCAGGCCGAGCGCCCGGCCACCGACGACCCGGTGGCGCTGCTGCGCGCCTTCGTCGCCTTCCACATCCGCTTTCACACCCTGCGCCGCAAGGAGGTGTTCGTGGCCAACATGGAGCTGCGCAGCCTGGCCCCGGCCGACTACCGGCGGGTGGTGGCGCTGCGCCGCCGCTACGAGGACATCCTGAGCGGCATCCTCGGCGCAGGCATCCGCGCAGGGCGCTTCCGTCTGCCCGATGCGCGGGTGGCGGCCTTTGCCATCCTGGCCATGCTCACCGGCGTGGGCAGCTGGTACCGCGAGGGCGGCCGGCTCGGCCAGCGCGAGCTCATCGATGTGCACACCCTGATGGTCATGCAGTGCGTGGGGCTGCAGCCCCATCCCCTCCCCGAGGAGACCCTGACTTGAAACCGCTGGAATCCCGACTCAACCCCCGAGACCCGCAGTTCCGCGCCAACGAGCAGGCCATGCGCCTGCAGATCGGCGACCTGCACGCCCAGATGGCCCTGCACGCCGCCGGCGGCGGCGAGACCGCGCGGGCCCGCCACACCGCGCGCGGCAAGCTGCTGCCGCGCGACCGGGTGCAGACCCTGCTCGATCCCGGCACCCCCTTTCTCGAGCTCTCGCCAATGGCCGGCCACGGCATGCACGGCGGCGACGCGCCGTGCGGCGGCATCATCACCGGCATCGGCCGGGTGAGCGGCGTGGAATGCGTGATCGTCTGCAACGACGCCACGGTCAAGGGCGGCACCTACTTCCCGATCACGGTCAAGAAGCACCTGCGGGCGCAGGAGGTGGCGCGCGAGAACCATCTGCCCTGCCTGTACCTGGTCGATTCCGGCGGCGCCAACCTGCCCAACCAGGACGAGGTCTTCCCCGACCGCGAGCACTTCGGCCGCATCTTCTACAACCAGGCCAACCTCAGCGCCATGCGCATCCCGCAGGTGGCGGTGGTGATGGGCTCGTGCACCGCCGGCGGCGCCTATGTGCCGGCGATGAGCGACGAGACCATCATCGTGCGCAACCAGGGCACCATCTTCCTGGGCGGCCCGCCGCTGGTGAAGGCGGCCACCGGCGAGGTGGTCAGCGCCGAGGATCTCGGCGGCGGCGATGTCCACACCCGGCTCTCGGGCGTGGCCGATCATCTCGCCGCCGATGACACCCATGCACTGTCGATCGCGCGGCGCATCGTCGGGCATCTGAACCACCGCAAGCCCGCGCCGCTCGCGCTGCGCGAGCCGCGCCCGCCGGCCTATGACCCGGTCGAGCTGCACGGCCTGATCCCCACCGACACCCGCAAGCCCTGGGATGTGCGCGAGGTGATCGCCCGGGTGGTCGACGGCTCTGAGTTCGACGAATTCAAGGCGCGCTTCGGTGCCACCCTGGTCACCGGCTTCGCCCACATCCACGGCATGCCGGTGGGCATCGTCGCCAACAACGGCATCCTGTTTTCCGAGTCGGCGGCCAAGGGCGCGCACTTCATCGAGCTGTGCTGCCAGCGCGGCATCCCGCTGGTGTTCCTGCAGAACATCACCGGCTTCATGGTGGGCCGCAAGTACGAGAACGAAGGCATCGCCCGGCATGGCGCCAAGATGGTCACCGCGGTGGCCTGCGCGCAGGTGCCCAAGTTCACGGTGATCATCGGCGGCAGCTTCGGCGCGGGCAATTACGGCATGTGCGGCCGGGCCTACTCGCCGCGCTTCCTCTGGATGTGGCCCAACGCCCGCATCAGCGTGATGGGCGGCGAGCAGGCCGCCGCGGTGCTGGCCACCGTGCGGCGCGACGGCATCGAGGGCCGCGGCGGCCAATGGAGCGCCGACGAGGAGGAGGCCTTCAAGGCGCCGATCCGCGCGCAGTATGAGGAGCAGGGTCATCCCTACTACGCCACCGCGCGGCTGTGGGACGACGGCATCATCGACCCGGCCGACACCCGCCGGGTGCTCGGCCTGGGCCTATCGGCCGCACTGAACGCACCCATCCCCGAGACCCGCTTCGGCGTGTTCCGCATCTGAGGCCCCCGGCCCAGGAGACCCCATGAGCTACCAGATGATCCAGACCGAGTTCGCCCAGGGCATCGCCCTGATCTGGCTGAACCGGCCCGACACCCGCAACGCGATGAACGATGTGTTCATCGCCGAGCTCACCGACGCCTTCTCGGCGGCCATCGAGGACGACGCGGTGCGCGCCATCGTGCTGGCCGGCCGCGGCAAGGCCTTCTGCGCCGGCGCCGACCTGAACTGGCTGAAGAAGGCGCGGGCCATGACGCCCGAGCAGGCCCACGAAGATTCCATCGGTCTGGCGCGGCTGCTGCGTCTCATCCATGACAGCCCCAAGCCCACCGTGGCGCGCGTGCACGGCCCGGCCTTCGCCGGCGGCATGGGCCTGGTGGCGGCCTGCGACATCGCGGTGGCCTCGCACAACGCGAAGTTCTGCCTGTCGGAAGCCAAGCTCGGACTGCTGCCGGCGATGATCAGCCCCTTCGTGATGAAGGCGATGGGCGTGTCGCATGCCCGGCGCTACTTCCTCACCGCCGAGGTCTTCGATGCCGCCGAGGCCTACCGGATCGGCTTCGTGCATGAACTGGCCCCACCCGAGGAGCTCGACGCCACGGTCAACGCCATCCTGGGCCACCTCGTGCTCGGCAGCCCGAACGCGCTCACCGAGTGCAAGAACCTGATCCTCGACCTTGCCGGCAAGCCGATCGACGACGCGATCGCCGAGGACACCGCCGCCCGTCTGGCGCGGGTGCGTGCGAGCGACGACGCGCAGGAGGGCATCGACGCCTTCTTCGCCAAACGGCCGCCGCGCTGGGTGCCCCCGCCGCCGCCGGCGGCCACCCCCGAAGACGACGACTGAACGGAGCCGCGATGTTCACCCGAATTCTGATCGCCAACCGCGGGGAGATCGCCTGCCGCATCGCCGCCACCGCGCGGCGGCTGGGCATCGGCACCGTGGCCGTGTACTCCGACGCCGACGCGCGCTCGCGCCATGTGGCCGCCTGCGACCAGGCCTTCCGGCTGGGGCCGGCGCCGGCGCGCGAGTCCTACCTGCGCGGCGACGAGATCATCCGCATCGCGCTGGCCAGCGGCGCGCAGGCCATCCACCCCGGCTACGGCTTCCTGTCCGAGAACGAGGACTTCGCCCAGGCGGTGGCCGACGCCGGGCTGGTCTTCATCGGCCCGCCCGCCTCGGCGATCGCCGCCATGGGCAGCAAGTCGGCGGCCAAGGCCCTCATGGAGAAGGCCGGCGTGCCGCTGGTGCCCGGTTACCACGGCAGCAACCAGAGCCCGGCCTTCCTGCGGGCGCAGGCCGACACGATCGGCTATCCGGTGCTGATCAAGGCCAGCGCCGGCGGCGGCGGCAAGGGCATGCGCATCGTGCGCGCGAGCGAGGAATTCGAGGCCAGCCTCGCCTCCTGCCAGCGCGAGGCGAAGAACGCCTTCGGCGACGACGCGGTGCTGGTCGAGCGCTATGTCACCCGGCCGCGCCACATCGAGATCCAGGTCTTCGGCGACAGCCACGGCAACTGCGTGTCGCTGTTCGAACGCGACTGCTCGGTGCAGCGCCGCCACCAGAAGGTCATCGAGGAGGCGCCGGCGCCCGGCATGAGCCCGGAGCGACGGCGCGCCATGGGCGAGGCGGCGGTGGCGGCAGCGCGCGCGGTGGGCTATGTCGGCGCGGGCACGGTCGAATTCATCGCCGATCCCGACGGGCGCTTCTTCTTCATGGAGATGAACACCCGGCTGCAGGTCGAACACCCGGTCACCGAGATGATCACCGGCCTCGATCTGGTCGAGTGGCAGCTCAAGGTCGCCGCCGGCCTGCCGCTGCCGGCGCAGGCCGACGCGTTGCGCATCGACGGCCACGCCATCGAGGTGCGGGTCTATGCCGAGAACCCCGACAAGGGCTTCCTGCCCTCCACGGGGCAACTGCGCCACCTGCGCACGCCGCCGGCCACCGCCTTCAGCCGCGAAGCCGAGGGCGCAACCGCGCCGGTGCGCATCGACAGCGGCGTGCGCGAGGGCGATGCGATCTCGCCCTTCTACGACCCGATGATCGCCAAGCTGATCACCTGGGCGCCCGACCGCGAGGGCGCGATCGCGCGCATGGATGCGGCGCTGGCGCGCTTCGAGGTGGTGGGCCTGCACACCAACATCGCCTTCCTGCGGCGGCTGATGCGCTGCGCCTCGTTCGCCGGCGCCGATCTCGACACCGGCCTGATCGAGCGCGAGCGCGCCGCGCTGATGCCCGGCGCGCGCAGGCCCTCGGCCCACGACCTGGCCCTGGCCGCCGGCCTGGTGCTGGCCCGCGAACGCGACGAGGCGGCCGCGGCCGCCGATGCCGCCGACCCCTGGCAGCAGCGTGACGGCTGGCGTCTGGGCGCGCACCAGGAGCGCGAGATGCACTTCGCCGCCGGCGCCGACATCCACAGCGTGCGGGTGGCCTATGCCCGCAGCGGGCACACCGTGTTCGCCGGTGACGAGGCGGTGTGCCTTGCCGACCTGCGCTGGGACGCGGCGGCGCGGCGCCTGAGCGGTCTGGCCGGCAGCGAGGCGTTCGACTGCGGTGCGGTGGCCGACGGCGAGATGCTCCACCTGTTCACCCCGCAGGGCCAGGTGAGCCTCGCCTGGCGCCCGGCGCTCGCGCAGGCCGGCGACGATGTCGATGCGGTCGGCGGTCTGGTCGCGCCCATGCCCGGCAAGGTGGTGGCGGTGCTGGTGGCCGCCGGCGCGACGGTGTCGCGCGGCCAGCCCCTGATGGTCATGGAAGCGATGAAGATGGAGCACACCATCGCCGCGCCGGCCGACGGCGTGGTCGCCGAACTGCTGCACCAGGTGGGCGATCAGGTGGCCGAAGGCGCCGCGCTGCTCGCCATGAAGGCCGGCTGAGCCGCCCCCACTCACGGAGACACCCATGAACATCGAATGGAGCAGCCCGCAGGCTGCCGGTCTGAACCCCGACCGGCTGCAGCGGCTGGCCGCCGCCCTGCAGTCCGACATCGACCGCGGCCGACTGCCGGGCGCGGTGGCCGCCATCGGCCGGCGCGGCCGCATCGCATGGACCCATCGGGCCGGCGTGCAGGCCCCCGGCAGCAGCGCGCCGATGGCCGATGACACGCTGTTTCGCATCTTCTCGATGACCAAGCCGATCGTGTCGCTGGCCATCATGATGCTGCTCGAGGACTTCCGCCTGAAACTGGTCGACCCGGTGGAGCGCTTCATCCCCGAGTTCGCGCAGACCCGGGTTCTCATCGAGGGCGCCGACGGCAACCGGCTCGCACCGCTGCAGCGTTCCATCACCGTGCAGGACCTGCTGCGCCACACCTCGGGCCTGACCTACGACTTCGTGGGCACCGGCGAGGTCCATCGGCGCTACGCCGCGGCCAAGCTGCACGAGCCCACCCAGGATAACGCCGAGCAGGCCCGCCGCCTTGCAGCGCTGCCGCTGGCCCATCAGCCGGGCACGCAGTGGGAATACAGCCGATCCACCGACCTGCTCGGCCGGCTGGTGGAGATCGCCAGCGGCCAGCCGCTCGGCGCCTTCCTGCGCGAGCGCATCCTGCAGCCGCTGGGCATGACCGACACCGCCTTCCATGTCGAGCCCGCCCAGCAGCATCGCATCGCCGAGCCCTTCGCGCAGGACCCCGACTCGGGCGCGGCCGTGAAGCTCTTCGACCCGCGTCGCCCGCCCCGCTTCGAGAGCGGCGGTGGCGGGCTGATCTCCACCGTGCCCGACTATGTCCGCTTCCTCAAGATGCTCGCCGGCGGCGGCCGGCTCGACGACGCTCGCCTTGTCTCGCGCGACACCCTGGCCTTCATGACCGCCGATCACCTCGGCGGCATCCGCCGCGACAGCCCGCTGCTGCCGCCCGGTCACGGCTTCGGCCTGGGCTTCGCGGTGCGCACCGAGCCCGGCGTGGCGCCGCTGCCCGGCTCGGTGGGCTCTTACTTCTGGGGCGGCATCGCCGGCACCACCTTCTGGGTCGACCCGGCGCGCGAGCTGTTCGCCGTGATGATGGTGCAGGCCCCGGTGCAGCGCGACGAATACCGGGCGCTGTTCCGCACCATGGTCTATGCCGCCCTCGACGACTGAGACCGGGCAGGGGCTGCGCCTGAGCGTGGTCCATCCCGATCCGCAGGCCCGCGCCGAGTGGCGGCAGGCGCTGCAGAGCCTGCTGCCCGCCGCACAGGTGCGGGAATGGGCGGCCGCGGCGCAGGGCAGCGACCCGAGCGCGTCCGCCCACGCCACCGGCGTCAGTCCCATGCCCGGCAGCGCGCCCGTCGCCCACTACGGCGTGGGCTGGCGCCCACCGGCCGCCTTCTTCGCCGACAACCCCGATCTGGCCGCCTTCCTGGCCGCTGGCGCCGGCATCGATCACCTGCTGGCCCTGCCCGGCCTGCCGCCCGCGCTGCCCATCGTGCGGCTCGAGGACGCCGGCATGGCCGACCAGATGTTCCGCTACTGCCTGCACGAGGCGCTGCGCCGGCTGCACCACGAGGACGACTACCGCGCGCAGCAGCGTGCCGGCGGCTGGCAGGAGCTGCCGGCACGCGCGCCGGCCGACCTGCGGGTGGGCATCGTGGGTCTGGGCGCGCTGGGCGGGGCGGTGGCCACACGCCTGGCCGCCCTGGGCTTCCCGGTGAGCGGCTTTGCCCGCGGGCCGCGAGCGCTGCCCGGCGTGCGCTGCCGGCACGGCGCAGCGCAGTGGACGGCCTTCCTCGCGGAGGCCGACCTGCTGGTGCTGATGGCGCCGCTCACCCCCGAGACCCGCGATCTGATCGACGCGGCAGCCCTGGCGGCATTGCCGCGCGAGGCCTGGCTGGTCAATGTCGCGCGCGGTGAACTGATCGACGACAACGCGCTGCTGGCCGCGCTCGATGCCGGCCGGCTGGCCGGCGCCACGCTGGACGTGTTCCGCATCGAGCCCCTGCCGGCAGGGCACGCTTTCCGGCAACACCCTAGAATCCGCCTGACACCGCATGTGGCGGCGCAGACCCTGATCGCTCCCGGCGCCCGCCAGGTGACCGACAAGATCCTGCGCCTTCAGCAAGGCCTTCCCATCAGTGGCATCGTGCAGCGCGCCCGCGGCTACTGACCCCAACCCGCCCCCATCCTGGAGCCCGACATGAGCCTTCCGAAACGCGTCTTTCTCACCGAAGTCGGCCCGCGTGACGGCCTGCAGAACGAACAGCAGCCGGTGCCGGTCGACATCAAGGTGGGGCTGTGCGAGCGGCTGCTGGCCGCCGGCGTGGGCAACCTCGAGGCCACCTCCTTCGTCTCGCCCAAGTGGGTGCCGCAGATGGCCGACGCCGCCCAGGTGATGGCCCGCATTCCGCGCCCGGCCGGCGTGACCATCTCGGTGCTCACCCCCAACATCAAGGGCTTCGAGGGCGCGCTCGCCGCCAAGGCCGACGAGGTGGTGATCTTCGGCGCCGCCAGCGAAGCCTTCTCCCACCGCAACATCAACTGCTCCATCGAAGAGAGCATCAACCGCTTCACCCCGGTGGCCAATGCCGCCAAGGCCAACGGCCTGCGGCTGCGCGCCGCGGTCTCGGTGGCCTTCGGCTGCCCCTACCAGGGCGACGTGCCGGTGAGCTCGGTGGTCGATGTGGTCAAGCGCTTCCGCGACATGGGCTGCGACGAGATCGGCATTGCCGACACCATCGGCGTGGCCAATGCCGAGCAGGTCAAGCGCGTGCTCGAAGCCGCCGCGCGCGAGTACCCGCTCGACCAGATCTCCGGCCACTTCCACGACACCTACGGCCAGGCGATCGCCAATGTCTACGCCAGCCTGGAGGTGGGTGTGTCGCGCTTCGACGCGTCCATCGCCGGTCTGGGCGGCTGCCCCTACGCCAAGGGCGCCACCGGCAATGTGGCCACCGAAGATGTGCTCTACCTGCTCGATGCGCTGGGCATCGAGACCGGCATCAGTCTCGAGCAGATGGTCGACGCCGGCCAGTGGATCAGCGCCTTCCTGGGGCGCAAATCGATGTCGCGCGCCGGCAATGCCCTGCACGCCAAGAAGCTCGCTCGCGAGGAGAAGGCGCAAGCCGCCTGAGCGCCCGGGTCTGCCCGCCAGACCCGCCGCCGGCCCGCCGCCCCCATGGCCTCGATCATTCCGCCGCCCTCGCGCCCGCCACGGCGCACCATCGCCAGCCCCTGCGTGTCGGTGTGCCGCATGGACCCGCGCACCGGCTGGTGCGTGGGCTGCCTGCGCACCATCGAAGAGATCGCCACCTGGGGCTCGATGGGCGAGGCCCGCCGCGCCGAGGTGATGGCCGCGCTGCCCGGCCGCCAGATCGGCCGGCCGGCATGAGCGCGCCCGATGTCCAGCTGCCCGAGCAGCGCTTCGCCGTGCCGGTGATCGGCCCGGCCTATACCCTGTGGGCACGCTGGACCACCGCCGGCACGGTGGTCAGCCTGCTCGCCTACGGTGGCCAGGTGATGGCCACCCGCCCGGATGTCGCCTGGCCGGTGCTCATGCTGATGGCCGCCGCCGCGGTGGTGCTGCTCGCGAGCACCTGGTACATCCTCACCGGCAAGACCACCATCGACTCGCGCGGCATCCGCCAGGACTGGATCTTCCCCAAGGACTACGCCTGGCACGAGATCACCCGTGCCCGGCTGGTGCGCATGCCACTGATGCCGCGCCTCGTGCTGATGACACCGCGCGGGCCCTTCAAGGCGGTGCACGGCGGCAACAAGGCGCTGCTGACGGCCTTCGCCGACATCGATGCCAGCTTCCGGCGCTGACCCCGTGCTGCCGCCGGCCATGCGCTTCGTGCAGCGCGACTGGCTGTCGAGCAACCTGTTCGTGTTCTTCGACGGCGAGGGCGACGCGCGCGAGGCCACCGTGGTCGACACCGGCTACCACCGGCACAGTGCCCAGACCGTGGCGCTGGTGGCGCACCTGCTGGCCCGCGAGGGCCTGGGCATGGACCGCCTGCGGCGCATCGTCAACACCCACCTGCACTCCGACCACTGCGGCGGCAATCTCGCGCTGCACCAGGCCAGCGGCGCGCGGGTGACGGTGCCCGCCTCCATGCTCGACAGCGTTCGGCGCTGGGACAACGAGCGGCTGACCTTCCAGGACTTCCGCCAGCACTGCGAGCGCTTCCCGGCCCATGACGGCCTCGCGCCGGGCGACAGCCTCGTGCTCGGCGGCTTGCGCTGGCAGGCGCATGGTGCGCCGGGCCACGACCCCGACTCGCTGGTGCTGCACTGCCCCGAGGCGCGGCTGCTGATCTCGGCTGACGCGCTGTGGGAAAACGGCTTCGGCGTGATCTTCCCCGAGCTCACCGGCGCCTCGGGCTTCGCCGAGCAGGCCGCGGTGCTCGAGCTGATCGCCGCGTTGCCGGTCGACCTCGCCCTGCCAGGGCACGGACCGATCATCACCGATGTGCCCGCCGCCCTCGCCCGCGCCCGCAGCCGACTGAAAGCCTTCCGCGACGATGCGCACCGCAGCCCGCGCAACGCCGTCAAGGTGATGCTCAAGTTCATGCTGCTCGACCATGGGCGCCTGCCGATGGCCCAGGCACTGGCCGAGCTCGCGGGCTCGCGCACCGTCGGCGGGGCAGCCGCGCAACTCGGCCTGACGCCCGACGAGGCGCTGCGGCGCAGCCTCGACGAGCTCCTTGCCCAGGGGCAGCTCGGGCTGGAGCCGGACGGCACGCTGATCAACCTCGAGCCCACGGGCTGAACACCCCACCCTTTCCGGAGACAACCATGACCGACACCCTGCCCCGCACGATGCTGCAACTGCGCTCGCTGATCCGCCCCGGCGAACTCGAGCTCTCGCTTGCCGAGGTGCCCACCCCCGAGCCGGCCGATGACGAGGTGCTGGTGCGCATGCAGGCCTCGCCCATGAACCCCTCCGACCTGGGTCTGCTGTTCGGCACTGCCGACATCGGCACGGCGCGCGCCGCCGGCAGCGCCGCCCGGCCGGTGATCACCGCCACCGTGCCCGAAAAGCTCATGAAGGCCATGGCCGGCCGGCTCAACCAGTCGATGCCGGTGGGCAACGAGGGCGCCGGCGTGGTGGTCAAGGCGGGCGCGTCGCCGGCCGCGCAGGCGCTGATGGGCAAGACGGTGGCCATCCTGGGCGGTGCCATGTACGCGCAGTTCCGCGCGATCAAGGCGGTGCAGTGCCTGGTGCTGCCGGCCGGCACCCGGGCCGCCGAGGGCGCCTCGTGCTTCGTCAATCCGCTCACCTCGCTGGGCATGGTCGAGACCATGCGCCGCGAGGGCCACACCGCGCTGGTTCACACCGCGGCCGCCTCCAACCTCGGCCAGATGCTCAACCGCATCTGCCTGAAGGACGGCGTGCCGCTGGTGAACATCGTGCGCAAGCCCGAGCAGGCGGCGCTGCTGCGCGCCCAGGGCGCGGTGCATGTGGTCAATTCCGGCGACGCCGACTTCGCCGACCGCCTCACCGATGCGCTCGCGGCCACCGGCGCCACCATCGCCTTCGACGCGATCGGTGGCGGGCGCCTGGCCAGCCAGATCCTGACCTCCATGGAAGCCGCCATCGGCCGCAACGCCAAGGAGTACAACCGGTACGGCTCGAGCGTGCACAAGCAGGTCTACATCTATGGCGGTCTCGACCGTGGCCCCACCGAGATCAACCGCAATGTCGGCATGGCCTGGGCGGTGGGCGGCTGGCTGCTCACGCCCTTCCTGCAGAAGATCGGCTTCGAGGCGGGCCAGAAGCTGCGCCAGCGGGTGCTCGACGAGCTCAAGACCACCTTCGCCAGCCACTACACCCGCGAGGTCTCGCTGGCAGGCGCCCTCAGCACCGAGGCGATCTCGGTCTACGGCAAGCAGGCCACCGGCGAGAAGTTCCTGATCAACCCCAGCCTCGACGCGACGCTCTGAGCGCCGCCCGCGCATCGTGACCGGCTTTCGTTACGACGAGGAGATCCGCACCACGCCGTCGGGTGAGCACACCTGGGACGGCCGGGTGCATGCCGCCTGGAACATCGGCACCAACCCCAACGGCGGCTATCTGCTGTCGCTGGCGGCCGACGCCCTGCGCCAGGCCTGCCCGGGCCACCCCGATCCGCTGAGCATCACGGTGCACTACCTGCGCCCGGGTGTGCCCGACACCGACTGCTGCATCCGCACGCAGCGGCTGCGCGCCGGCCGCACCCTGAGCACCGCGCGGGCCACGCTCGAGCAGCAGGGCGAGGCGCGCATCGAGGTGCTGGCCGCGATGGGTGACCTTGCCGGCGCCGACCAGCCGGTGCTGGTGCCACCGCCCCCGGTGCTGCCGCCGCCCGAGCAGTGCGAGCCGCGCACCGGCGAGGCCCAGAGCCTGATGCTGCCGATCCTGCAGCGGCTGGACATCCGGCTCGCGCCCGAGGAGGCCGTGCCGGGCAAGGCCGGCCGCCCGCAGGTCACCGGCTGGATCCGCTTTCGCGACGGGCGCGAGCCCGACCCGATGGCCTGCCTGCTGTTTGCCGACACCTTCCCGCCCTCGGTGATGGGACTGCTCGGCAATGTCGGCTGGGTG
>CAIZPE010000014.1 GCA_903934795.1 uncultured bacterium | reverse complement strand
GGGGCCGGCGCCATCGACGCGCAGGTCCGCCGGCTGCTGACGCTGCTGGCCGCCGAACTGCCGCCGGCACGCGCGGCACGGCTCGCGCACGAGATCAGCGGCGCCCCGCGCGAAGCGCTCTATCGGCTGGCGCTGAGCCTGCCGCTCAGGGACCCACCGTGATCGGGATGGGCTGCAGGTCGGTGCCCTGGCGCAGCCGCTCGGCGGCGCTGACCGCGTCGCCGCGGCTGGCATAGGGGCCGGCAAGCACCCGCCAGAGCGCACCCGCCGGCTGCAGGGGCAGCTGCACGGGGGGCAGCCCCAGCAGCGACGCGGCCCGCTCGCGCGCTGCGAGCGCGCGCTCCTGCTGCGAGAAGGCGCCGAGCTGCAGCCAGATGCCCGGGGCAACGGTCACCGAGGCGGCGGTGCCTGGCGCGGGGGTCGGCGCGGGGGGTGGCGCGGTGCCTGACGCGGTGCCTGGCGCGGGGGTTGGCGCCGCAGGCGCGGCAAGCATCGCGGTCGCGCTTGCGCCACCGGTCTGGACAATCAGCGTCTCGATGGTGAGGCGGGCTGGCGTCTGGGCCGCAGGCTGGACGGGCGCGACGGGCGGTGATGACGGGGATGACGGGGATGGCGATGCCGCAACGGGCGCGGGCATGGGCGCAGGCGTCACCCCCGCGGGAGGCAACGAGGCCGCCGGCGCGGGCCGCGGTCCGGCGGCGCGGAAGGCCTCGGGATCGTGGATGAGCTCCACCTCGACTTCGGCGCTGCCGGCCTGCACATAGCCCAGCCGTGCCGCCGCGGTCCAGGAGAGGTCGATCACCCGGCCATGCAGGAAGGGGCCGCGGTCATTGATCCGCACCACCACGCTGCGGCCGCTGGCCAGATGGGTGACCCGGGCATAGCTCGGGATGGGCAGGATGGTGTGCGCCGCCGTCATGGCGTGCATGTCGTAGGGTTCGCCGCTGGAGGTGGACTGGCCGTGATAACGCCGGCCGTACCAGCTGGCGATGCCACGCTCGCGAAAGGGCTCCAGCCGGGTCATCGGCACATACTGGCGCTCGAACACCACGTAGGGCCGGCTGTTGCGCGGATTGACCGGCTCCAGGCGCGGCACGGCATCGGGCACGCTGTCGGGGTCGGCGGGCGCGCCCTGACCCGGGCCGTCATCGAGGTAGAAGCCACCGCCGCGGCGCGCGCCAGGGGCCGGCGCCGAAGGCGCGACGGGTGTGACGGGTGCGCCGGGTGCGCCAGCGGACGGGCGTGGCGTCGGTCGCGCGGCGCCCCCCGGCTCGACCGTGCGGATGGGCGCCGGGCCGGTGGCGCAGCCCGCCAGCAGCAGCACGGCCAGCATGAGAACGCGGGCGCTCATGGTCCGGTCTTGTCCCTGAAGGCCTGCTCGAGCGACTCGCGCCACTGCCGCAGATACCGCAGGCCCTGGATGGCCCGCGACCCGTACCACGACACCATCTCGCCGTCGATCAGCCGCACCGGCACGCCCTGCCAGCCGGGCAGCGCGGCCACCTCGCGGCAGTGCCGCTCGCGAAAGCGATAGGGCTCGCTGGAGAGCAGCACCGCCTCGGGCGCGGGATGCATGCCGGGCGCGCCGAGGTCGACCGCGGGATAGCGCCGCGGCGAGTCGGGGGCCACGGCCCGCAGGCCGACCTGCGCGAGCATGCGGGCCACATAGGTGTCGGGTCCGACGGTCATCCAGGGCTCGCGCCAGATCAGGTAGAGCACGGGCCGCGCCGGACCCGCGGCCAGCGGCGCGCAGGCCGCAAGCTCGGCCTGCAGCGCGTGCGCCAGGGCCTGCGCCTGGGCGCCACGATGGAAGACCGTGCCCAGCAGGTGATAGAGCCCGAGGTTGTCCTCGACCTGGACGGGATGGGTGACGATCACCTGCGGCACCCAGCGCGACAGGGCCTCGTAGTCCTCGCGCCGGTTCTCGTCGATGTTCACGATGACATGGGTGGGCGCGAGCGCGCGCACCGCGTCGAGGTCGACATCCTTGGTGCCGCCCACCTTGGTGGCCGCGCGCACCGCCGGCGCCGGATGGATGCAGAAGCCGGTGCGACCGACCACCCGCTCGCCCAGCCCGAGCTCGTACAGCAGCTCGGTGATCGAGGGCACCAGCGACACGATGCGCGGCGCCTCGCCGGCGAGCAGCACCGGCCGGCCAAGCGCATCGACGGGCAGCGCCTCTGCCAGCCGTGGGGCAGCTGGCACCGCGACCTCGGGCTGCGCCAGCATCGCGCCAGCAGCCGGGTCGGCCGTGGCCGGCCTCATGGCCTCGCCTTGCGCGGCGCGCGCGCGAAGGCGCGGTCAAAGAGCGCCGGCGGCATCACCCGAAGCAGCCGCGCCACCCAGGCCATCTGCCAGGGCAGCACGGCGAAGGCTCGACCGGCGGCGATGGCGTCGACCGCCTGCGTGGCGAAGGCATCGACCTCGGTGAGAAAGGGCATGGGATAGCGGTTGCTCGCGGTCATGGGCGTGCGGATGAAGCCTGGCGCGATGGTCACCACCGACAGCCCGCTGCCGCGAAGCTCGACCCGCAGGCTCTCGAGATAGGCAATCACCGCGGCCTTGGAGGCGCTGTAGCCGCCCGCGCCGGGCAGCCCGCGCACGCCGGCCACGCTGGCGATGCCCACCAGCCGGCCGGTGCCCGCCGCGCGCATCGCCGGCAGGAAGGGCGCGAAGGTGTCGACCAGACCAATCACATTGACCCGCAGGATGCGCTCGACCACCTCGGCGTCGCCGGGCTCGCCGCCCCGCGTGCCGGCGCTGATGCCGGCATTGGCCACCACCACCTCGGGCGGACCGGCCTGCGCGAGGAAGCGCTGCGCGGCGTCGGCCAGCGCGGCACGATCGGCGACATCGGCCGGCAGGCTGAGCACCGGCCCGCCCACGGCGGACGCCACCCGCGCGAGTTCATCGGGGCGGCGGGCCGACAGGCCGATCAGGGCCTGCGGATGCCGGCGCCGGTATTCGCGGGCCAGGGCCTCGCCGATGCCGCTGGAGGCGCCGGTGATGAAGACGCGCGCAACCACGGCGTAAGCAGGCGCTTACTTGCGCGCCTTGCGCTCCAGATCGAGCAGGTGATCGACCACCTGCAGCGCCTGGGTGTTGCCCCGCGCCATCGAGGGCGCGGTGTAGTAGCGGCCGTTCACACCGATGCCGGGCACGCCGTCGAGGCCCCAGGCGCCCGCCTGCTGGGTGGCCTTGCGCATGCGGGTCTTGACCGAGAACGACTCGAAGGTGTCGGTGAAGGCCTTGCGATCGACGCCATGACGGGACACGAACTCGGCCATGCGATCGGGCTTGTCGAGCGTCTGACGCTCGAGATGGATGGCCGCGAAGACCTTCTCGTCGAGCTCGGCCGTCTTGCCCATGGCCTCGAGGGTGTAATAGAGCTGCTGGTGCGGCGCCCACGAGGGGCCGAGCGCCACATGCACCTTGCGAAAGGCGACATCGGCGGGCAGCTTGCGGCGCCACTCGTTGAGCGGCGCCTCCAGCGCGAAGCAGTGCGGACAACCGTACCAGAAGAACTCGAGCACCTCGAGCTTGTTGCCGGCGTCGGTGGGCTGCGTGGGCTGCATCACCCGGTAGTCGACACCCTCGCGCGGGGGCGTGGCGGCGAGCAGCGGCGCGGCCGACAGGGCGGCAAGACCGCCGGCGACGGTCTTCAGGAAGCGGCGGGTGGCCGGATGGTGAATGGACATGGCTGACTCCTTCAACGCTGACGCATGACCGCCGATTCGATGCCGTTGTCGGCCAGCCGCGACTTGGCCTGGTTCACATCATCGACCTTGCCGAAAGGCCCGAGACGCACCCGGTACACGGTCTGGCCGTTGACATCGGCGCTGAGCACCCGGGCCTCGTAGCCCAGGAGCGCCAGCCGGGCCCGCTGGGCCTCGGCATCGTCCACGGTCTTGAACGAGCCGGCCTGCAGCAGATAGGCCGCGCGCTCGGGGGCCGGCTCGGCGGCCGCCTTGCCGGTGTCCTCGGCCTTGGGTTCGTCGGCCCTGGGCTCGGCGGCTTTCGTCTCGGCCGGCTTGCCTTCGGCGGCGGGCGCCGAGTCGGCGGGCGGGACCACGGTCCGGTCCCTGCCCTGCAGCGGCTTGTTGGGGTCGGGCGGCGCGCCACCGCCCTTGGGCTCGATGCGATCACCCGGGCGACCCACCTTGTTGACGAAGGGCAGCGAGCCGTGGGTGACGAACAGCGCCACCGCGACCGCCACCGCCAGGCCGAGCACGAGCCCGACCAGGAGCCCCGCCAGGGTGCCGCCGCGCTGCGCCCGGGGACCGATGCCAGGAACGGGGATCATCACATCCTTTCGGGGGCCGACACGCCGATCAGCGCCAGCCCGTTGCGAAGCACCTGCCGGGTGGCCAGCAGCAGGGCCAGACGCGCCAGCCGCAGCGCGGCATCATCGACGAGAAACCGCTCGGCATTGTAGTAACTGTGCAGATCGGCGGCCAAATCCTTGAGGTAGAAGGCCACCGAGTGCGGCGAGAGCTCGTCGGCGGCCTGCGTCAGCAGCGCCGGGAAGCCCGCCAGCCGGGCGGCCAGCGCCAGCTCGCGCGGGCCCTGCAGCGGGGCCAGCAGCGCAACCGGATCGGCCGATGCGGCCAGAGCGGCCAGCACCTCGGGTTCGCCCGGACCGCCGCGCTCGGCCGAGGCGGCCAGCACCGAACAGATGCGGGCATGCGCGTACTGCACGTAGTAGACCGGGTTCTCGTCGGTCTGGGCCAGGGCCAGGTCGACATCGAAGACGAACTCGCTGTCGGCCTTGCGCGAGATGAGGAAGAAGCGCACGGCGTCGCGGCCGCGGGCGATGATGTCCTCGGCGGCACGGCCGGCACCGGCCTGCGATTCGGCGCCGCCGCTCCACTCGATCAGGTCGCGCAGGGTGACATAACCGCCGGCACGCTTGGAGATCTTGACCTCGGCCCCGCCGCGCATGACGGTGACCATCTTGTGCAGCACATAGTCGGGGTAGCCCTCGGGGATGCCCGCACCCAGGGCCTGCAGACCGGCGCGCACCCGCGCGATGGTGCCGTGGTGATCGGAGCCCTGGACATTGATCGCCTGCGCGAAGCCGCGTTCCCACTTGGTGACGTGATAGGCGATGTCGGGCACGAAGTAGGTGTAGCCGCCGTCGGACTTGCGCATGACGCGGTCCTTGTCGTCGCCATACCCGGTGGTGCGCAGCCACAGCGCGCCGCCCTCCTCGAAGGTCTTGCCGGCGGCCACCAGCCGGCCCACGGCGGCCTCGACCCGGCCATCGGCGTAGAGCGAGGACTCGAGGAAGTAGTTGTCGAAGCGCACGCCGAAGGCGCGCAGGTCGCGATCCTGCTCGTTACGCAGATAGGCCACCGCGAAACGGCGTACCGCATCAAGATCATCGGGATCGCCGGCAGCGGTGACCGGCTCGATGCGCTCGGCCGATACCGTGCGCCGCGCGAGGTAGTCGCGGGCGATGTCGGCGATGTAGTCGCCCCTGTAGCCATCGGCCGGAAAGCGCTCGTCGGTGGGCTCGATGCCGCGGGCACGGGCCTGCACCGAGAGCGCGAGGTTGGCGATCTGGGCCCCGGCGTCGTTGTAGTAGAACTCGCGGCTCACCGCCCAGCCATTGGCTTCGAGCAGCGCCGAGAGCGCGTCGCCCAGCGCGCCCTGCCGGCCGTGGCCGACATGCAGCGGCCCGGTGGGGTTGGCCGACACGAACTCCACGAGGGCCGGCCGGTCCTGCCCGCGGCGGTTGCGGCCGAAGCCCTCGCCCTCGCGCAACACGGCAGCCACCGGCGCAAGCCGCGCCGAAGCCGACAGCCGGATGTTGATGAAGCCCGGCCCGGCGATCTCCAGGCCGGCGATCAGGCCGGCGCCGTCTTCGGAGGCATCGCGCTCGGCCACCCGGCGCACCAGGTCTTCGGCGAGCGCGCGCGGGTTCAGGCGCAGCGGCCGGGCGAGCTGCATGGCGAGATTGCAGGCAAGGTCGCCGTGCGCGGCCTGCTTGGGCCGCTCGAGCGTGACCGCGGGCACCGGCAGGGTCTGGTCGCCGAGCTCGCCGGCGCGGGCGTGGATGATGGCCGCCGCCGCGTCGCGGAACAGGGCCGAGAGGGAATCGATCTGGTCGGGCAGCATGGACAGGATTGTCTCAGAAGCGCCCGTGGGGGCGGCGTGGCCCCCGGTCAGTTCAGGGCGGTGCTCAGCCTGCGCCGCCAGCCCGAGACCAGCTGCGGCTGCGCGGAGGCCAGCTCGAACACCTGCAGCATGGTCTTGCGGCCGACATCGTCCCCGAACTGGCGGTCGCGGCGCACGATCTCGAGCAGCTGCTCGAGCGCCGGCTCCCAGGCCTTGTGGGCGATGCAGTGCTGGGCGAGCTCGAGGCGGGCCTGCAGGTCGGCCGGGTTGGCGGCGATGCGGGCATCGAGCTGCGGCATGGGCGGCAGGCGGTTCTCCTCGACCATCAGCCGGGCCTGCTCGATCAGGGCCTGCACCTGCGGATCCTGGGCTGCCTGCGGCGAGAGCGCCTCGAGCTGGGCCTGCGCGGCCGCCGGCTCCTCGTCCTGCAGCAGCACCTGGGCGTAGGCCAGGCGCGCGTCATCGAAGGAAGGGTCGAGCGCGATCGCCTTCTTGAGGTGACCCACGCCGGTGTCCTTGTCGCCAGCCTGCAGGGCCTGCATGGCCGCGTCGAACTCGATCTCGGCCGGGTTGGGCATGAGGCGGTCGATGAACTCGCGCAGCTTGCCCTCGGGCAGCGCGCCCTGGAACTGGTCGACCGGCCGCCCGCCCACGATGGCGAACACCGTGGGGATGGACTTGATGCGGAAGTGGCTGGCGAGCTGCTGCTGCTCGTCGGTGTTCACCTTGACCAGCTTGAAGCGGCCCTGATAGCTCTGCTCGAGCTTCTCGAGCAGCGGACCGAGCGACTTGCAGGGACCGCACCAGGGCGCCCAGAAATCCACCAGCACGGGGACCTGCATCGAGGCGTCGATGACATCGGCCTGGAAGGTTTCGAGGGTGGTGTCGACCATGGGCGGCTCCGCGGAGGTGTTGACTGTCCGATGGGAATCGAGACGAGATGGGGGCGATGGCGCGCATCGCAAGGCCGCCATGTTGCCACGACCCGGCGGGCCGCCCGGCCCGCGCGGTAACCTTGCGCCCTGTCGGGTTTCGCGCCCGCCGCCCGGGCGGGCGGCCCCGGGCGGCCCGCACCCGCGCACCGGAGCCGCCATGCAACTGCCGCACAACCCCATCAAGAAGGCCCTCAGGGAGGGCCGCGCCCCGATCGGCCTGTGGGCCAGCCTGCCCTCGCCCTATGCCGTCGAGGTCATCGCCGGCGCCGGCTTCGACTGGCTGCTGATCGACACCGAGCACACCCCGGCCGACATCGAGACCGTGCTGGCCGAACTGCAGGCAGCCAGCGCCTATGCCTCGCACCCGGTGGTGCGCATCCCCTGGAACGACTTCGTCGCGGTCAAGCGCTTTCTCGACATCGGCGCCCTCACCCTGATGATTCCGCAGATCGCCGACGCCGCCGAGGCGCGCGCCGCGGTCGAGGCCATGCGCTATCCGCCGCGTGGCGTGCGCGGGGTGGGCGGCACCACCCGCGCCACCCGCTTCGGCCGGGTGGCCGACTACGCGCGCCGCGCCGAGGAGGAGCTGTGCCTGCTCGTCCAGGTCGAGACCCGCGAGGCGCTCGACCAGATCGAGGCGATTGCCGCGGTCGACGGCGTGGACGGCATCTTCATCGGACCGGCCGACCTGCACGCTTCCTTCGGCTTCGTGGGCGAGCGCGCCAACCCCGAGGTGATGGCCCGCATCGACGACGGCATCCGCCGCATCCGCGCCGCCGGCAAGGCCCCGGGCATCCTGACCTCCTCCGAACCCGATGCGAAGCACTGGCTCTCGCTGGGCGCGCAATTTGTGGCGGTGGGCTCCGATGTCGGCCTGCTGGCGCGCGCCGCCGACGCGCTGATCGCGCGATTCCGATGAACCGACGGCGGCGGCTCGCGCTGCTCGGAGCGGCCGGCGCGCTGGCCACGGGCTGCGCCGCGCCGGGCCGGCCGGGTGCGGCCGGATCGCCCGATGCCGCAGGATCGGCCGGCATCGCTGCGGCGCCGGCCAGCGCGGCCGATGGCGCCCCGCCGGTGGGCATTCCCCGGGTCACCGAGGAGGTGCCCTATGTGCAGACCCCGCAGAGCGTGGTCGATGCCATGCTGGCCCTGGCCGGCGTGGGCCCCGGCGACCGCCTGGTCGATCTGGGCAGCGGCGACGGCCGGGTGGTGATCACCGCCGCCAGCCGTCACGGCGTGCCGGGCCTGGGGGTGGAGCTCGACGAGCGCCTGGTGGCGCTGTCGCGCCAGCTGGCCGAACAGGCCGGCGTCCAGGCGCTGGCCCGATTCGTGGCCCAGGATCTCTTCGACACCGACCTCGCGCCCTACTCGGTGGTCACGCTGTACCTGCTGCCCGAGGTCAATCTCGCGCTGCGGCCGCGGCTGCTGCGCATGGCGCCGGGAACACGGGTGGTTTCCCACGACTGGGACATGGCCGACTGGCTGCCCGACAGGAGTCTCACCCTGCCCGCACCGGGCAAGCCGGTGGGCCTGCGTCGCGAGAGCCGGCTGCATCGCTGGGTGGTGCCCGCCGCCTTCGAAGGCGCCTGGCGCGGCCGCATCGCCGGCGAGCGTGACGCGACCCTGGTGCTGTCGATCCAGCAGCGATTCCAGAGGCTCGAGATCGAGTGGCGCATCGACGGCGCGGCCCCGGCCGGGCTGCCCGCGGGCGGCCGCGCCCAGGCACTCGCCGAGGGCGACCGGGTCTCGCTGCGGCTGGGCGCCGGTGCCGGCGCCCCGGTCGTGAGCCTGCGCCTGCGCCAGGGCCGCATCGAAGCGGACCTGAGCTGGGGCGGCGCCACCCCGCGGGCCGCACTGCTGCAGGCGGTGTAGCGCGCAATCCCCCGAACTTGCGCGGGCGAGCCGATCTGCACACACTCACCGGCTTTGCGCCGGCCTTGCCGCCAACCATCCCCAGGAGCCTTCATGAAACGCCCGCTGCTTGCCCTCGCCCTCGCCGCCCTGTGCTTCACCGCCCAGGCCCAGGAGACCAAGGTCGCCGTCGGCCTGTCCGGCTGGACGGGTTTCGCGCCGCTCACCCTGGCCAAGGAGGCCGGGCTGTTCCGCAAGCACGGTCTGGATGTCTCGCTGAAGAAGATCCCCCAGAAGGACCGCCACCTCGCGATCGCCTCGGGTGACATCCAGTGCGCGGCCACCACGGTGGAGACCTGGATCGTCTGGAACGCCAACGGCGTAGCCACCACCCAGATCTTCCAGCTCGACAAGAGCTTCGGCGCCGACGGCATGGTCGTGAAGCCCGGCATCCAGAGCATCAGGGATCTCAAGGGCAAGACCGTGGCCGCCAGCGCGCCCGGCACTGCGCCCTACTTCACCCTGGCCTGGATGCTCAGCAAGAACGGCCTGAGCCTGAAGGACGTGAACATCGTCAACCTCGAGCCGCAGGCCGCTGCCAACGCCATGATCGCCGGCACCGCCAATCTCGACGCGGCCATGACCTACGAGCCCTTCCTCAGCGCGGTGCGCGCCAAGCCCGAGGCCGGCCGCATCATCGCCACCACGCTCGACTACCCGATGGTGATGGACACCTTCGGCTGCACGCCGAAGTTCCTGGCCGAGAACCCCAAGGCCGCGCAGGCCCTGGCCAACGCCTACTTCGACGCTCTCGAGATGATCAAGGCCGATCCCAAGAAGAGCTTCGAAATCATGGGTGCCGATGTGAAACAGACCGGCGAACAGTTCGAGAAGAGCCAGTCCTTCCTGCGCTGGCAGGATCGCGCCGCCAACCAGAAGTTCTTCGCCGGCGAGCACGCCGCCTTCAGCAAGGAGGCTGCCGACCTGCTGCTGGCCGCCGGCATCATTCGCCAGATTCCCGATCTGAGCCGCCTGACCGACACCCGCTTCATCAAGTAAGCCAGCCACGCCGGCATGGCCATGAAGCCGCTCACACCGGTCAGCCCGGGCGCGCGCGTCACGCTCGGGGTGAGCTTCTTCGTGCTCTTCGTGGCCGCCTGGGCGGTGGCCACGCTGGGCGGCTATGTCCAGAAGACCTTCCTCGCCGACCCGATCACCATGGTGCGCAGCGGCTGGACCCTGCTCACCGAGATGGGCTTCGCCAGGGACATCGGCATGACGGTGTGGCGGGTGGTGGGCGGCTTCATCATCGCCGCCGCGCTGGCCCTTCCGCTGGGGGTGCTGATGGGCGCCTACAAGCCCATCGAGGCCTTTTTCGAGCCCTTCGTGAGCTTTGCCCGCTACCTGCCGGCGAGCGCCTTCATCCCGCTGCTGATCCTGTGGGCGGGCATCGGCGAGGCGCAGAAGCTGGCGGTGATCTTCATCGGCAGCTTCTTCCAGCTCGTGCTCATGATCGCGGTCACGGTGGGCAACACCCGGCGCGACCTGGTCGAGGCGGCCTACACGCTGGGCGTGAGCGACCGCGGCCTGATCGGCCGCGTGCTGCTGCCCGGCGCGGCGCCCGAGATCGCCGAGACACTGCGCATGGTGCTGGGCTGGGCCTGGACCTATGTGATCGTGGCCGAGCTGATCGGCGCCTCCAGCGGCATCGGCCACATGATCACCGACAGCCAGGCGCTGCTCGCCACCGACCAGATCATCTTCGGCATCATCGTCATCGGGCTGATCGGCCTGCTGAGCGACCTGCTCTTCAAGGCGCTCAACCGCCGGCTGTTTCCGTGGGCGGCGCTGGGCCGATGAGCATGGCCACCCACCACGGCCGCGGCGCGTACGCGGCGGGGCGCACGCCATGAGCGCGGTGCTGCAGATCGCCGGCGTGGAGCGGCGCTTTGCGGGCGCGGGCGGCGGCACGCTCGCGCTGCAGGCCACCAGCCTCAGCGTGGCCGAGAACGACTTCGTCACCATCCTCGGGCCCAGCGGCTGCGGCAAGAGCACGCTGCTGCGCATCGTCGCCGGGCTCGACCATCCCACCGCGGGCGAGGTGCTGCTCGACGGTACGCGCATCGCCGGCCCGGGCGCCGACCGCGGCATGGTGTTTCAGAGCTACACGCTCTTCCCGTGGCTCGATGTGCTCGACAATGTCTGCTTCGGGCTGCGCGAGCGCGGCCTGCCGCGCTCGCAGCAGCGCGAGATCGCACAGGGCTTCATCGCGAAGGTGGGGCTGGCGGGTTTCGAGCACCACTACCCGAAGCAGCTCTCGGGCGGCATGCAGCAGCGCACCGCCATCGCGCGGGCGCTGGCCAACAACCCGCGCATCCTGCTGATGGACGAGCCCTTCGGCGCGCTCGACCACCAGACCCGCGAGCTGATGCAGGAGCTGCTGCTCGGCATCTGGGAGGCCGAGCGCAAGACCGTGCTCTTCGTCACCCACGACATCGACGAGGCGGTGTTCATGGCCGGCCGCGTGGTGGTGATGAGCGCCCGGCCGGGGCGCATCAAGCTCGACCGCCCGGTGGAGCTCGCCCATCCGCGCCATTACTCGATCAAGACCACCCCGGCCTTCGCGGTGCTCAAGGCCGAGCTCACCGAGAGCGTGCGGGTGGAGGTGCTGGCGGCGCAGCGGGGCTGAATCGCCGGCCCGGGCCGGTCGCCTCCTGCCTGCCACTGACACCCCGGTCAGCGGCCCGCACGCCTGGCGCGCGCGGACCGAATCCACCCCCTCGCCCGGGCGCCACGCCCGGCATCCGGGGCACACTGACCGCCTGCGCCGCAGCCCAGCGCGGCGCCCAACGCCAGGAGCCCTTCGCCATGGAATTCGAACACAGCGCCCGATCAATCGAACTGCAGCACCGCGTCCGCGACTTCATGGAACGGCATGTCATGCCGGTGGAAATGGAGTACAGCGCGCAGGTCAAGGCAGACACCCGCTACCGCACGCCGCCGCTGATGCAGGAGCTCAAGCGCAAGGCGCGCGCCGAAGGTCTGTGGAACCTCTTTCTCACCGGCGAGCACGGCCCCGGCCTGAGCAACCTCGAGTACGCGCCCATCAAGGAGATCATGGGACGGGTGCTGTGGGCGCCCGAGGTCTTCAACTGCTCGGCGCCGGATGTGGGCAACATGGAGCTGCTCGCGCAGTTCGGCAATGCCGAGCAGAAGGCGCAGTGGCTCGAGCCGCTGCTGGCCGGCGAGATCCGCTCGGGCTTCTCGATGACCGAGCCCGAGGTGGCCAGCAGCGACGCCACCAACATCCGCTGCAGCATCGTGCGCGACGGCGACCACTATGTGATCAACGGCCGCAAGTGGTACACCTCGGGCGCCATGAACGAGGACTGCCGGATCCTCATCGTCATGGGCAAGACGGCGCCCGACCATCCCGAGAAGCACCGCCAGCAGTCGATGATCCTGGTGCCGCGCGACACCCCCGGGGTGCGCATCGTGCGCGACATGCATGCCTTCGGCTATGACGACGGCCCCGGCGGTCACCCCGAGGTGGTCTACGAGAATGTGCGGGTGCCGGCTTCCAACATGATCCTCGGCGAGGGTCGGGGCTTCGAGATCGCGCAGGGCCGGCTCGGCCCGGGGCGCATCCACCACTGCATGCGCCTGATCGGCTGCGCGCAGCGCGCCCTCGAGATGATGATCGCCCGCGCCAACAGCCGGGTGGCCTTCGGCATGACGCTGGGCGAGCACGGCTCGGTGCGCGAAGACATCGCGCATTCCTTCTGCGACATCGAACAGGCCCGGCTGCTCACCCTGCGCGCTGCCGACAAGATGGACCGCGAGGGCAACAAGGCCGCGCTTGATCTGATCGGCGCGGCCAAGATCGTGGTGCCCACCATGGCGGCGCGGGTCATCGACCGGGCCATCCAGCTGCACGGCGCGGCCGGCGTGTCGCAGGACACCTTCCTGCCGCAGGCCTATGTGTATGCGCGCTTCATCCGCATCGGCGACGGGCCCGATCAGGTGCACCTGTCGCAACTCGGCCGGCGCCTGCTCAAGACCGGCGGCAAGCGGGCATGAGCGCCGCGGCCGGGGGCCGGCTCGCCGGCCGGGTGGCGCTGGTCACCGGCGCGGGCGGGGGCATCGGCCGGGCGATCGCGCTGCGGCTCGGCGCCGAGGGTGCCGCGGTGGCGCTGATGGACCTTGCCGCGGCCCGGGACACCCTGGGCCAGACCGAGGCCGCGGTGCGCGAGAGTGGCGCGCGCTGCGCGAGCGCCGTCGGCGATGTCGCCGACCCCGGGTCGGTGGCGCAGGCGCTCGCCGCGCTGCAGGCCGCCCTCGGGCCGATCGACTGCCTGGTCAACAACGCCGGCCTGACCGGCCACATTGCGGCCCTCACCCGCATGAGCGCGGCCGGCTGGGAGCGCGAGCTCGCGGTCAACCTGAGCGGGCCGTTCCACCTGACGCAGGCGCTCCTGCCCGGCATGGTCGAGCGCCGCTGGGGCCGGATCGTGAACATCTCGTCGGTGGCGGCGCTTGGCGGGCTCTACTACCAGGCCGGCTACTCCGCGAGCAAGGCCGGGCTGCTCGGCCTGACCCGCACGGTGGTGCTCGAGCATGCCCGCCACGGCATCACCTGCAATGCGGTGCTGCCCGGGCTGATCGGCACACCCGCGGTGCTGGGCATGCCGCCCGCGGTGCTCAACGACGCGGTGGCGCTCACGCCGGCACGCCGCACCGGCGAGCCGGCCGAGATCGCCAGCGTGGTGGCCTTCCTGTGCAGCCCCGAAGCAGCCTTCGTGAACGGCGCCGAGATTCCGGTGGATGGCGGCGGCCACCTCAGCCCGGTGGTGCTGGGCAGCGGGCGCGAGCTGCGCGAGCGGCAGGCCGCACAGCGCGGCGAGGGTCAGCTCATCGCCACCGTGCCGGCGGCCTGCACGGTCACGGAGCGCCCGACCGATGCGGCGTAGGTCTGTGCCTTGACGGTGTCAACGAACAGGTAATCGGCCTTCACACTGCTGGCGGTCACCGTGAGGGCGAGCCAGCCCCGCCGGGTCGTATCCGCCCACAGCAGGTCGTCGACCAGGCCGAGGCCCGCCCCCACCGCGGCGCTGCCGAGCTGCGCGACAGAGACCGAGCCGTCGAGCACCGGGGCCAATGTGCCCAGCCCCACGCTCTCGAAGCCCGGCGAGGTCACCGAACTGCCGGCAAACTCCCAGCCAACCCGCTCACCGGCGAGCGTGGTGAGGTTCGCGAACCAGGCATTGTGCGAGTCGCCCGAAACGGTGACCAGGCGTTTGCCCGCGGCCTTGGCCGCCTGAAGAATCGCCTCGCGCTGACTCGGGTAGCCATCCCAGGCATCGAGGTTGTAGGGAAGGCGGGGATTGACCTGAGGATTGAGCAGCGCAGTCTGAGTCGGGCTGAGAGCACCCGCCCCCGCGGCGAAACGGGTGGCCTTCGCGGCGAGGTAGGCGGTGATCGCCTGCGAGACCGCCTGCTGATTGGCCGCAGAGGGGTTGGCGAAGGCCGCGTTCTGGGCTTGCAGAACGCTGGCGGGCATCCACATCCTGGCCATGATGTCCTGATTGCCGAGCACCTGCCAGGCAGCCGTAGACGCCCTGATCCCGTCGAGCAGCCAGGTCTGCTGGGTGGCGCTCATCATGCGGCGGGACGCATCCGCGCCACCCGAGAACGCCTGGATGTAGCGCGAAACCCCGCCGTCGGCATCACCAAATCCATCGTACTGCTGGTCGCGGCCCTCGATGCGGGTATCGAGCATATGGAGCGTGAGCAGTCGTCCGAAGTCGAATCGACGGTAGATCTTCAGCAGGTTGCCGGACGCATCAGTGCGGGTGGGCAGCCACTCATGCCAGGCGCGGGCTGCGTTCGCCTTGCGGGCAGACCAGTCGCCCTGGCTGGCCTTGTGGTTCTCTGCGCCATTCACCCAGGCGTTGTTGGCGAACTCGTGATCGTCCCAGATGGCAATGAAGGGTAGCTTCGCGTGAACGGCCTGCAGGGCCGGATCGGCCCGGTAGGTCGCATACCTTGTCCGGTAGTCTTCAAGCGAGACGATCTCGGTCGCCGGTGCCGTGACGCGGCCGAGCTTGGCGGCGTCGGCGTTGCCGTACTTGGTCGGCTCGGCACCGTATTCGTAGATGTAGTCGCCGAGGTGCAGCGCATACTGGGCATCGGATTTCGCCGCGCCGTCGTAGGCGTTGAAGTAGCCCTCGGAGTAGAGCGAACAGGAAAAGATCGCGAACTTGACGCTCGTCGCGTCATCGCGCGGTAAGGTCCGGGTCTGCCCGACTGCCGACTGCGCTCCGCCCGCATCGATGAAGCGATAGAAGTAGGAAACGCCCTGGGACAGACCGTCGGCATCCACCTTCACGGTGAAGCCGGTATCTGCGCTTGCCGTCGCCAGACCCTGTCGGACGATGTTCGCGAATTCCTGATCGGTTGCAACCTGCCAGCGCAGACTGACGCTGCTGGTGGAGTCCGGGACACGCGCATGGGTCCAGAGGATCACGCGATCGGCG
Organism: uncultured bacterium; assembly: GCA_903934795.1. Classification (GTDB taxonomy): domain Bacteria; phylum Pseudomonadota; class Gammaproteobacteria; order Burkholderiales; family Burkholderiaceae_E; genus Quisquiliibacterium. Next base: position 4,283 of record CAIZPE010000014.1, on the reverse strand, counting down.
AGCGGATCGCCGCTCGCCACGCCGTAGCGAAACTCCGCGCGAGGCGGTGAAACGTCCGAACAACCCGGCAGGGAGGAAGCCAGTACCGTGGCCACCGCACCACCGGTGGCAAGGATGAAGGTACGGCGATCAGCAGCACGTGACATGGGGATGCCTTGTAGTTGAAGGGATTGCCGGCGCGGCGCACCGCGCCCGGTGGGAATCGAGGCGCCTCAGCGGGCGTTCAGCAGGCTCTCGACCTCGAGCAGGATCAGTTCGTTGTCATCGGCGCGATTCGGGTCGCGGCTGCTCGAGAAGGGCAGGTTGTTGTCATTGCCCACCACGATGTGCCGCGCGTCGACGATGTCGACGTTCTCGATCGTGAAGAACGGGAAGGTCAGCACGCCATCATTGAGCGGCTTGCGCGCCTTGCGAGCCGGATCGAGGATGCGCATCAGATCGATGTATCCGATCTTGCGCACGGCCTTGCCAACCTCGGCATCACCGAACGCGATCCGATAGACCCGCTTGAAGCGGGCCAGGTCCGGGAAGCACCGGGTGGCGGGTGCGCCCACCGGGCAGGCCTTGTCGGCCGTACCCTCGCCATTGTCGCGCTCGATCACCAGGCCATGAGAGGCATCGGTCATGTTGAAGTCGCCGATCGCGTGGCCGCGGTGTTCAAACGGGTAGAACCAGTGCCGACCGGTCCAGCGCTCTGCGGCCACATCGAACTCGAGGATGCGCGACGCCTCCCTGCCCTCGGCCTGCTCCCACTCCTTGCGCTCGGGGTCCCACAGGGGGCCCTCCAGCAGCGCGTAGAGGAAGCGACCGTCACGCGAAGCTGCCAGCCCTTCGAAGCCCTTGGAGCGACGCAGATTGACATTCGCGTAGGTCGCCCCCGGTGCGGCCGGGGACTGCACCTGCCAGTGGTCGGGGGAACGCACGGGCTTGCCGTCGGCCATCGTGTCAAAGACCGCCAGCACCCGACCCGTGCGGTCCGTCTTGATCAGGTAGGGGCCGAACTCGTCGCCGATCCAGATGTGGTCGCCGACGAACTGGAAGCCCTCAAGATCCAGGTCGGCGCCGGTCAGGTAACGCTTGCTGGTCGACTCGTGAACGATCCGGAACGGTACCTTGCGATCGGGATCGTGCAGGAAGATGGTGGCCAGCGGCTCCCAACGGCCCGAAGTCCAATCGATGCGGTAGTGATTGAGGTAGAGCATTGAGTCCGGCGAGTTGGCCCGGGATCCGAACCCGTTGTCGGTCAGGATCCAGAAGGTTCCATCCGGCATGCGCTTGATGCCTGAGTGACCCTGGCGCGGCTGCCCGCGCAGCGGCAGACCGATGCCGGTTTCGCGATCGGCCGACTTGCCCATGACCGACCCGAGCGCTTCGACGCGAAGGCTGGTGGTGTACTTGCCCGGATTTCGGAGATCTGCGGGTGCATCGGCTGGCGCATCGAGATAGCTCTGGGCCGGCAGCACCGCGTGGCCAGCCAGCGTCGCCGGATGCTCCTGCTGGGCCAGGACGGCCAAGGGTTGAAACAACGCTATCGCAAGGGCGCCTGCGCCCCACCGAGATGCCCGCAGCAGCATCTGAATGGATGGTTCACTCGACACCGCGTTCTCTCCTCAAGACGTTTGCCTGAGGAGGGTTTTAGCGCCGCGCGTTTGCCGGATCATGACGCCTGCCGGCGTGATTCATGGCCCTGTCACGCACGATGCCGAACGTTCACCCGGCGTTTGCGCACCAGGAGGGCAGGCCATGAACCGAATCCACGATCAGAAACAAGCGGGTACCCCCGCGGCAGATCCGTCAGGTCCTGCACGCTCAGCGTCTTCACGGGAGAACGGCGCGCGCACCCGGGTGGCGCTGGTCTACTTCAATGCGGGTGGGGGACACCGCGCGGCGGCCATGGCCCTGGAGGCGGCGCTGGCCCGGACCCATCCTCGCTGGCAGGTGCAGCTGGTCGACCTGTTCGCCGTGCTCGACCCGGAGGCCTGGTTTCGCCGCCTCACCGGCTTTCCGCCAGAGGCCTACTACAACAAGCGGCTTGCCACCGGATTCACCCTCGGGCTGCGCCAGGAGCTTCGGATGCTGCAGGCGATGATCCGGGCCGCTCACCCCCATCTCGTCGGCCGCCTGTGCCAGCACTGGCGGGCCTCGCCAGCCGACCTCGTCGTGTCACTCGTGCCGAATTTCAATCGGGCGCTCGGAGAGAGCGTCACGAAAGCCTGCACTGGCGCACCCTTCGTGACGGTGATGACCGATCTCGCCGATTTCCCTCCCCACTTCTGGGTCGAGCCGGATGCAACACAGCACCTCATCTGCGGCACCGACAAGGCGGTCGACCAGGCACTCGCGCAGGGCATCGACAGGCAGCGCGTCCACCGCGTTTCGGGGATGCTGCTGCGGCCCTCCTTTCACGAGGAGCCGGAGACGGACCGCGAGGCCACGCGGCATTCGCTCGGATTCCAGCCAGGAATTCCAGTGGGCGTGGTGATGTTCGGCGGCGAGGGCTCGGTGACGATGAAGCGCATCGCCCGCGACCTTGGCGATCGCCCGCTAATCATCCTCTGCGGGCGCAACGAGCGGCTCGCCACCGCTTTGCGCGCGCTGCCCGCCCAGGCGCCACGGGCGATCGTGGGCTACACCGAGGATGTCGCGCGCTGGCTGCGGCTTGCCGACTGGTTCGTGGGCAAGCCTGGCCCGGGCTCCCTCAGCGAGGCCCTGCACTGCGGCCTGCCGGTGGTCACAGTCAGCAATGCCTGGACCATGCCGCAGGAGCGGTGGAACACCGTCTGGATCGGCGAACAGGGTCTGGGTATCGTTCTGCCCGGCCTTGCCCATCTTCGCGCGGGCGTCGACCTGCTCCTGTCCCGGTTGCCCGAGTGGCGCGACCGGGTCGCCAGCCACCGGAATACCGCCCTGTTCGAGGTGCCGCAGGTCCTCGGGGAGCTTGTGGAAGCCGCTCGCAGGAGCGGAACGGCTCAGCGTGGACCGATCTCGATCTCGATCGCGTAGACGGTCCTGTCGACGCCGGTCTGGTTCACCCACAGCACATGAGGCCCGTCGCCGAGCGACTGCGACGCGAGGGCCGAGATCAGGTTGGTCTGCAGGTCCTGGGGCCCAAGATGCTTCCAGGACAGCATCCGCTGCACATCGGTGCCGGCATCGAAGACCGGGCCGCGCTGCAGCGCGTAGAACGCAACGGCGTCGGCAGAAGCGTAGTGCACGAGCCGAAGCCCCCGCAACCGTTGCCCGACGGGCACGTCGAATCGAATGAAGTCGGTGTCGGTGCGGAAGATCTCGCCATGCAGCACCAGATTGCCCTGCCAGGCCGGCAACGCGCTCGGCGCGAGCGCGGCTCCCGAGGCTTCGATCCACCCCGCGGATCCGGCATCGTCGATCGGCGTCAGCACGGGGGTCGAGGGATTGCCGGCCGCATCCCGCTGTCGCCACCAGACACGCCGCAGGGCGTTGCCCGCGAACGCCAGGGTAGTGTCGCGACCGGGATTCCAGGTGGCCCCCTCATCGAGGGAATACTCCCAGACGGCCATGGGCTCGAGGCCGTCGATGCGGATGACCGGGAGCCCTCCGGTCTGACCGACCTCGATGCGCGGCGGCGCGGGCGGCATGGTGTCCAGCGTGCAGGCGGTCATGACGATCTCGGAACGGTTTCCGAACTGATCGAAGGTCCGAACCCAGATCGACTTGCGGCCATCACCCACCACGTCAAAGCTGGCGCCTTGGCCCCGGGTCCAGCTGCGCCCCAGGTCGAGCGAGTACTCCCAACCCAGACCGTCGAGGGGCGAGGTAACCGACCATCGGCCATTGCTGGTGATACCGTCGGAAAGGCTCACCCCTGTGTCGCTGAAGCTGAGGACCGGCGCGGGAACAACAACGCTGGCGGGCGGTGGGGTGGCGGGAGGAGCAGCGGCCGGCGTCATCGGATTGCCCGACTGGACCGCTCCTACCGGCGCGAGGTCGGCGGCAGAACCCGACCCACTCCCGCCCCCGCCACCGCATCCCAGCAGCAGCATGGTGATGAGGAACCCGAGCATGCGACGCGGGCAACGCCGTAGGCATCCGATCGCGCAGGGGCGCATCCGACAAAAGACTGCTTGCATGGGGAGAGCCGCCGGTGCCTCGGCGAATGAACCTGAAGTCGCCATGCTCAGCGCGCAGCATGAGGCGTCAATGAAGCCCCTGCTCCCCGAAGGCCTGATGATCCGCGTCAGGTGCGCCGCAGTCGCGCAGCGCTGCCGCTCAGGTCTGGAACCAGGGCGGCCGGCCGGCCGTCC
>CAIZPE010000013.1 GCA_903934795.1 uncultured bacterium | reverse complement strand
GGTGCGTTCACCCCGTTGAACATCACCGGCACGCTGGTGCGATCCTTCAGGAAGGGCACGACGAACATCGACTGGGCGTCATCGTCGGCGGTGATCACACCCTGGGGCTGAAGGCTGCGAAAGAGCTCCAGCGCCTCCTCGGCGCGGCGCGGGCCGCCCCTGGGGTCGACCTTGGTGTTCATGTGGAAGTAGGTGACCTCGGCCTGGCCGCGAAGCACCGCCTCGATGCCTTCGCGAATCTCCTTCACCCAGGGATTGTTCTCCTCGTAGCTCATCACCACGAGCACCTTGTAGGGCGCGGCGACAGCGGGCAGACCGAGCGTGCCAAGTCCGAGCAGGATCAGCAGGATGATTCGACGGACGGCGGCCACGGGGTTCTCCGGATGGGGTTGGCATCAGGCACGCCAGGGGCGCACGCCGGACGCGGCAGGCATGCATGAGCATACCCTCCGGATGGGAGATCCGGATACCGGACGGCGATGAGAGGGGGTTGGAGGCGGGGGTCGGAATCGAACCGGCGTAGACGGCTTTGCAGGCCGCTGCATGACCACTCTGCCACCCCGCCAGGGGCGCGCGGCGCGGTGAGCGCCGGCTGCATCAAACAAAAAGGGAAGCACGGGCTTCCCTTGGAGAATCTGGAGCGGGAAACGAGTCTCGAACTCGCGACCTCAACCTTGGCAAGGTTGCGCTCTACCAACTGAGCTATTCCCGCGGATGGCTCGGCTTTCACCGTGCACAGAAACGGAATTATAGCGTCGCCAGAAAGCCTGTCAAACCGGCTCGGCAGTCGGCATGCGCCCGCTCAGGCGGCATCGCGCAGATACGGCCAGGCGCGGCGCAGGTAGTAGCACATCGACCACACCGTGAGCACCGACGCCAGCACGATCAGCCAGCGCCCGATGAGGGCACAGTCAAGCCCGAACAGGGGCTCGTTGAAGAGCAGCATGGGGATGGCGACCAGCTGGGCGATGGTCTTGAACTTGCCGATGGAGTGCACCGCCACGCTCGCGCGCGCGCCGATCTGCGCCATCCACTCGCGCAGGGCCGAGATGGTGATCTCCCGGCCGATGATGATGACCGCCACCAGGGCGTCGACCCGATTGAGTTCGACCAGCATGACCAGGGCCGCGCACACCAGCAGCTTGTCGGCCACCGGATCGAGGAAGGCACCGAAAGCGGAGGTCTGCTGCCAGCGCCGGGCGAGCCAGCCATCGACCCAGTCGGTGATCGCGGCGGCCACGAACAGGACCGTGGCCACGAGGTTGCGGCTGTCCTGTGGCAGCGGCAGGTAGAACACCCCCACCAGCAGCGGGATGGCCAGCATGCGCAGCCAGGTGAGCAGGGTGGGCAGATTGGTGGGCATCAGGTTGCGGTCAGTGCAGGCGTCGGTAGATCTCTTCCGCCAGAGTCCGGGAAATGCCTTCCACCTGACAGAGGTCCTCGACGCTCGCCGCCATGATGCCACGCAGCCCGCCGAATCGAGCGAGCAGGCGCTGCCGCTTGCGCGGCCCCACGCCCGGGATCTCCTCGAGCGTGGAGGTGTTGCGGGCCCGCGCGCGCGCCGCCCGCATGCCGGTGATCGCGAAGCGATGGGCCTCGTCGCGGATCTGCGCGACCAGCATCAGCGCGGCCGATTCCCGACCGAGCGCAACCGGCTCGCGGCCATCGGCGAAGACCAGGGTCTCCAGGCCGACCCGCCGGCCTTCCCCCTTGGCCACGCCCACCAGACAGGAGGCGTCGAGGCCAAGTTCGTCGAACACCTGACGGGCGACACCGACCTGCCCCTTGCCGCCGTCGATCAGCACCACCTCGGGCATCGGCGCCGCCTCGCGCGCCCCCTCCCCCGCGGGGGCCCGGCCATACCGGCGCTGGAGAGCCTGGCGCATGGCGGCATAGTCATCGCCGCCCTCGATGCCGGTGATGCCGTAGCGCCGGTACTGCGCGCGGCGCATGTCGTGATCGGCGAACACCACACAGGAGGCCTGGGTGGCTTCGCCCATGGTGTGGCTGATGTCGAAGCACTCGATGCGCAGCGCGGAAAGATCGGAACCGTCGTCGAGTCCCAGCACGCGGGCAAGTTCCCGCGTGCGCTGCTTCTGCGAGCCCTCGTGCGCGAGAGCCCTCGCCATGGCCAGACCGGCGTTCTGGCGGGCCATGTCGAGCCACTGCTTGCGCGCGCCCTGGGGGCGGCTCACCCATTGCACCGGATGCCCGCCCTGCCCCGCCAGCCACTCGAGCAGCGCGCTGCCGGGCGAGTCCTCGTGACTGACGATCACCGGGGGCACGAAGGCATCGGCGTAGTGCTGGAGCGCGAAAGCCTCGAGCAGCTCGGCGGGATCGTCGGCCGCATCGGCATGCAGGGGGAAGTGCGCCTTGTCGCCAAGGTGACGCCCGCCCCGCACCATGGCGAGATTGACGCAGACCTTCCCGCCCTCGGCCGCGATCGCCAGGATGTCGACATCGATGTCGGTGCCGGTGTCCATCGACTGCTGGTGCAGCACCCGCGAGAGCGCACTCATGCGGTTGCGCAGCACCGCCGCCT
>CAIZPE010000012.1 GCA_903934795.1 uncultured bacterium | reverse complement strand
GCTGCCGTGGCAGCTTCCGCAGCCGCCGGCCGCGGCGATGCTGCCGATGCTGCCGGGCGGCCCGGCGCCAGCGGGCGAGCGGTGGCCGGCGCATCCGGCCCTGCCGGGCGCGATCCGGCCGACGACACGCCCGCCCCGGCAGGCGAGGCCGGGCGCGAGGCGCCGAAGCGGGAATCCGGGGCCAGCCGATCAACTGCGAAGGCCGGGTCGTCATCGGCGATGGCCGAGTCACCGAAGATGGTGTCGGGCTCCGGCCGGTTGCGGGTCACCGCCGTGTTCTGGAAGAAGGTGCCGAGCCTCACCAGCGCCCCCCGCAGGAGGCCCGGCAGCCCGATGGGCAGCAGCAGGCGCGCATGCTATCGGGCCACCGCCAGGAAGCGCTCGTCGGCGGCCAGCCGCGCGAGACTGAGCTCATGCCACTCGCGCCCATCCGGGTCGACCAGACAGCGACCCGCCCAGGGAAGCGGCAGATCCGACGATGGCTCGTGGCGCCAGCCCGAGGCATCGTTCAGACCAAGCATGCGGCTGACCAGCAGCGCGGCGTTCAGGTTGAGGCTGGCCGAGATCGCCAGCAGCCGCGACTCCTTGGCCAGCGGCGTGAAACCGCCGCCGCTGAACCGCAGCAGGTCCGACACGCCGAACAGGGTGCCGCGCAGATTGACCAGACCGCGGAACCAGTCGCGGGTGTTGGGCACCGGGCTCATCTGCGCCGGCACCGGCACGATCTCGCCGGCCTCGGCAAGATCGACCAGCCAGCGGCGCTCGTCGATGGCCATGCCCAGCCGGGCCACTCTGGGCGAGGCGCTGGCATTGCGGAGCCGCTCGGCAAGCCGCTCCTGGAATTCCCGCAGATGGGACTTGGTTTCGCCGTCGAAGGCCATGGCCGGCTCAGCTCACCAGGCCGGCCACGCAGGCCAGCAGGTCGTCGGGCTGGACAGGCTTGACGAGGTAATCGCGCGCGCCCTGGCGCAAGGCCCAGATCCGGTCGGTGGGCTCGGCCTTGGTCGAGCAGACCACCACCGGAATGGCGCTGGTCTCGGGATCACGGCTGAGGTCGCGGGTGGCCCGATAGCCGCTGGCGCCAGGCATCACCACATCCATCAGGATCAGATCGGGACGCTCGGCACGGGCACGGACGAGCCCATCGGCGCCGTTGTCGGCGGTGATCACCGCGTAGCCGCGCCCGAGCAGCAGCTCCGAGAGGAACTGCCGCTGCGTGGGCGAGTCATCGATGATCAGGATCTTGCGGCTCATGCCGGGTCCACCGCGTCAGCCGACGCGGGCTCGGGCGCCGACGGCCGGGCATGCTCGGCCACGGCCTTGAGCAGCGTGTCCTTGGTGAACGGCTTGGTGAGGTACTGCTGCGAGCCGACGATGCGGCCGCGGGCCCGGTCGAACAGCCCGTCCTTGGACGAGAGCATCACCAGCGGCGTGCGGCCGAAGCGCGGGCTTCGGCGGATCAGCGCGCAGGTCTGGTAGCCATCGAGCCGCGGCATGAGGATGTCGCAGAAGATCAGGTCGGGGGCGTGGTCGGCCACCTTGGCCAGGGCGTCGAAGCCGTCCTCGGCCAGCACCACCCGGCAGCCCGCCTGGCCGAGAAAGATCTCGGCGCTGCGCCGGATGGTGTTGCTGTCATCGATCACCATCACCGTCAATCCGGCGATCTCGCGGGTCTGGCTCATGGAGTGGCTCTTGCAGCGCCGCAACGCCGCGGTTCAGAGGGAGGAAGGCCATGGTACGCCGCCAGGATCGCGGCACGCCGCGCCTCCGACCGAAGGCGCGGAGGCCGCGACGAGCGAGCCGCCGCAGGCGCTGCCACGCTGGGCGCCGGCCTCATCGGCCGGCGCCGGGTGCTCAGGGCGCCCAAGGCTGCAGCCGAACCAGACGCAGCAGTTCGCCGCTTGCCGCATCGACGAACGCGACCAGATCGCGCTTGCCGCCGCGCACCGGGTACCAGCGCACCGCGTCCTCGGCCCGGTCGACCGACTTCAGGGCCGCATCGACCTCGTCGGCCGGGTTGAACTGGCGCAGACGCGCCACGGCCTGGGCCTTGGCCAGGCCCTGACGCCGCACCGTGTCGTAGTCGGTGTAGTAGCGCGGTAAAAGCCGCAGATCGATGCCCTTGGTGGCGGCGGCCAGCAGCAGGCGGCTGCGCTCCTGGGGGTCTTCCGGCAACTGCGCGCCCACCACCCGCGGGCCGGTCTGGCTCAGCACCCGGAAGCGCTCGGGGGCCAGCGCAAGCTGCTCGGGGTCGATGTCGGCATCACTCACCAGCTCGAAGCGGTCGACCGCAAAGACCATGAATACCGGCCGCGCCAGATGAACCGCATGCACGCCATAGGCGAGCGCCCCGATCTGCAGGGCGGCGATCACCGCCAGGTCGAACACCAGGCTGCGCTTGCCCTTGCGATAGACCACGAAGGTGAGCGCCGGCCCCAGGATGACATCGCAGGCGCTGACCAGCAGCAGCAGTTGCGGCGCGCCCGCCGCCACGAAGATCGGCCATGGATACCAGAGCGCGATCATGACCGCGAATACCGCGGCGGTGACGCCGACGCTGATCAGCAGATGCAGGCCGGCGGCGCGGGCGCGGTCAGCCAGCGCCGAGGGCGCGGACGGGGCGGATTTCAGGGGGGCCGAAGGCCCGGCAGCGTCGGGCAGGGTGTTCTCCATGGCAGGGGATCAGGGGTTGCTGGAACCCCGATCTGAACCCGCCGCCACGGCCCGGGACAAGGCCACTCTGACGGATGGAAGCCGTCAGGCGCCGGAACGCCAGTGCCCGGGCCTCAGACCTCGACCATCTCGAAGTCTTCCTTGCGCGCACCGCACTCCGGGCAGGTCCAGTTCATGGGGATGTCCTCCCAGCGGGTGCCGGGCGCGATGCCGTCATCGGGCAGGCCGGCCGCCTCGTCGTAGATCCATCCGCAGATCAGGCACATCCAGGTACGGTTGCTGTCGCTCATGAGGGGAGACCGGTGTCGGGGTGAACGGGTTGCGGACAGCGCGATGGTAACCCGATCGCGCCGGGCCGCCCGCCCGCGGCTCGCGCCTTGCCTGCGTGAGGCTCAGACCCGCCGTGCTCAGCGGCAGTCGGCCGGCCGGAACTTCGTGGCCAGCGTGCCGGCGCAGGTCCAGACGATCTGCGAAGACACCGGCGCGCCCGTGGTCGGCAGGGCATTGCCGCCCGATGACGGGGTCAGCGTGATGGTGCTGCCATCGGCAATCTTGGTGCCGTAGGTGATGGTGATCACCCCGGTGGCGGCGGTGATGCCGATCGACTTTACCTTCTGGGGGTCGCTGATCGGCGAGGTATAGCCCCGGCTGTAATCGGTGGCACCGACCCCGGCATTCTCCACCACCATCAGCTTGGCCTCGCTCGCCAGCGCGAGGCCTTCGGACACCCGGGCCCGCACCGCGTAGTCCTGGTAAGCCGGGATGGCGATCGTGGCCAGGATGCCGACGATCGCCACGACGATCATGAGTTCGATGAGGGTGAAACCGCGCGCGCGCCGGACCATCAGGAAATCCTCGAAAGAAAATGCGAGCGAGCCCTCCGCTCAACGCGTGAAGCCTATCTCATTCGGAATACATGACGAGGAAAAACGCCCGCTCGGGCATGCCATCGCACCGGCCCTGAACGGCAAAAAGGCCGGCTTCCTCGCGGAAACCGGCCTCGGGTCTGCCCGAGCCCCCCGGCATCACGCCAGGCGACCCGTACCTTCAGGCATCAACGGCAGTCGGCAGGACGGAACTTCGACGCCAGCGTGCCGCCGCAGGCCCAGACGATCTGGTTGGACACCGGCGCGCCGGTGGTCGGCAGGGCCGCACTGTTCGACGACGGGGTCAGCGTGACGGTGCTGCCGTCAGCGATCTTGGTGCCGTAGGTGATGGTGATGACGCCGGTGGTGGAGGCGATGGCGATCGACTTCACCTTCTGGGCGTCGGTGAGGGGCGAGTTGTAGCCCTTGCTGTAATCGGTGACGCCGCTGGAGGCATTCTCGACGACCGTGTTCTTGGCCTCGCTGGCCAGTGCAAAACCCTCGGACACCCGGGCGCGCACGGTGTAGTCCTGATAGGCCGGGATGGCAACCGCGGCCAGAATGCCGACGATGGCCACGACGATCATCAGTTCGATGAGGGTGAAACCTTGCTGGACTTTCTTCATGGATAGCTCCTGGATGGAACGGCCGCCTGGCCGGTGGTTCTTTGAAAGACAGGGATCTCACCCTCTCGGCCTCAGGGAACGCAGAGCCCGTGCCACCCGCCGCCAGCTGTCGTGCCGGGCCGACGAACGGCTGTCATGTGCACCATGTCACTGACCAGCCTGACCGATGTCGCCTGACCCGGACCGGGCAAACCCCGTGGAGTGACCATGGCCGTCATCCGACGTGACGCTGCGCGTCAGGGTGTGCCGCGGCGGGCCTGGCATGACGCAGCAGGGCAGGCGCGACCGGCGCCAGAAAGCGCAAGGGCCGGCATCCTCGCGGACACCGGCCCAGGCATGTCGGGCCCCCGGCATCACGCCAGGCGACCCGTACCGTCAGGCATCAACGGCAGTCGGCAGGACGGAACTTCGACGCCAGCGTGCCGCCGCAGGCCCAGACGATCTGGTTGGTCACCGGCGCGCCGGTGGTCGGCAGGGCCGCACTGTTCGACGACGGGGTCAGCGTGATGGTGCTGCCGTCAGCGATCTTGGTGCCGTAGGTGATGGTGATGATGCCGGTGG
>CAIZPE010000011.1 GCA_903934795.1 uncultured bacterium | reverse complement strand
TAGGTCTCGAAGCTGCCGGCGGACAGGCGGAGCTCGCCAGCCGTCTTGAACGTGGGACGCTTGGTCACCAGGTTGACCGTGCCGCCGGGCTCGCCGCGCCCGAACAGCGCCGCGCGCGGGCCTTTGAGCACCTCGACCGACTCGATGCCTGACAGATCCCGCGGCCCACCGAAGCCCCGGCCGGCATTGAAACCGTTCACGAGGTAGTTGCTGGGCAGGTTTTCGTCGCCCACGAAGCCACGCAGGGCGAAGGCGTTCCACAGACCGCCGAAGTTGTTCTGCCGGGCCACTGAGGCCGACAGGTCCAAGGCTTGGGAGAGGTTGACCGCGCCCGAGGCGCGCAGCGTCTCCGCATCGATGGACTGTTCGGCTTGCGGTGTTTCCAGGCGATTGAAGTCGCCTTGATAGGCCTGGCGCGTGCCGGTAACGGTGACAGCCTCCAGCCGCGCGCCTGGGTTCGTATCCTGGGCGAAGGCTGGATGGGCCGTTGGGACTGCTGAGCAGAAAAGCAGCGCGGCGCGTGTGGAGCGTTTCACGGGGGAACCTCGGCAGATCGAAAGTGGAAAGAGACGAGACAAGTGCCGAGGCCCTTGTGCGATGCGCTTAATGATAACGGATGCGCATTTGCAAGATGACCCCGGAAGCCATGACTCCGATTCCCAGTCACGCGGGTGATTCCAAGGGGGCGTGTGCTGCCGCCCTTCGACCTGCAAGCACAGGTCTGCATCGACGCAAGCAGGAACGACTGCTTCCTTGCCAACAGGATCGTGGCGGAGTCGCTCCTGTGTTGCCAGCGCCTTGCCGTACCGGGCTGGCTCGGCTCTGGCGCAGCATTGCCATCCATGGCGAGGCAGCAACGTACGCGCAGCGTCATAGTCGGCCTTCTTGCGTTGAGATCAAGCTCCAGGCGGAAATGGCGGAGGGCCGAAAGGCAGCTGTCAAGGCTGCTGAACTTCAGCTATGGGTCGGGAGCCGTCCTTCACCTTCCAAGATGAACCGCCATCACCCGCTCCCTCTCATGCCCCAGCTCCGCGCTGATCGCGAGCCGTGCACCCCGATAGATCGCCTTCTGCTGGGCCGTTAGTTCCCATGACCTCGGCATCTCGGTTAACGCAGCGCAGTGCGCCTGGCCAGACCCGGAGCCCCTGAACGCGCCGATCGAATCACGGCCCTATCCGGTCGACGCGCTGCCGCCATTGATGCGCGACGCCGTGATCGAAGCGCAGGCCTTCGTGCAGTCGCCCGCCGCGCTGGTGGCCTGCTCGGCACTGTCGGCGCTGTCGATCGCGGCCCAGGGCATCGTGAACGTGCGCCGCGACCCTCAGCTCGCCGGTCCGGTGTCGCTGTACCTGCTGTCGGTAGCGGAATCCGGCGAGCGCAAGACTACCTGCGACCGGATCTTCGGCGCCGCGCTGCGCGACTGGGAGCGCGATCGCACGCTGCTGGACCTGAGGGCTACGGCACCGACGCCGGTGAGCGTGCCCCGTCTGCTCTACGCCGACGCCACGCCCGAGGCTCTGGCCCATGCACTGGCCACCGGGTGGCCGAGTGCGGCTGTGCTGTCGGCCGAGGCCGGTGCGGTCTTCGGCGCGCACGGCATGGGCTACGAGACCATCCTGCGCAACCTCGCGCTGCTCAACACCTTGTGGGACGGTGGCGAGATCGCCGTCGACCGCCGCAGCAAACCGTCGTTTCGCCTGCGCGACCGCCGACTGACCTTCGGGGTCATGGTGCAGCCCGAGGCGCTGCGCGGCTTTCTTGAACGCGCGGGCATGCTGCCGCGCGGCAGCGGCTCCGTCGCGCGCTTCCTGATCGCATGGCCCG
>CAIZPE010000010.1 GCA_903934795.1 uncultured bacterium | reverse complement strand
GTGCCGCCCAGGGCGCGGCCACGCCGGGCGCTGCCGCCGGGCAGGGCGGCGTCGCTGCCGGCGCAGCCGCGGCAGGCGCAACCGCGGCAGGCGCAACCGGAGCAGGCGCAACCGGAGCGGGTGGGACCGGAGCGGGCGCAACCGGAGCGGGTGGGACCGCCGCCGGTGCGGCCGGCGCCGGATCGGCCGCCGCGGGTGGCGGCACGCCGCCGGAGTTCATCTGGCCCGTGCCCGGCAAGGTGCTGCAGAGCTTCGGCGAGGGGCGCAGCACCGGCCTGGTGCTGGCCGCCGCGGCGGGCGACCCGGTGAACGCCGCCGCCGATGGCAAGGTGATCTTCAGCGGCCCCGGCCCGCGCGGCTACGGCAACCTCATCATCCTCAAGCATGATGGCGACCTGCTTTCGGTCTATGCCCACGGCCGCAGCCTGCTGGTCAAGGAAGGGCAGAGCGTTCGTCGTGGCCAGAAGATCGCCGAGGCCGGCGACAGCGGCACCGACAAGCCCAAGCTGCTCTTCGAGGTTCGGCGTAGCGGCAAGCCGATCGACCCGATCGGGCTGCTGCCCGCCCAGTCGGGCCGCTGAGCGTCATGACCCCGGTGCTGGTTTTCGACCTCGAGACCGTGCCCGATGTGGCCGGCCTGCGCCGGGTATGGTCCCTGCCCGACTCGCTGTCCGACGCCGAGGTCGCGCAGGCTGCCTTCGATCGCCGGCGCGAGAAGACCGGCTCCGATTTCCTGCCCCTGCACCTGCACCGCGTGGTCGCGGTGGGCTGCCTCTTTCGCGACGGTGAATCGGTGCGGGTGCGCTGTCTGGGTAACCCCGAAGACGACGAGCCCAGGCTGATCGCCGACTTCTTCAAGGTCATCGAGCGTCACACCCCCACGCTGGTGTCGTGGAACGGCAGCGGCTTCGATCTGCCGGTGCTGCACTACCGCGGCCTCGTCCACGGCATCCAGGCGCCGCGCTACTGGGACATGGGCGAGGACGACCGGGATTTCCGCTTCAACAACTACATCAGCCGCTACCACAGCCGTCATACCGACCTGATGGACCTGCTTGCGCTCTACAACGGCCGCGCCAATGCGCCGCTCGACGAGCTGTCCCGGCTGTGCGGTTTCCCAGGCAAGCTCGGCATGGACGGCTCGCAGGTCTGGCCCGCGTTCCGCGACGGGCGCCTGCAGGAGATCCGCGATTACTGCGAGACCGACGTCGCCAACACCTGGCTCCTCTACTGCCGCTTCCAACTGATGCGCGGCGTGTTCACGCCCGAGCGCTTCCAGGCCGAGCTCGCGCTGTTGCGCGAGAGCCTCGGCCGCCTGCCGGGGGAGCACTGGCGCCAGTACCTCGCGGCCTGGCCGCAGAGCGGCGGCTGATGCCCGAGCTGCAGATCGAGTCCCTCGACCTCGAAGCCAACGGCGTGGCCCGCGCCGACGGCAAGGTGGTGTTCGTGCGCGAGGCGCTGCCCGGCGAGCGGGTCGACGCCGAGATCATCCGGCGCAAGCCGCGCTTCGATGTCGCGCGCACGCTCAAGGTGCTGCAGGCCTCGCCGATGCGCGCGCGGCCGCGCTGCCCGCACTTCGGCGTCTGCGGTGGCTGCTCGATGCAGCATCTCGACACCCGCGCGCAGGTCGCGATCAAGCAGCGCGCTCTCGAGGACCAGCTCGCCCACCTCGGCAATGTGCGGCCAGCCATGATGCTGCGCGCCATCGCCGGCCCCGACTGGGGCTACCGTTATCGCGCCCGGCTCTCGGTGCGCCATGTGCCGCGCAAGGGCGGCGTGCTGGTCGGATTCCACGAACGCGGCTCAAGTTATGTGGCCGACATGCGCGAGTGCCCTGTGCTCGCGCCGCAGGTGTCGGCGCTGCTGCTGCCCCTGCGCGAGCTGATCGGCGCCCTGGCCATGCGCGACCGCATGCCGCAGATCGAGGTCGCGATGGGCGGCGAGGGCAGCGACACGGTGCTGGCCCTGGTGTTTCGCGTCCTCGACCCGGTGAGTGCCGCCGATCGCGAGGCGCTGATCGCCTTCGCGCGGCAGCACCGCTTCGAGCTCTGGCTGCAGCCCAAGGGCCCCGACACCGTCGTGCTCCTCTGGGCGCCCGGCACCGAGGATGGTCAGCCGCCGCGCTCGCGCCTGGCCTACGATCTGCCCGAGTTCGGCGTGCGCATGCCCTTTGTGCCCACCGACTTCACGCAGGTCAACCACCCGATCAACCAGGTGCTGGTCTCGCGCGCCTTGCGCCTGCTCGCACCGGCATCCTCGCACCGCGTGGCCGATCTCTTCTGCGGCCTGGGCAACTTCAGCCTGCCGCTGGCACGGCTGAGCGCCGAGGTGCTCGGCATCGAGGGCAGCGCCGCGCTGGTCGCGCGTGCAGCCGACAATGCGCGGGTCAACGGGCTGCAGGACAAGGCCCGGTTCAGCGCCGCTAACCTGTTCGAGATGAGCCTGCCGGCCTGGCAGGCGCTGGGCCGCTTCGATCGTGTGCTGATCGACCCGCCGCGCGAGGGCGCGCTGGAGGTCTGTCGCGCCCTGGCCGAGGATGGTTACAAGGTGCCGCGTATCGTCTATGTGTCGTGCAACCCGGCCACCCTCGCGCGCGACGCCGGCCTGCTGGTGCACACCGGTGGCTACCGGCTCGAGATGGCGGGGGCGCTGAACATGTTCCCGCACACCTCGCATGTGGAGTCGATCGCGGTCTTCGAGCCGGCCTGAGCCAGGCTGATCGGGCCTGAGCCTGCGCGCCGGCGCTTGCACCGGGCGGGGCTCGCACTGCGCTGCCCTCAGTCCTGCGCGAGCAGCTGCTCGCGCATCGTCCGCTTGAGCAGCTTGCCGTTGGCATTGCGCGGCAGCGGCACGCTGCCGATCGTGAAGCCCTCGGGCACCTTGTAGTCGGCCAGCCGCTCGGCGCAGAAGGCCTTCAGACGGGCCGCGTCGAGCGTCGGATCGTTCACGCTCACGAAGGCATGCACCCGCTCGCCAAGCACCGGGCAGGGCTTGCCGATGATCGCGCTCTCGACCACTCCGGGGCAGGCCGCCAGGACATTCTCCACCTCGACCGAGAAGATCTTGTATCCACCGCGGTTGAGCATGTCCTTGAGGCGATCGAACACCCGCACGAAACCCTGGGCGTCGATCGAGCCGACATCGCCCGAGAGCCAGAAGCCGGCGCGAAAACCGTTGCGCGTGCCCTCGGGGTTGTCCCAGTAGCCCGGGACGACCATTGGCCCGCGGATCCACAGCTCGCCGGACTCGCCCGGCGCCACCTCCCGGCCCTGCGGATCCATCACCCGGATCTCGGCGCAGGGCAGCGTCAGGCCGACGCTGTCGGGCCGCTCGGCAGCCATCGCTGCCGGCAGCAGCGTGGCTGGCGAGGTGGTTTCGGTGGCGCCATAGGCGTTGATCAGTTCGAGGCGCGGCAGCCTGGCCGCCAGCGTGGCGATCGTGGTCTCGGGCATGGGCGCGCCGCCATAGCCGCCGATGCGCCAGGCTGAAAGATCCGCGCTGGCGAAGGCGGGCTGCATCAGCAGCAGCGTGTACATCGCCGGCACCAGGATGGTGTGGGTGATGCGTTCGCGGGCTGCCAGCTCGATGTAGGCCGGCGCCTTGAACTCGGGCATCAGCACCACGCAGCCGGCACAGCCCCACATGCTGAGGATGATCGCGACCAGGCCGGTGACATGGCTTGCCGGCACGGCCAGCAGCGAGCGCTCGCCGGGGCCCAGCTGCATGGCATGCCGGAAGTGAAGCACCGAGTGCACGACATTCAGATGGGTGAGCATCGCGCCCTTGGGGCGTCCGGTGGTGCCCGAGGTGTAGAGGATGAAGGCGGTGTCCTCTTCCTGCACGGCAGGCCGCGGCGGCAGGGCCCGCAGGGCCTCGCCCGTGGCGCGCGGCGGCTCGGTCCAGCGTCCGCGCAGCGCTGGCGCCTCGTCCGGCGAGGGCAGGCGAGCGGCCAGCTCCGGGTCATGGACCACGCCCACGGCGCCGCAGTGGCCGAGGATGTAGGCCACCTCCGGCCCCTGCAGCCGGGTGCCCATCGGCACCGCAATGGCGCCCAGGCGCATCAGGCCGGCAAGCGCGGTCACATGCGCAAGGCGGTTGCCTACCAGCAGCCCGACACGGTCACCGGGCTTGACCCCCGCGGCGGCGAAACCGGCGGCGGTTTCGTCGGCAACCCGCGCGAGCTCCTGCCAGCTCAGCCGCTGTCCTTCATGCACCACCGCGTCGGCCTGCGGCGCGGTGGCGAGCGCTGTCTCGAACAGAGCCCAGACATCGGGCGGTCGCTGGGCGAAGCAGGGCATCACCCGGTCGCCGAAGTGCGACTCGAGGCGGATGGCAGGCAGGGCGGGACGCGGATCGGTCATGGCGGCTGGGGCGGGCGGCAGGGCAGGGGAAGGGACACCCGAGGAAGGCGGGAAAACGGCAAGGTCGCCCTCGGGCGACGCGAAAAAGGAAAGGGCCGCCCTCGGGCGGCCCTGTGCGGTGAACGATGCCGGGCGGGCCCGCCCGGCCGTGGGCTCAGTCGCGATCGCCGCCGACGACCCCGAGGATCACCAGCAGGTTGCTGAACACGTTGTAGACGCTGAGGTAGACCGACAGGGTGGCGGTGACATAGTTGGTCTCGCCGCCGTTGATCACCCGCTGCAGGTCATACAGGATGAAGGCCGAGAAGATCAGCACCGCCAGCGCCGAGATGGTGAGCGTCAGGGCGGGCATCTGCAGCCAGA
Organism: uncultured bacterium; assembly: GCA_903934795.1. GTDB lineage: Bacteria > Pseudomonadota > Gammaproteobacteria > Burkholderiales > Burkholderiaceae_E > Quisquiliibacterium. The sequence continues at coordinate 3,955 of CAIZPE010000010.1, read as the reverse complement.
TGTTGGCGATGCCGGCCACGAGGATGACCAGGAAGCCCACCAGCAGCCACTTGCCCATGCCCGTGAAATCGCGTTTGGACACCGTGGCGATGGTGGCCATGACAGCGAAGATGCCGGCCGTGCCACCGAAGGCGGTCATCACCAGCGAGGCGCCGTTGCTCATGCCCAGCACATGCCCCACCAGACGCGAGAGCATCAGGCCCATGAAGAAGGTGAAGGCCAGCAGCAGACCGACGCCGATGGCGCTGTTCTTGAACTTCTCGATGGCGAAGAAGAACCCGAACGCGACCGCCATGAAGACGATCAGGCCGATGAAGGGGCTGCCGGCAAAGAAGCTGAACCCGGTGCTCACCCCGATCCAGGCGCCCAGGACGGTGGGCACCATGGAAAGCGCCAGCAGCGCATAGGTGTTGCGCAGCACGCGGTTGCGCGCGGCCGCGCCGAGGACGCCACCACCCGCGCCGAAGCCGGTGGGCAGTCCGTTCTGTTCGTAGGCCATGTGTGTGTCTCCGTGGAAGGTTCCGACAATGTAGGGGGTCGGCCCGCGGAATTCAACCGCGCCCGCCTCAGGGTCTGTCAGTCTGTCGGGGCAAGCCTGACACAGGGGTGTGCTAGAATCGAGGGCTAAGCAGCAGGCTACAGGGTCTTTCGAGTCTACTGCCAGAGCCGCCTGCAAAGCTTTCATTTCCAAGCACTTTTTCCGCGAGCCCGGTTTGCCTGCCGCCTCCAGTGGCACCTGCCGCCGGTCGGGGCGCCGGACTCTCGCTCAGGACTTACCATGGCCATCGAACGCACCCTTTCCATCATCAAGCCCGACGCGGTCGCCAAGAACGTGATCGGCAAGATCTACAGCCGCTTCGAGGATGCCGGTCTGAAGGTGATCGCCTCCCGCATGATGCAACTCTCGCGCGCCGACGCCGAGGGCTTCTATGCCGTCCACCGCGAGCGTCCCTTCTTCAAGGATCTGGTCGATTTCATGATCTCCGGCCCGGTCATGGTCCAGGTGCTCGAGGGCGAGGGCGCCATCCAGAAGAACCGCGACCTCATGGGTGCCACCGATCCGCGCAAGGCGGCCCCGGGCACCATCCGCGCCGATTTCGCCGACAGCATCGACGCCAATGCGGTGCACGGCTCCGATGCCGCCGAGACCGCCCGCGCCGAAGTGGCCTTTTTCTTCCCGGCGATGAACATCCACTCGCGCTGAGGCGCGCCGCCGTCCCTCAGGGGCGGCCGGCGACGACGGCGCCCCCACGCAGGCATCCGATGAGCACTCCCGTCAACCTTCTGGGTCTCGATGCCGACGGGCTTGCCCGGGTCTGCTCGCAGTGGGGCGAAAAGCCCTTTCGCGCCCGCCAGCTTTCCCGCTGGATCCACCAGCGCGGCCAGGATGACTTCGATGCCATGACCGATCTCGCTCGCGGTTTCCGCGAGCGGCTTCGCGAGCAGGCGGTGGTTCGCGCGTCCGCCGTCATCAGCGACCATGTCTCGGCCGACGGCACCCGCAAGTGGCTGCTCGATGTCGGCGCAGGCAATGCCGTCGAGATGGTGTTCATCCCCGAGGCACAGCGCGGCACGCTGTGCGTCTCCACCCAGGCCGGCTGTGCGGTGAACTGCCTGTTCTGCTCCACCGGCAAGCAGGGCTTCTCGCGCAACCTCGAGGTTGCCGAGATCGTCGGTCAGCTCTGGTGGGCCAACCGCACGCTCGGGCCTGGTCCGGCGGGTGAACGCCCTGTGAGCAATGTGGTCTTCATGGGCATGGGCGAGCCGCTGCAGAACTACGAGGCCACCCTCAGCGCCCTGCGCCTGATGCTCGACGACAACGCCTACGGCCTGTCGCGTCGCCGGGTTACCGTGTCCACCTCGGGTGTGGTGCCGATGATCGACCGCCTCCGTCAGGACTGCCCGGTGGCCCTGGCGGTGTCGCTGCATGCCCCCGACGATGCGCTGCGCGATCAGCTCGTGCCGATCAACCGCAAGTATCCGCTGGCCGAGCTGCTGGCCGCCTGCGCCCGTTACCTCGAGGCCGCGCCGCGCGACTTCATCACCTTCGAGTACGTGATGCTCGATGGGGTCAACGACAGCGACGAGCACGCCCGCCGTCTGCTGTCGCTCGTGCGGGGCCTGCCCTGCAAGTTCAACCTGATCCCGTTCAATCCCTTCCCGCATGCCGGGCTGCGCCGCTCGCCCGATGCCCGGGTGCGGCGCTTCGGGCAGATCCTCATCGAGGCGGGAATCGTCACCACCGTCAGGCGCACCCGCGGCGATGACATCGATGCCGCCTGTGGCCAGCTTGCCGGTGAGGTGCAGGACCGCACCCGGCTCGCGCAGCGCATGGCGCGTGCCACACCCGCAGCGGCGCCGGCTGCCGACGCCGTCGGTCGGCGGATCGCCATCCAGCCGGTGGGCCGCTGATGGCGCCTGCCCGCGTCCGGCTGCCGGGCCTGGCCGGCCTCATCGTCCGTCGCACCGGTGCGGTGGCTGCGTGCCTGATGGCGGTGTGGCTGGCAGGATGCGCCGCCTCGGGCGATCCGGCCTCGCGGCCGGGCGACGGCGGCTCCAACCCGCTCACCGGCACGGCCACCGCCGGAGCCGACGACGAGAGCGAGAACCGTCGTCGGGCGCGCATCCGGCTCGAGCTCGCGGCCAACTACTACCAGCAGCGCAACTACAACGTGGCCCTCGACGAACTGCGCCAGGCGCTGGCCCTCGATCCCAACTTCGCGCCGGCCTACGGCATGCTGGGCCTGGTTTACATGGACCTGAACGACCGCCCGCGCGCCGACGAGAGCTTCCAGCGCGCCCTGCGGCTGGCACCGGGCGACTCCGACCTGCTCAACAACTACGGCTGGTATCTCTGCCAGACCGGCCGCTATCCCCAGGCCATCGACCAGTTCCTGCGCGCCCTGCGCAATCCGCTGTACGCCACCCCGGCGCGACCCCTGCACAACGCCGGCATCTGCTCGCGCCGCATGGGTGATCTCAAGGCCGCGGAGGACTACTTCCAGCGCTCGTTCCAGGTCGATCCGGCCAACCCGGTGGCCATGTTCAACCTCGCCGAGATCAACCTCGGCCGGGGTGACATCACGCGGGCCCGGTTCTATGCCCAGCGCCTCACGGGCAGCTTCGAGCCCAGCGCCGAGGTGCTCTGGCTGGCGCTGCGCATCGAGCGCAAGGCCGGTGACCGTGCCGCCGAAGAGAGTCTTGCCGCCCAGCTGCGCAGGCGATTCCCGGCCTCGCCGGAAGTGTCCCGGCTGACCGCCGGCCGCTACGACGACTGACGATGACCGCACACCAGGCTGAACCGACCGGGGACACGCCTGCGGTCCCGTTCGGGGCCGAGCCAGGCTCGCCTGCCGTTGCCGCGGCCGCTGCGACGCCTCTGACCCCTCCGACTCCCCTCCCGCCATCCGGCGATGGCCAGGTCGACAGCCTCGCCGCGCTGGTGGCTGCCCGTGAGGCGAAGGGGCTGTCTTCCGATGATCTTGCCCGCAAGCTCAATCTGGCTCCGCGTCAGGTGCATGCCCTCGAGGCGGGAGACTGGCCCGCGCTGCCGGGGCAGGCCTTCGTGCGCGCCGCGTTGCGCAGTTATGGTCGGCTGATCGGCGTCGATGTGATGCCGCTGCTGGCCAGCATCGGCGACGCGGCCGGCACACCCGACCTGCGCCCGGCAACCTCGCTGCGCGAGCCAATGCCGCGCCCGGGGCTGTTCGGCTTCGGCGCCGGCGGCTCGGGCAGCCGGTGGGTCTGGATCATCCTGAGCCTTGCGCTGGTCATCGCGATCGCGTTCTTCTTTGGCCGGGTCCCGGGGCGGCCTGGCGGCGCATCGGCGCCGGTGCCTGCGCCCGCGTTGGCGCAGGCTGCTGGTGCGTCGGGCGAGGGCGCGTCGGGCGCGCCCGCAAGCGCGGCGGCTGACGCGGGGGGTGCCAGCCCGGCCGCTGCCGCCGGAGGACCGGCG
>CAIZPE010000009.1 GCA_903934795.1 uncultured bacterium | reverse complement strand
GGTGTCCATCGACTGCTGGTGCAGCACCCGCGAAAGCGCACTCATGCGGTTGCGCAGCACCGCCGCCTCCTCGAAGCGCAGTTCGGCCGCCGCGGCGTGCATCTGGCGCTCCAGCGTCTGCATCACCTCGCGGTGGCCGCCTCGCAGGAATCGGGTGGCATCGTCGACATCGCGGGCGTAGTCCTCGCGGCTGACCAGGTCCACGCAGGGCGCGCTGCAGCGCCCGATCTGATGGAGCAGACAGGGTCGCGAGCGGTTGCTGAACACCGAGTCCTCGCAGGTGCGCAGCCGGAAGGCCTTCTGCAGCACCTGGATGCTCTCCTTGACCGCCCAGGCGCTCGGGTACGGGCCGAAGAAGCGGCTGCTGCGATCGAGCGCGCCCCGGTAGTACGCCACCCGCGGAAAACCGTGGCCGCTGATCTTCAGATAGGGATAGCTCTTGTCGTCGCGAAAAAGGATGTTGTAGCGCGGCTGAGCGGTCTTGATCAGATTGCTCTCGAGCAGCAGCGCTTCGGCCTCGGAACGGGTGACCGTGGTCTCGAGCGATGCCACCTGACTGACCATGTGCGCGATGCGCGGGCTGCTCGCGGTCTTCTGGAAGTACGACGAGACCCGCTTCTTCAGGTCTCGGGCCTTGCCCACATAGAGCAGTGCCCCGGCCGCATCGTGCATGCGGTACACGCCGGGCAGGTTGGGCAGCCCGGCCAGCACCGGGCGGGGATCGAAATCAGTGGCGCCCTCGCTCATGGTGCAGGCCGGCAACAGGTCGAGGCGAGGAAGCGCCGCCGCCTCAGCGGCGCACGATCGCGTCGAAGCGGGCCGCAAAGACGCCGGCACGGCGCCAGCGCAGGCCATCGAGCAGCTCGCCGGCGAGATCGGGCCGGTTGCAGACCAGAACCATGTCGCAGCCGGCCTGCAGCGCCGCATCGGCGCGCGCGACGATCCCGCCCACGCCGGTGGCCGCTTCCATGGTGAGGTCGTCGGAGAAGATCAGCCCGCCGAAGCCGAGACGACGGCGCAGGATGCCGCGCAGCCAGCGCGACGAGAAGCCCGCAGGCAGGGTGTCGACCGCCGGATAGACCACATGGGCCGGCATCACCGAAAGCAGGGTGTTGCCCAGCCACCGGTACGGCGCGGCATCGTCGGCGAGAATCTGCGCCAAGGGACGCTCGTCCACCGGCAGTTCATGGTGGGAGTCGGCATGGGCATAGCCGTGCCCCGGGAAGTGCTTGCCGCAGTTGCCCATGCCGCCCAGCAGCAGACCGTGCATCAGGCGGCCGGCCAGCAGGCTGACCACCCGCGGATCGCGGTGAAAGGCGCGGTCGCCGATCACGCCCGAGGGGCCGTGGTCTAGGTCGAGCACCGGCGTGAAGCTGAGGTCGACCCCCACCCGCCGTAGTTCCCGGCCGATGGTCTCCCCCTGCTGCGCGGCCTGCCGGCAGGCGTCCATCGGATCGACGTCCCAGCGCCGGCCGAGCTCGCGCATCGGCGCGATCGCGGTGAAGCCCTCGCGAAAGCGCTGCACCCGGCCGCCCTCATGGTCGACGCAGACCATCAGCGGCCCGGGGCGGGCCCGCCGGATCTCGGCGACGAGCTCGGTCACCTGGGCCACGCTGCTGAAATTGCGGGAGAACAGGATCACCCCGCCAACCATCGGGTGCGCGATGCGCTCGCGATCACCGGGCTGCAACGTGGTGCCGGCGACATCGATCACCACCGGTCCGGGCTTGTGGGTCATGCGGAGGTCTCCACGGCGGCGAAGGCGGGCAGCGAGGCGGTCGGCTCGGCTGACTCGATGACCACGAAGGCGATGACATTGTCGCGCTCGTCGGAGAGCGAGACATGGGCGCGCAGCCCGCGCTGCGCGAGATAGGGTTCGAGTTCCTTGCGGGCCACCGCGATCGGCTGGCCACGGCGGTTGTTGAGCACCTGCAGCGACAGCAGGGTCATCGGCCCGCGCAGCCCCAGGCCAAGGGCCTTGGAGAAGGCCTCCTTGGCCGCGAAGCGCTTGGCGAGGTAGCGCGCGGCATAGCCCTCGCCATGGGCGCCACGGCCGCGTCGGCGGCGGAACTCGGCGAGTTCCTCCGGCCCGAGCACGCGCCGGGCGAAGCGCTCGTCGTAGCGCGCGAGAAGCTCGCGGATGCGCGCGACCTCGACGATGTCGGTGCCGATGCCGTAGATCATCCCGCCGCCTGCCCGGCCGCCGCCGCTTCGCGCATCAGGCGCTTCATGTCACGCACGGCCTCGCGCATGCCGATGAAGACCGAGCGCGACACGATCGCATGCCCGATGTGCAGTTCGCGCACCCCGGGCAGCGCGGCCACTGCCTGGACATTGTGGTAGTTCAGCGCATGGCCGGCGTTGAAGCGCATGCCCAGGCCGATGATCTGCGCGCCGGCGCGCCGGATCCTTTCGAGTTCCTCGGGCACACCCCGCCCCTCGGTGTCGCGGCCGCCGTTGTGGAAGGCATGCGCGTAGGGCCCGGTATGAATCTCGCAGACTTTCGCGCCCACCCGTCGGGCCGCGTCGATCTGCGCCGGGTCGGCGTCGATGAACACGCTGCTGACGATGCCCGCGCCCGCGAGCGCGGCCACCACCTCACGGATGCGCGACTCCTGGGCAACGATGTCCAGCCCGCCCTCGGTGGTGACCTCATGGCGGCCCTCGGGTACCAGCATGGCCATCTCGGGGCGGGTACGGATCGCGATGCCGACCATCTCGTCGGTGGCCGCCATCTCGAGATTGAGCTTGACCTGGGTGAGTTCACGCAGGCGCCGGACGTCATCGTCGTTGATGTGGCGACGGTCTTCGCGCAGGTGGATGGTGATGCCATCGGCGCCGCCGAGATGGGCCTCGACCGCCGCCCAGACCGGGTCGGGCTCGTAGGTGCGACGGGCCTGGCGGATGCTGGCCACGTGGTCGATGTTCACGCCGAGTTCGATCATAGCTTGTGCAGGTCGATGAGGATCTGGCGGGTGCTCAGCGCCGCGCCGTCGAGATGATGCGCGAGGATCGCGCGGGTCAGGTATTTTGCCTGCGAGCGGGCCCGCGGCGAGGCGAAGCTGCCGGCGGCCAGGCCGGCAAGCGTCTCGCCGCTGATCAGCGCGGCATCGCCCGCTGCCGCAGGCTCGGCCGCCGCAAAGCCCGCCGACGGTTCCCAGCGGTACTGTCCACCCGGCTGGATCGGCCGCGCGTCGGTGTCGCGCGCAAGATCGGGCGCGTAGCCTGCTTCGCGAAGCAGCAGCCATTCGAAGCGGCGCAGGGTCTCGTCATGCGGGCCGCTGCCCGAGAGCTCGAACAGCGCCTGCTGGTAGGCATCATAGAGCGCCGGATGCGGATCCTCCCGCGGCAGCAGCTTCATCAGCAGCTCGTTCAGGTAGAAGGCACAGAGCAGCGCGTCTCCCTGGGGGCTGGGCATGCCGCCCACCCAGGCCGCGGCGGTGAGCAGGCGCAGTTCGTTGCGCCCGGTCCAGCCGGCCGACAGCGGCTGGAACTGCAGCAGCACGCCGCGCAGCGCGGAATGCGGCCGGCGCGCCCCCTTGGCCACCGCCGCCAGCCGCCCGTGCTCCCGCGTGAACAGCTCGACGATGAGGCTGGTCTCCTTGTACGGGATGCTGTGCAGCAGGAATGCAGCCTGCAGATCAACCCGGGATGCGGCGGCGCTCATGCCGGGCCCCGGCTACTCGTAGCCGTAGGCGCGCAGGCTGGTCTCGTCGTCGGCCCAACCGCCGCGGACCTTCACGAAGAGCTCGAGGTAGACCCGGCAGCCGAGCATCTTCTCGAGGTCGGCGCGCGCCTCGATCGCGATGCGCTTGATCCGCTCGCCACCACTGCCCAGGACGATCGGCTTGTGGGCGTCGCGGGCGACCACGATGGTGGCATGGATGCGGCGCAGGCCGGGCAGCTCCTCGAAGCCCTCGAGCACCACCGTGCTCTCGTAGGGCAGCTCGTCGCCGAGCAGGCGGAACAGCTTCTCGCGGATGAGTTCGGTGGCCAGGAAGCGCTCGCTGCGGTCGGTGGGCGCATCGTCGTCGAGCAGTCGCGGGCCTTCCGGCAGCCGCGCCACGCACAGGTCGGCGAGCAGCTCGACCTGACGACCGGAGCGGGCACTGAGCGGCACCACCTCGTCGAAGGCACGATCGGCGGTGGCCTGTCGGACCATGGCCACCAGCCGCGCCCGGTCGGCGATCGCATCGACCTTGTTGATCGCCAGCAGCACCGGTGTGCCGGTGGGCAGAAGCGCAGCCATCTCGCGATCGGCGGGCGTCCAGCCATGCGCATCGCAGACCATCACCACCAGGTCGGCGTCGTCGGCCACCTGGCGTGCGGTGCGATTGAGCACGCGGTTGAGCGCGCCCATCGAGCGGGTCTGATAACCCGGGCTGTCAACGAACAGCAACTGGGCGTCGGGTCGGTTGAGCACGCCGAGGATGCGGTGACGTGTGGTCTGCGCCTTGCGCGAGGTGATCGAGATCTTCTGCCCGATCAGCCGGTTGAGTAGTGTCGACTTGCCGACATTGGGCCGCCCGACGATGGCGACGAAGCCGGCGCGGTGCGGCGGGCTGGGCGCCTCGCTCATGACACCGCTCCGTCTGTGGGGTCGGCCGTCCCGGCACGGCGGCGGGACGCGCTGGCGGGGGCTCGCTGCCCTGCGCGTTCCAGCGCGAGCAGCGCCGCGGCCTGCTCGGCCGCGCGGCGGCTGCCGCCGCGCCCGAGCACCTGGATGTCAAGCTTGGGAATGAGGCACTCCACCTCGAAGGTCTGGCTGTGGGCCGCACCGAGCGTGCCGACCACCGAATACACCGGCAGCGGAATGCGCTTACTCTGAAGGTGCTCCTGCAGCAGGGTCTTGGCATCCTTGCCCAGGGTGCGGGGATCGACGGTGGCCAGCACCGGGTCATACAGGCCATGGATGACCGCCCGCGCCGCCAGAAAGCCGCCATCGAGGAAGACCGCGCCGAACAGCGCCTCGAGGCAATCAGCCAGGATCGAGGGCCGGCGAAAGCCGCCGCTGCGCGATTCGCCTTCGCCCAGACGCACGCAGGGACCGAGCTCGAGCCGCATGGCAAGCTCGAACAGCGACTGCTGCTTCACCAGGGTGGCCCGCACCCGGGAAAGATCACCCTCGTCGACCGTCTGGAAACGCTCGTAGAGCAGCGTGGCCACGACGCAGTTGAGCACGCTGTCGCCGAGAAACTCGAGCCGCTCGTTGTTGGGCTGCCCGAAGCTGCGGTGGGTAAGCGCCTGGGTGAGCAGCGCAGGGTCGCTGAACCGGTGGCCGAGTCTGCGCTGCAGGTCGTCCGGGGACATCCTCCGGCCTCAGTTCGACGAGGCGGTCGCGTCGTACTGCAGCAGCAGGCTCGCGCGGCCGAAAAGCGGGATGCGCTTCTCGTAGGCGAAGCTCAGGGTGACGATCGCACCGGCGCGCTCGATTCGCAGGTCGCGCCCGGTGATCGAGCTGATGTCGTCGATCGCGCTCATTTCGTCGAAGGCCTTGACGATCTCGCCGGAGCTGCGGGTGCCCGCCTCGGCAATCCGGTGGATGGCCCGCTTGGCGGCGAGGAACTCGACCACGGTGGGTGAGACCCGCATGCCGACCACCGCCACGCACAAGGCGATGCCGATCATCACCAGCAGGCCGATCAGCCCCAGGCCGCCTTGACGACCGCGAAAGGAAAGGGTGTGGGTGCGCAGCATGGTCATCAGTGGAATCCGCCGATGCGTTTCAGGTCGCCGAAATTCATCCAGATGAAGAAGGCCTTGCCGACCAGATTGGCCTCGGGGACGAACCCCCAGAAGCGGCTGTCCAGGCTGTTCTCGCGATTATCGCCCATGACGAAGTAATGCCCGGCAGGCACGGTGCAGGATAACCCGTTATTTCCGTACCGGCATGAATCCCTGAACGGGAAGGCATCGGTCGCCGAAATGAATGACGGCTTGTCGAGCTCGGTGAGGATCCGGTGCTCCACGGATCCGAGCGTCTCGCTGTACTGGGGCGCGTAGCTCAGGCGGTCTGCGTCGTAGAACTCGCCCGCGGGCTTCAACGGCACCTCGACACCATTCACGCTCAGGCGCTTGTTCTGGTAGGAGACCTGATCGCCGGGCACGCCCACCACGCGCTTGATGTAGTCCATGGACGGATCCCGCGGGAAGCGGAACACCATCACATCACCGCGCTGCGGCGAACCCACCTCGAGGACCTTGGTGTGGATCACCGGCAGCCGTACGCCATAGCTGAACTTGTTCACCAGGATCAGGTCACCCACCAGCAGCGTGGGAATCATGGAACCCGACGGGATCTTGAACGGTTCGACCAGGAACGAGCGCAGGAAGAACACCACCGCGATCACCGGAAAGAGGCCTGCGGTGTATTCGAGCCAGAGCGGCTGGCGCAGGGCCTCGCGGCTGATCGCCAGCCGGGCCGCCGCGGGGTCGGCAGCGCGCTGGTGCGCCGGCAGCACGGCCTGGTCGGCATCGAAACGGGCGACCCGTTCTTCGGCCAGCCGGGCACGGGCGCGGCGAAACACCAGCCGGTCGGCGAGCCAGGCGGCAAAGCACACCACCAGCAGCGCGAACAGGATCAGCGCGAAATTCAGCGAACTGCTGGCGTCGTTCACCGGATCTCCTGGCACCGCGACAGCCGCCGGCGCATCAGCGTTCACCCACCTGGAGCACGGCCAGGAAGGCTTCCTGGGGAATCTCGACCGTGCCGACCTGCTTCATGCGCTTCTTGCCAGCCTTCTGCTTCTCGAGCAGCTTCTTCTTGCGGGTGATGTCGCCGCCGTAGCACTTGGCCAGCACGTTCTTGCGCAGCGCCTTGACATTCTCGCGCGCGATGATGTTGGAGCCGATGGCCGCCTGAATGGCGACATCGTACATCTGCCGCGGGATCAGCTCGCGCATGCGCGCCGCCACCTCCCGTCCGCGGCTCTGCGAGACCGATCGGTGGACGATCAGGCTGAGGGCGTCGACCCGGTCGCCATTGACCATGATGTCCATGCGCACCACATCGGAGGCGCGGTACTCCTTGAACTCGTAGTCCATGGAGGCATAGCCGCGCGAGGTGGACTTCAGCTTGTCGAAGAAGTCGAGCACGATCTCGTTCATGGGGAGCTCGTAGCTCAGGTGCACCTGACGGCCGTGATAGGCGAGGTTGGTCTGCACCCCACGCTTGTTCGTGCACAGGGTGATCACGTTGCCGACGTACTCCTGCGGCACGAAGATGGTGACATCGACGATCGGCTCGCGGATCTCCTCGATGCGGGCCGGATCGGGCATGCGCGAGGGATTCTCCACCTGCAGCACCGTGCCGTCGCGCAGCAGGATCTCGTAGACCACGGTGGGTGCCGTGGTGATGAGGTCCATGTCGAACTCGCGTTCGAGCCGCTCCTGGACGATGTCCATGTGCAGCAGCCCCAGGAAGCCGCACCGGAACCCGAAGCCCAGCGCCTGCGAGACCTCGGGCTCGAACTGCAGCGAGGCGTCGTTCAGCTGCAGCTTCTCGAGCGCGTCGCGCATGGCCTCGTACTGGTTGGCCTCCACCGGGTACAGGCCGGCGAACACCGAGGGCTTGATCTCCTTGAAGCCGGGCAGCGGCGCCACCGCGGGCTGGCCGGCGAGGGTGACGGTGTCACCGACCTTGGCCGCCTTCAGTTCCTTGATGCCGGCGATGATGAAGCCGACCTCGCCCGCCGACAGTGACTCGCGCGCCGATGACTTGGGGGTGAACACGCCCACCTGCTCGCAGTTGTAGGAAAGGCCCGTGGCCATCAGGCGGATGCGGTCACGCGGCCGCAGCACGCCATTGACCACCCGCACCAGCATGACCACGCCGACATAGTTGTCGAACCAGGAGTCGATGATCAGGGCCTGCAGCGGCCCGGCCGGGTCGCCCTTGGGCGGCGGAATGCGGCGGACGATCGCCTCGAGGATCTCGTCAATGCCCAGCCCGGTCTTGGCACTGGCCCGGATCGCGTCGGTGGCGTCGATGCCGATCACATCCTCGACCTCGGCCGCGGCGGCATCGGGGTCGGCCGAGGGCAGGTCCATCTTGTTGAGCACCGGCACCACCTCGACACCGAGATCGATGGCGGTGTAGCAGTTGGCCACAGTCTGGGCCTCGACGCCCTGCGTGGCATCGACCACCAGCAGCGCGCCTTCGCAGGCCGACAGCGAACGGCTGACCTCGTAGGAGAAGTCGACATGCCCGGGCGTGTCGATGAGGTTGAAGTGGTAGACCTTCCCGTCCTGCGCCAGATAACGCAGGGCCGCGGTCTGCGCCTTGATGGTGATGCCCCGCTCGCGCTCGAGGTCCATGGAGTCGAGCACCTGCTCCTCCATCTCGCGGTCGGACAGGCCGCCGCAGCGCTGGATCAGGCGGTCGGCCAGGGTCGACTTGCCATGGTCGATATGCGCGATGATCGAGAAGTTGCGGATGTGCTGCATGGGGCCCGAAGACGAACGCGCGCCGGGAAGGCGCGCGGAAGCCAGATTCTATCAGTGGCGGGGGATGGCCCCGCCGTGCGGGTGGCGCCTCAGCGAGCGGGCGCCGAGGACGGCAGCGGCTTGATCGGCACGAAGCTCGCATTGTCGCCACGGCGCACCAGCAGCACATGGGTGCGGGCCTTGTCGAGCTTGGCCACCAGGTCGTTGAACTGGCG
>CAIZPE010000008.1 GCA_903934795.1 uncultured bacterium | reverse complement strand
CGAGCTGCTCGAAGAGGCCAAGAACGAGGCCAAGCGTCAGGGCCTGTGGAACTTCTTCCTGCCCGATGCCGAGACCGGCGAGGGCCTGTCCAACCTCGACTACGCCTACATCGCGGCCGAGCTCGGCAAGAACCCGCTGGCCTCGCAGTGCATGAACTGCTCGGCGCCCGACACCGGCAACATGGAGGTGCTCGAGCGGGTGGGCACCCCGGCCCAGAAGGAGAAGTGGCTCAAGCCCCTGCTCTCGGGCGAGATCCGCTCCACCTATGCCATGACCGAGCCGCACAACGCCTCGTCCGATGCCAAGAATATCGGCATGCGCGCCGTGCTCGAGGGCGACGAGTGGGTGCTCAACGGCGAGAAGTACTACGCCTCCGGCGCCGGCGACCCGCGCTGCAAGATCCTCATCACCATGGTCAAGACCAGCCCCGACGCGCCGCCGCACAAGCAGCAGTCGATGATCCTGGTGCCCAAGGACCAACCGGGCGTCACCATCCTGGGTGGCATGGAGGTCTTCGGCGACGATGATGCGCCGCACGGCCACATGCACATCCGCTTCGAGAATGTGCGCGTGCCCAAGGACAACATGCTGCTGGGCGAGGGCCGCGGCTTCGAGATCTCGCAGGTGCGCCTCGGCCCGGGCCGGATTCACCACTGCATGCGGCTCATCGGCCAGGCCGAGAAGGCGCTCGACCTCATGCTCAAGCGCGGTCTCTCGCGCGAGGCCTTCGGCAAGAAGATCATCTGGCTGGGCGGCAACATCGAGATCGTGTCGCGTGCCCGCATCGAGATCGAGGCCATGCGCCTGATGGTGCTCAAGGCGGCCAAGGCCATGGATGTGCTCGGCAACCGCGAGGCCCGCGTCTGGGTGCACATGGTCAAGGCCATGGTGCCCGAGCGTGTGTGCCACATCATCGACCAGGCCATCCAGATGCACGGCGCCACAGGCGTGTCGCAGTGGACGCCGCTTGCCCGCATGTACGCGCGGGCGCGCACCCTGCGCATCGCCGACGGCCCCGATGAGGTCCACCACCTGGTGGTCGGCCGCAACGAGACCAAGCGCTTCGAGAACACCGAAGAGGACGTCACCTCCACGATGGTCTGGCGCAGCTGAGCGCCGCTGGCCGGGGGCAGTGTTGCGCCCCGGCCGGTGATCCTGCCGGCTGGCAGAAGCCAGCCAGCCCGCCGGCAGGCCTCGCGAGGCCGTGCCCGCGATCCTTCTGGGCGGGTCAGCGGGCTCCGAACCGGATCTCGCCGAACAGCGCCTTCTGGGTGGCGGGCTGTGAGCGCCAGTACTGCCGAGGCGCCTCCACGCTGGCGCCGAGCGCCGCTGCGGCCCGCCAGGGCCAGCGCGGGTCTTGCAGGAAGCCACGCGCGATCGCGATCATGTCCGCCTTGCCCTCGCTCAGGATGTCCTCGGCCTGCTGCGGCTCGGTGATCAGGCCCACCGCCATCACCGGCATCTTCACCACCGCCCGGATCGCCTGCGCGAAGGGCACCTGGTAGCCTGGCCCGAGGCTGATCTTCTGCTTGGGGCTGATGCCGCCGCTGGACACATCGATCCAGTCGGCGCTCAGGCGCTCCACCGCCCGGGCGAAGGCCTGGCTGCCCTCGATGTCCCAGCCGCCGTCGATCCAGTCGGTGGCGCTGATCCGCACGCCCATGGGCTTGTGTGCCGGCCAGGCCGCCCGCATGGCCGCGAACACCTCCAGCGGGAAACGCATGCGGTTCTCCAGGCTGCCGCCATAGGCATCCGTGCGCTGGTTGGCGATCGGGCTGAGGAACTCGTGCAGAAGGTAGCCGTGGGCGGCGTGCAGCTCGAGCGCGTCGAAGCCCACGCGGTCGGCGCGTTGCGTTGCCTCCACGAAGCGATCGCGCAGGCGGGCGAGGCCTTCGGCGTCGAGGGCCAGCGGCGCCGGCTCGCCTTCTAGCTGCGGGATGGCCGAGGGGCCCACCGGGCGCCAGCCGCCGGCCTCGGCCGGCACCAGCTGACCACCCTCCCAGGGCCGGCCACTGGAGGCCTTGCGTCCGGCATGGCCGAGCTGCAGGGCGAGCGGCATCGGCGACACCTGGCGCAGCGAGCGCACGAGCGAGGTCATCGCAGCCTCGGTGGGCGCGTCGTACAGTCCGAGGCAGCCGGCGGTGATCCGGCCGATCGGCTCGACCGCCGTGGCCTCGACGATCAGCAGGCCGGCGCCGCTGATGGCCAGCTGGCCGAGGTGCACGGTGTGCCAGGGCTGGGCGATGCCGTCGACGGCGGAGTACTGGCACATCGGGGCGATCACGATGCGGTTCGGCAGCCTGAGGCTGCGAAGGGCGAGGGGGGAGAAGAGGGTGCTCATGGCTTGAAATATAGCCTGTGGCCCCTACCTGCCAGACAGTCAACCATTCCGGAGTGCCCGTTCCATGCGTCTGGACAAGCTCACCACCCAGTTCCAGCAGGCCCTGGCCGATGCCCAGAGCCTCGCCCTGAACAACGATCATCAGTACATCGAGCCGCTGCATGTGCTGTCGGCCCTGCTCGGCCAGCCCGACGGTTCCGGCCGGGCGCTGCTCGAACGGGCCGGCGTGCGGGTGCCGGCGCTCAAGACCGGACTCGACGCCGCCATCAAGCGGCTGCCCCAGGTCACCGGCACTGCCGGTGATGTGCAGATCGGCCGCGATCTGGTCAATCTGCTCAATCTCACCGAGAAGGAGGCCACGCGCCGCGGCGACCAGTTCATCGCCTCCGAGATGTTCCTGCTCGCCCTGGCCGATGACAAGGGCGAGGCCGGGCGGGTGGCCCGCGAGGCCGGGCTCGAGCGCAAGGCGCTCGAGCTGGCGATCGAGTCGGTGCGCGGCGGCCAGTCGGTGGGCAGTGCCGAGGCCGAGGGCCAGCGCGAGGCGCTCAAGAAGTACACCATCGACCTCACCGAGCGCGCCCGCGCCGGCAAGCTCGACCCGGTGATCGG
>CAIZPE010000007.1 GCA_903934795.1 uncultured bacterium | reverse complement strand
TGCGGAACTCGGACGTGAACAGACGCTTGATCTCGACCATCTCGTCGCCCGCCTGACGGGTGTCCGAGAAGCCGATGGAGCGCTTCTGCAGATCGGCTGCGCCCGCGTTGGTGGTCATGATGATGATCACATTGCGGAAGTCGGCCTTGCGCCCGTTGTTGTCGGTGAGGGTGCCGTGGTCCATCACCTGCAGCAGGATGTTGAAGATGTCCGGATGCGCCTTCTCGATCTCGTCGAGCAGCAGCACCGCGTGCGGCTTCTTGGTGATGGCCTCGGTGAGCAGACCGCCCTGATCGAAGCCGACATAGCCCGGGGGCGCGCCGATCAGCCGGCTGACCGCATGCCGCTCCATGTACTCGGACATGTCGAAACGGATGAGCTCGATGCCCATGATGAAGGCCAGCTGCTTGGCGACCTCGGTCTTGCCCACCCCGGTGGGGCCGGAGAACAGGAAGGCGCCGATCGGCTTGTCGGGCTTGCCCAGACCCGAGCGCGACATCTTGATGGCCGCGGCCAGGGCCTCGATGGCCTTCTCCTGGCCGAACACCACGTTCTTCAGGTCGCGATCGAGATGCTGCAGCTTGCTGCGATCGTCGGACGAGACCGAGGCCGGCGGGATGCGGGCGATCTTGGCGACGATGTCCTCGATCTCGTTCTTGCCGATGACCTTCTTCTGCCGGCTCTTGGGCAGGATGCGCTGGGCGGCGCCGGCTTCGTCGATGACATCGATCGCCTTGTCGGGCAGATGGCGGTCATTGATGAACTTGGCGGCCAGCTCGGCCGCCGCCGACAGCGCGGAGGAGGAGTACTTGACGCCGTGGTGCTCCTCGAAGCGGGTCTTCAGGCCGCGCAGGATCTGCACGGTCTGCTCCACCGAGGGCTCGTTGACATCGATCTTCTGAAAGCGGCGCGACAGCGCGTGGTCTTTTTCGAAGATGCCGCGGTACTCGTTGTAGGTGGTGGCGCCGATGCACTTCAGCTGCCCCGACGACAGCGCCGGCTTGAGCAGGTTGGAGGCATCGAGCGTGCCGCCGGAGGCCGAGCCCGCGCCGATCAGGGTGTGGATCTCGTCGATGAACAGGATCGCGTGCTGGGCGCTCTTGAGCTGCTTGAGCACGGTCTTGAGCCGCTGCTCGAAGTCGCCGCGGTACTTGGTGCCGGCCAGCAGCGAGCCCATGTCGAGCGAATAGACGGTGGCATCGGCCAGCACCTCGGGCACGTCGCCCTGGGTGATCCGCCAGGCCAGGCCCTCGGCGATGGCGGTCTTGCCGACCCCGGCCTCGCCCACCAGCAGCGGGTTGTTCTTGCGGCGGCGGCAGAGCACCTGGATGACGCGCTCCACCTCGTGCTCGCGACCGATCAGCGGATCGATGCGGCCCTCGCGGGCCATGGCATTGAGGTTCTGGGTGAACTGCTCGAGCGCGCCCTGCTGCCCGGCGGCACCGGCCTCCTGCTCGGCCTCGGGCGCCTCTTCCTTGGGCGGCTCCTTGGGCTGCGGATTCTTGGTGATGCCGTGCGAGATGTAGTTGACGACATCGAGACGCGTGATGCCCTGCTGGTGCAGGTAGTAGACCGCGTGCGAGTCCTTCTCGCCGAAGATGGCGACCAGCACATTGGCGCCGGTGACCTCCTTCTTGCCGTTGGAGGTGGACTGCACATGCATGATGGCCCGCTGGATGACCCGCTGGAAGCCCAGGGTGGGCTGCGTGTCGATCTCCTCGGTGCCCGGCACGACCGGCGTGTTCTCCTTGATGAAGGAGGTCAGGCTCTTGCGCAGGTCGTCGATGTTGGCCGCACAGGCGCGCAGCACCTCGGCCGCCGACGGATTGTCGAGCAGGGCGAGGAGCAGGTGCTCGACGGTGATGAACTCATGGCGCTGCTGCCTCGCTTCCACGAAGGCCATGTGCAGACTGACTTCCAGTTCCTGGGCGATCATGCTTCCTCCATCACGCACTGCAGCGGGTGCTGGTGCTGGCGTGAGTAACTGCTCACAAGTTCGACCTTCGTGGCGGCGACGTCCCGTGGGAAGACGCCACACACCCCGCGCCCCTCGCGATGCACCTTCAGCATCACCTGGGTGGCCTTTTCACGGCCCATGCCGAAAAACCGCTGCAACACGCTGACGACGAACTCCATGGGAGTGTAGTCGTCATTGAGGATGAGAACCTGATACATCGGCGGCGGCTTGAGCCTGGACTCCTGCCGTTCCGCCACGGTGGAGGGATCGTGCCTTGTCGCCATGAATCGATTCTAACCAGTCAGCAGAGTACCGCAAGGCGAACCTGACGAAGCGCGTGAGGCCGCCGGCCATCGGTTGATCGGAAGCGGGTGGCTGGAGCCGAAGGGTTTTGCACGCCGCAACCATCACCCACCGTGACTTCGGCGCCACCCGCGACACCGGTTCGCGCCTTGACTTTGCCTGAGCTTTGCAAAAGAATCCCTGCGGTCACTGAGGTTTAGCTTTGCTTGGGTGTCGGGCCGCCTTGCCGGCACCGGGCCGGTATCTTCAAGCTGTCAAGCTGGCGAATTCTGATGTGAGCAGATGTGAGGGCGGCCCGAGCGTCCTGCAAGTGCGCGGGTCATTGGATGATTTTCGTGGGATGGCTTGATATGGCTACCGGTACGGTTAAGTGGTTCAATGACGCCAAGGGGTATGGTTTCATCACCCCCGATGATGGCGGTGAGGATCTCTTCGCGCACTTCAGCGCGATCCAGATGAACGGATTCAAGAGCCTCAAGGAAGGACAGAAGGTGCAGTTCGAGGTGGTCAGCGGCCCGAAGGGCAAGCAGGCCTCGAACATCCAGGCTTCCTGATGACGGTGGTCAGGCTGCGCCTGACCACCTGCCCCCGCCTCTGACAGGACGCGGGGGTTTTTTCGACCGGGCGCGATCAGGCGCCGGCGAATGCGAAGTCCACTTCGGGCTTCAGGCCACTGACGATGCGGGCGATGCTGCGGCCGGAGCCACACGCATGGGTCCAGCCGAGCGTGCCGTGGCCGGTGTTCAGGAACAGGTTGGGCAGCCGGGCGCGCCCGATGATCGGCACATTGCTCGGCGTGGCCGGGCGCAGGCCGGTCCAGAACTGCGCGCGGGAGGTGTCGCCTGCGCCCGGAAAGAGCTGCTCCACCCGGCGCACGATCGCCTCGCAACGCACGCGATTGAGGTCGCGGTCATAGCCGTTGAGTTCGGCCGTGCCGGCGATACGCAGCCGGTCGCCGAGCCGCGAGAACACCAGCTTGTATTCGTCATCGGTCAGCGACACCTGGTGCGCCATCGACGCATCCTTCACCGGCAGCGTCACCGAGTAACCCTTGGCCGGGTAGATCGGCAGCGAGATTCCCAGGGGTCGGGCATAGAGCGGCGACAGGCTGCCCATCGCCAGCACATAGGCATCGGCGCGCAGGCGCTGGAAGCGGCCTTCGCTGTCGGTGGCTTCGATGTGATCGATCGATCCACCCGCCTCGCGCAGCGCGGTGATGGTGTGGCTCATCAGGAAGCGCACGCCGTCGGCCTCACAGTGGCGCACCAGTTCCCGCGCGAAGCGGTTGGCATCGCCCGACTCGTCTTCGGCGGTGTAGGTGGCGCCAGCAAGCTGCGAGCGGATGTGGCGCAGCGCGGGCTCGATGCGCACCGCCTCGTCGGCCGAGATCACGCGCCGGTCGCAGCCGAGCTCGCGCATCTGCGCCGCGGGCCCCTCTGCGCCGTCGAACTCCTTGCGGCTGGTGTAGAAGTGCAGGATGCCCTGGGTGCGCTCGTCGTAGGCGATGCCGATGTCACGCCGCAACTGCTGCAGGACCGCGCGGCTGTAGGTGCCCAGACGCACGATCTGGGCGATGTTGTGGCGGGTGCGCGCAGGCGAGCATTCGCGCAGGAAGCGAAGCCCCCAGAGCCACTGGCGCATGTCGGAGCGGATGCGGAACAGCAGCGGCGCATCCTCCCGGCCCAGCCAGCGCAGCACCTTCAGTGGCGCGCTGGGGTTGGCCCAGGGCTCGGCGTGGCTGACCGAGATCTGCCCGCCGTTGGCGAAGCTGGTTTCGGCCGCGGGCGAAGCCTGGCGGTCGACAACTGTGACCTCGTGGCCGAGCTGCCGCAGGAAGTAGGCGGAGGTGACGCCGAGCAGGCCGGCGCCGAGGACGATGACTTTCATGGGGAGACTCCTGACGAGACTGACGGGCC
The DNA here is from genome assembly GCA_903934795.1 of uncultured bacterium. Taxonomy (GTDB): domain Bacteria; phylum Pseudomonadota; class Gammaproteobacteria; order Burkholderiales; family Burkholderiaceae_E; genus Quisquiliibacterium. The sequence continues at coordinate 17,318 of CAIZPE010000007.1, read as the reverse complement.
ACCTTGCGGGTGACCCGTGTGCCGCTCCCCCTGTCCTTGGTACCTGAGAGATTCGGCGCAGACTTGGGTCCGTGCCTTGCTCCTTCGGTGCGTCACCGGGGTGACGGCTCTCCAGACGGCGTTGGTATGGTGCAGTACGGAACCTGAGCGTTCATGGGAGTTTGCGCCTTCGGTGGTCCCGGCCTGGGCCGGGACGCTCTCCTGCGGGTGACTGTCAAGCTGCCGTGGCGACCTCTGCGGTTGGCGTTGTTGCTGTGGTGACGCTGGCGGCGAACGGCCCCATCGCCCGGGTGACCCTCACGGCAGACGGCGAGGAAGGCCTGCCGACCGCTACTGAGGCTGCAGATTGATCTGGCGGGCGATGCCGCGGTAGCGGGCGGTCTCGGTCTCGAAGAAGCGGGCCGACTCGGCCAGCGACATCGGCGCGGCGGCAACCTGGGTCTGTGCGGCGAGCTGGGTGCGCACCGTGGGGTTCTGGAGGGCTTTGCCGATCGCCTCGTGGAGGCGGGCCACCACCGGCTCGGGGGTCTGGCGAGGCACCATCACCCCGCTCCAGATCTTGTAGGAGAACTGCGGCAGCATCTGCCCCTCCGCCACGGTGGGCACCTGCCGCAACAGCTCGGAGCGTTGCAACCCCAGCTGTCCGATCACCTTGAGCCGGCCCTGATCGGCCAGCGCACCCATCGCCGCGCTGTAGACCAGCACCGCAAAATCCACCTGACCGCCCGCCAGATCCTGAAGCAGCGGCGCATTGCCCTTGTACGGCACATGCGAGAACCGGGTGCCGGTGACCGACTGAACATTCTCCATGATCAGGTGATAGAGCGATCCCACGCCCACGCTGCCATAGAGCAGCGGCTTGTCGCCGGAGCGGCGGGCGAGCGCGATCAGCTCGTCCACGGTGTTCACCCCCAGGTCCTTGCGGGTGACGAACACCATCACCGCATCGGCCACGGGATGCACCAGGCGGAAATCCTCGGTTCTGAGGCGCACTGCCGCGTTGGCCAGGGGCGAGAGGATCACCTCGTTGGGCGACCCCTGGAACAGCAGTTGCCCATCGGCGGGGGCTGCCAGCACCTTCTGCGCGGCCAGGGCACCGCTGACCCCGCCAAGGTTCTCGACCAGCACCGGCTGGCCGAGCTCGCGGGCGAGCGCTCCGTTGATGATGCGGGCGATCGCGTCGGAAGGGCCGCCCGCCGGGTACGGAACCATCAGGCTCACGGGCTTGACGGGATAGGTCTGCGACAGTGCCGGCGCGGCGCCGACGAAGAGACCGGCCAGCAGGCCGAGGCAGGTCGAGAGAAGGCGTCGGGCCATGGCAACTCCCTGGGGGCAGCGGGTTGTAAGCGGGTGAAGCCAATCTAGGTCCGCCGCGATGCCAAGTCCAATGCATTGTTTTTTGCCGATCGATGAGTTTTGATATGTACCAGGAGGATCATCGACCATGACCCTGGTGCAACTGCGGCACCTCATCTCGCTCGCCCAGACCGGTTCCTTCAGCCGCTCCGCGACGGCGCTCTTCCTGACCCAGCCCGCCCTGAGCCGCAGCATTCGCGCGCTGGAGGCCGAGCTCGGGCAGCCGCTGTTCGACCGGATCGGCCGGCGCACCGAGCTCACCCCGTTCGGCCGAGAAGCGCTGGCTCGCGCCCAGGATCTGGTGCTCGCGGCCACCGACCTTCGTGACAGCGCCCGCTTCGCCGGCGACGCCCAAGGGGGCGTGCTGCGTGTCGGCATGGGCTCGGGGCCGGGCGCGCTGCTGATGACGCCCCTGCTGCTCGCGATGGCGCGGGAGCGCCCTCGACTACAGCTGAGCATCGCCCGCGGCGGCACCGCGCCCTTGCTGCAGGCGCTGCGCGAGCGCGAACTCGACGCGCTGGTGGTCGATGCCCGCTCGCTGCGCCCGGCGCCCGATCTCGCCGCCGAGACCCTGCTGGAATTGCCCGGGGCCTTCATGGTCCGGCGCGGACATCCGCTCGCGCCGCGGCGCCGGGTGCGGTTCGATGAGATCCTGCGCCATCCGATCGCCTCCACCCCTCTCTCGGACGAGGTGGCGCGGGTGCTGGTCGAGCGCTACGGCCCGGCCGCCGACCCCGCGGCCTGCGTGACCCTGCGCTGCGAGGAAATACCCAGCCTGATCGACGTGGCCCGACGCAGCGACGCCGTGGTGCTGGCCATCGAGGCGGCCGCACCCGACCTGGTGCCCCTGCGCCTCGATCCACCGCTGGCCGCCACCGCGCGCTTCGCCCTGGTGATGCTGCGCCGTCGTACGCCGCCCCCGGCACTGGCCAGCCTGCGCGCGCTCATCGCGACGCTGGCGGCCGATGCCGCCAGCGCCCGCGGCGGTTCCCCCGAAAAAAAACCCCGAGCCGGGGGCGCCAGGTCGGGGTCCTGAGCCGGACGGCGCCAGACGGCGCCGGCGCCTCACATGTGGTCGATCATCACCTGACCGAAGCCGGAGCAGGACACCTGCGTGGCGCCCTCCATGAGGCGGGCGAAGTCATAGGTGACCTTCCTGCTGGCGATCGACTTCTCCATGGACGAGATGATGAGGTCGGCCGCCTCGACCCAGCCCATGTGGCGCAGCATCATCTCGGCCGACAGAATCTCGGAACCCGGATTGACATAGTCCTTGCCGGCGTACTTCGGCGCGGTGCCGTGCGTGGCCTCGAAGCAGGCCACCGAGTCGCTCATGTTGGCGCCCGGGGCAATGCCGATGCCCCCGACCTGCGCGGCAAGCGCATCCGACACATAGTCGCCGTTCAGATTCAGCGTGGCGATGACCGAATACTCCGCCGGCCGCAGCAGGATCTGCTGCAGGAAGGCGTCGGCGATGCTGTCCTTGACCACGATCTCGCGGCCGGTACGCGGGTTCTTGAACTGACACCAGGGGCCGCCGTCGATCGGCTGGGCGCCGAACTCGCGCTGGGCCAGGGCGTAGCCCCAATCACGGAAGCCACCCTCGGTGAACTTCATGATGTTGCCCTTGTGCACCAGGGTGACACTGGGCTTGTCGTTGTCGATGGCGTACTGGATGGCCTTGCGCACCAGGCGCTCGGTGCCCTCCCGCGAAACCGGCTTGATGCCGATGCCGGAGGTCTCGGGGAAGCGGATCTTCTTGACGCCCATCTCGTCGATCAGGAACCGGATCAGCTTGCGGGCCTTGTCGGACTCGGCCTCGTACTCGATGCCGGCATAGATGTCCTCGGAGTTCTCCCGGAAGATGACCATGTTGGTCTTCTCGGGCTCCTTCAGGGGCGAGGGGACGCCCTTGAAGTACTGGATCGGCCGCAGGCAGACATACAGATCGAGTTCCTGGCGCAGGGCGACGTTCAGCGAGCGGATGCCGCCACCCACCGGGGTGGTGAGCGGTCCCTTGATCGACACCACATACTCGCGCAGCGCGTGCAGGGTCTCCTCGGGCAGCCAGACATCGGGACCATAGACCTTGGTGGACTTCTCGCCCGCGAAGATCTCCATCCAGTGGATGCGACGCTTGCCGGCATAGGCCTTGGCCACGGCGGCATCGACCACCTTGATCATCACCGGGGTGATGTCGAAGCCGGTTCCGTCACCTTCGATGTAGGGAATGATCGGGTTGTCGGGAACCTGGAGCGAGAAGTCGGCATTGACCTTGATCTTCTCGCCGCTGGCCGGAATCTTGATGTGCTTGTACATGGTTGGGGCACCCCTGAAGAGACGCTCGGTGGTTTTCTGCTGCGTGACCCGATTATAGTCCGCCGCCCGCAGGCGGCCGGATCCACGCCCGAGGAACCGGATTGCCCCGTCCCCGACCGGACGCGCGGTCTGTTGCAAAACCGCCACCCCGGACTCGCTCGGCGTCGGGCTCGGGCTACACTCCGCGCTCTCGTGTCAACGGACCGCTTCCGAGTGCGTTACAGGAGAGGACCGCAAGGTCCCTTTCAATCCATCAAAACCATCCGAGGATGCCATGACCAAACTGATCGCCGCTCTGATCGCCGCCATGTTCGCCACCGGCGCCGTCTACGCCCAGGACAAGAAAGACGAGAAGAAGCCGGCTCCCGCCGCCGCCAAGAAAGACGAGAAGAAAGCCGAAGCCAAGAAGTAATCGACACTTCGGTCGATCAAAGGCAGGGGTTCTCCCCTGCCTTTTTTCATGGTGCCGCCGCCGGTTGCGCGGCGTTGTCCGGCCCCCGGAGACCGCGCGCATGAGAATCAACCCGTCTGCCTGGCTGCTTGCCGCGGCCCTGCTGCTGTGCGGCGCAACGCCCGCCACCGCCCAGAACGATCCCGCGAACACCCGTCCCCAGACGCTTCCCAGCGTCGAACTGCAGGCGGGCATCCATCTGATCAGGGCCGAGGTTGCCGCCGACTTCGCCACACGGGCCCGCGGTCTCATGTACCGCGACGCGCTGGCGCCCAATCACGGCATGATCTTCGTGTTCGAGGATCGCTCGCGCCAGTGCTTCTGGATGCGAAACACCCGGATTCCGCTGTCGGCAGCGTTCATCGATGACGCCGGGCGCATCGTCAACATCGCCGACATGCAGCCCTTCAGCGACGACAGCCACTGCTCGGCCAAGCCGGTGCGCTATGTGCTGGAAATGGAGCAGGGCTGGTTTGCCCGGCGAGGCTTGAAGGAGGGGAGCCGCCTGAGCGGCCCCAGGGGCATGTTCCAGCCCGACTGACGCGAGCGGGCTTGCCGGGCGCCGAAGCGCCCGGGCAAACAGGGCTCAGGCGAAGTTGCGGGCAGCGAAATCCCAGTTCGCCAGGCTGTTCAGGAAAGTCTCGACGAACTTCGGCCGGGCATTCCGGTAATCGACATAGTAGGCATGCTCCCAGACATCGATGGTGAGCAGCGCCTTGTCGGCCCCGGTGAGGGTGGTGCCGGCGTTGGAGGTGTTGGCAATGTCGACTGAGCCGTCGGGCTTCTTGACCAGCCAGGTCCAGCCGGACCCGAAGTTGCCCACCGCGCTCTTGGTGAAGGCCTCCTTGAAGGCTGCGAACGAACCCCACTTGCGGTTGATGGCGTCAGCCAGGGCCCCGGTGGGCTCGCCGCCGCCGGCGGGCTTCATGCTGTGCCAGAAGAAGGTGTGGTTCCACACCTGGGCGGCGTTGTTGAACACGCCACCGGACGACTTGCGGACGATGTCCTCAAGGCCCAGGGACTCGAACTCGGTGCCCTTGATCAGGTTGTTCAGGTTGGTGACATAGGCCTGATGGTGCTTGCCGTGGTGGTACTCGAAGGTTTCCTTGGAGATGTGCGGCGCGAGCGCATCGGCGGCATAGGGCAGCGGCGGCAGGGTGTGTTCCATGGGGCGTCCTGTGGGCAAGAGGTTGGATGAGCCGCGGGGGCTGGGCGAGCCCGCGATTCTAGGCCAGAAGGCCAGCGGCTCTCAACGCAATCCGCGCGGCTCGGGGGGACTCGACGACAGCACGGTCAGATCGAGCGCCCCGTCGGCCAGCGCCGCGCGCAGCTGCTCGCCAGCCGGCACCTCGGCTGCGCGACGCACCACCGAGCCGTCGGCCCGCTGCAGGATCGCGTAGCCGCGGGCCAGCACGGCCCGCGGGCTGACCAGTTCGAGCTGTTGCGCCATGCCCTGGAGCCGGTCGGTGCGCCCGAGCAGTGCACGGTCAAGCGCCAGAGTGAGCCGCTGGACATCCGACGCGAGGCGCTGGCGGGCAGAAGCCCAGTCGGGCGGCCGCAGACGAGCCATCGCATGGTCGAGCCGGCGTTCGCTGCGATCGAAGCGCTGAAGGCCGGCCCGGTGCAGCCGCCCGGCGAGTCCCTCGAGGGCCTGGACACGCAAGGCCCACTGGGCCGAGGGCGATCGCAGGCGCCCCGCAGCCATGTCGAGCCGCTGCTCGCGGGTGTCGAGCGATCGCTGGGCAGCCCGACCGAGGCGGCCGGCGGTCTGGACGAGAGCGCCGAGGAGGTCGTCGCGACGCGGCGTGGCCAACACCGCGGCCGCGGTCGGCGTGGGCGCGCGCAGGTCGGCGACGAAGTCGGCAATGGTGGTGTCGGTCTCATGGCCGACGCCGCTCACCACCGGCAGGGGGCTGGCGGCGATCGCCCGGGCCAGCGCTTCGTCGTTGAAGGCCCAGAGATCCTCGATCGAGCCGCCGCCGCGCACCAGCAGCAGCAGATCGCACTCGGCGCGGCGCGCGGCGACGCCCAGCGCCCGGATCAGCGCGCCGGGCGCGTCGGCGCCCTGCACCGGGGCGGGGTACAGGACGACCTCGATGTGCGGCGCACGGTCGCGCAGCACCGCGAGCACATCGCGCAGGGCCGCCGCCTGGGGCGAGGTGATCACGCCGATGCGCCGCGGATGGGCCGGCAGCGCGCGCCTGCGCTCCGGCGCCAGCAGGCCCTCGGCGAGCAGGCGGTCACGGATGCGCAGGAACTGCTGGTGCAGGTCGCCGGCACCGGCTCGGCGCAGCTGCTCGACCCCGAGCTGGAAGTCGCCCCGCGGCTGATAGAGCCCCGCCAGGCCGCGCGCCTCGACCCGGTCGCCCTCGCGTGGCTGGAAACCCACGGCCTGCGCCTTGTGCCGGAACATCACGCAGCGCACCTGGGCAGCGGCGTCCTTGAGGGTGAAGTACCAGTGGCCGCTGGCTGCCCGGGTGAGATTGGAGATCTCGCCACCGACCCAGACCGAGGGCAGACCGGATTCGATCAGGCCGGCGACCATCCGGTTGAGCTGGCTGACGGTGATGACGGCACCGCCCCGGCCGGCGCCTTCCCCGGAGGATTCAGCAGCCATGCGGGATTTCAGACGGCGGCTGTCCACATGGGCCAGCGCCGAAGGACGCCGTCGACAGACCCCGCCGGAAGCAATGGAAATTCGTGCAAGGCATTGTTTTATAATGTTTTTATTGATGCGGAAAATTTCGGCAGACCGTCTGGAGCACCGAATGACGCGGGTTTCGGCCGGGCGGGGCCGGGATATCCACATCTTTGTCCACAGGTTTTGTTGACAGATCATAGCGCCGGCTGACGGCTGCCAGTGCCGCCGGCCGGGCAACTTGCCCGCGCCATCGGAAACACCGGACAATGCCGGGCAACTCAGTCCTCGACCGCGGAGCCCTCCCTTGTTTTCCCTGATCCAGGCGGCCGGCTGGCCGGTGTGGTTCCTGATCCTGGCATCGGTGGTGGCGGTTGCGCTCATCGTCGAGCGCGCGCTGTCGCTGAAGCGATCCCGGGTCGCGCCGCCGCGCCTGCTGGAGGATGTGCTCGCCATGCATCGAGCCCAGCAGATCACCCCGGAAATGATCCAGAAGCTCGAGGGCAGTGCACCGATCGGCCGGATCTTCGCCGCCGGGCTGCGTCATGAATTCGCGCCCCGGGAAGTGATCAAGCAGGCGATGGAGGAGACCGGCCGGGCGGTGGCCCACGAGCTCGAGAAGTACCTCTCGGCGCTGGGCACGGTGGCCTCGATGGCCCCGCTGATGGGCCTGTTCGGCACCGTGGTCGGCATGATCGAGATCTTCGGCGCCCAGGCGCCGGCTGGCACCAACCCGCAGCAGCTCGCCCATGGCATCTCGGTGGCGCTCTACAACACCGCGTTCGGACTCATCATCGCGATACCGGCCATGATCGCCTACCGCCACTTCCGAGCGCGGGTGGACGGGCTGCTCATCGAGATGGAACAGCAGTCGGTCCGTCTGCTCGATGCGATCCGGATGCATCACGAGCAGGCAAGGGCGGCGCGCGCCGAGGCGGCCGCCAAGCCGCGTGCCTGAGCCGTGAGCGCCCGATGAACTTCCGCCGCAGTTCGCCCCGGGACGAGCCCGAGATCAACTTCATTCCGTTGATCGACCTGCTGCTGGTGATCCTGATCTTCCTGATGGTCACCACCACCTACACCCGCTTCACCGAGCTCGGCGTCAACCTGCCCTCGGCGGGTGCGGATAAGCCGGCCGAGCGCCCGCGCGAACTGATGGTGACCGTCTCGGCCGAGGGCCGCTACGCGATCGAGGACAAGGTGCGGGCCTACGACAGCCCGGGTGGCTTCGCGCAGGCGCTGCAGCGTGCCGCCGGCGGCCGCGGCGACGTCACCCTGGTGATCAACGCCGACGCCGGCGCAAGCCACCAGTCGGTGGTCAATGTCCTGGAAGCGGCGCGGCTTGCCGGCCTGAATCGGGTCACCTTCGCCGCCCAGGCAGCCGGCACCGGACAGCGCTGAGCGCGGCACGATGCCGCCGCCCTCCCCCGAGCGGATCCGCCTCCGCCTGGAGTCCTGGCTGCTGCAGCGCTGGTTCGGATCGCCTTCGCGCCCCCCTGACTGGCTGGACCGCTGCCTGCTGCTGCCGCTCAGCGGCCTGACCCGATGGGTCAGCCGCCGACGACGAGCGGGCGTGCTGCGTCTGGCACCCAACCTCCGGCCGGCGATCGTGGTGGTGGGCAATCTGGTGGTCGGCGGCACCGGCAAGACGCCGCTCACCGCGGAACTCGCCCGCACGCTGGCAGCGCGGGGATGGCGGGTGGGCATCATCGCGCGGGGCCACCGCGCACATCGCACCGACCCCCGTCTGGTGGGCGCGACCGGGGATGCCCGCGAGCACGGCGACGAACCCGTGCTGCTCGCCCGCGCCAGCGGTGTGCCGGTGGCCTGCGCGCCGCGCCGCGCGCAGGCGCTGGCGCTGCTGATGAGCACCCATCCCGACACCGGGATCGTGTTCAGCGACGACGGCCTGCAGCACCCCGGACTGGCCCGCACGCTGGAGATCGCGGTATTCGACCAGCGCGGCGCCGGCTTCGGCCGCCTGCTGCCGGCGGGTCCGCTGCGCGAGCCGCTTGCCCACCTCGCTGACATGGACGCGCTGGTCTGGCGCCTGCCCGACGATCTGCCGGAGGCGCTCGCCCCGCAGCCGGCAGCCCTCACGATCGAGCCCGCTGCCGGATTGCCGACGCCGGGCTCAGCGCTGTTCGCCACCCCGTTGCCCGATCGCCAGTTCACCTTCCGGTTGCGGGCGGGCGACTGGCACCCGGTCGGACCGCCCGATGCGCGTGCGCGGCCCGACCGGACCGGGCCGGCAGCGCCGCCCCGGCCGACGCTGTCCCCTGCGCAGTTCGCGCAGACCTGCCGCGGACGGCGGGTCCATGCCCTGGCCGGGATCGCGCAACCCGAGCGCTTCTTCGCCCTGGCCCGCAGCCTCGGCCTGAGCCTCGAGAGCACCGTCGCGCTCCCGGACCACGGGCTCGCCGACCCCACGCTGCTGCCCCCGCAGGCCGAAGTGATCGTCATGACCGCCAAGGACGCCGTAAAATTCGAGGTGTTCGACGACCCGCGCTGCTGGTATCTCGAGGTGCGGGCGCACCCCGACCCGGCGCTGGTCGACTGGCTGGAGGACAGGCTGCGTGGACCATCGACTGATTGACATCCTGGTGTGCCCCCTGTGCAAGGGACCGCTGCGGCTCGAGCGCGAGGCGGCCGAACTGGTCTGCCCGCGTGACCGGCTCGCCTTCCCGATTCGCGACGGCATCCCGGTGATGCTCGAGGAGGAGGCCCGCCGCCTCGCCGAATGAGGCCTGGCAACGGCCGCGCCGATCCATGAAGGACACCGCCATTCCCGCCTTCACCGCGCTGATTCCGGCCCGCATGGCCTCGAGCCGGCTGCCCGGCAAGCCGCTGGCCGACATCGGCGGCCTGCCGATGATCGTTCGGGTGGCGCAGCGTGCGGCCCTCAGCGGCGCATCGCGCGTGGTGGTGGCCACCGACTCGGTCCTGGTCGGGCAGGCCTGCGCCGCCCACGGTGTGGCCCATGTCATGACGCGCGAAGACCATGCCTCCGGCTCCGATCGCCTGGCCGAGGCGGTCGAGCGCCTGGGCCTCGCCGACGAGGCGGTGGTGGTCAACCTCCAGGGCGACGAGCCGCTGATCGAGCCGGCCGTGCTGGCGCAGGTCGCCCGGGCCCTCGCCGACCAGCCCGACTGCCCGATGGCCACCGCCGCGCACCCGATCGAGACCTGCGCCGACTACCTCAACCCGAATGTCGTCAAGGTGGTGCTCGATGCCCGCGGGCGGGCGCTGTACTTCTCGCGCGCGCCCATCCCGTTCGAGCGCGACGCGCTCGCCGGCCTGTCGGCCGGGAGCGATGCCGCGCTCTCGCTGGCACTGCGGGCGGTGCCGGTGCTGCGTCATGTGGGCCTGTACGCCTACCGTGCCGGCTTCCTGCGCGGCTATCCCGCCATGCCGCGTTCGCCGCTCGAGGCGATCGAGTCGCTGGAGCAGCTGCGTGCGCAGTGGCACGGTCACCCGATCGCGGTGATCACCCTCGAGAGCGCACCCGCGCCGGGGGTGGACACCCCGGCTGATCTCGAGCGGGTTCGCGCCCTGGTGGCCACGGGCGCGGTTTGACCCTGGGGCGGCTTTGACGATACCTTTCCGGGCGGAAAGCCGCGCAGCAGCCCATTGACGCCGTGTGTCGGCGCCCACGCGCAGGCCCGCACGATGTCCCGCCAACACACTTCCAGGTTGCATTCATGCGATTGATCCTCCTCGGGCCGCCGGGCGCAGGCAAGGGCACCCAGGCCGCCTACATCAAGGAGAAGTTCCGCATCCCGCAGATCTCCACCGGCGACATGCTCCGGGCGGCGGTCAAGGCGGGCACGCCGCTCGGCGTGGCCGCCAAGAAGGTCATGGACTCCGGTGGCCTGGTGTCCGACGACATCATCATCGGCCTGGTCAAGGACCGCCTGGCCGAACCCGACTGCCGTGACGGCTACCTGTTCGACGGCTTCCCGCGCACCATCCCCCAGGCCGACGCCATGAAGGCGGCCGGCGTGGCCATCGACTTCGTGCTCGAGATCGATGTGCCCGATACCGAGATCATCGAGCGCATGAGCGGACGCCGGGTGCATGTCGGCAGCGGCCGCACCTACCATGTGCGCTTCAATCCGCCGAAGGTCGAGGGCAGCGACGACATCACCGGCGAGCCGCTGATCCAGCGCGACGACGACCGCGAAGACACGGTGCGCAAACGCCTCGAGGTCTACCACGCGCAGACCAGCGTGCTGGTGGGCTATTACGGGCAGTGGGCAGCCAGCGGCGCGCCGGGCGCCCCCGCCTACCGCAAGATCGCCGGCATCGGCCCGGTCGAAACCATCCGCGATCGGGCCTTCGAGGCCCTGCGCTAGTCCGGTTTCAGCCGAGCGCTCCGCGTCGCGGGCGCCTCGGCTTGCCAACGCGACGGGCGTTTGCGCAGAATCGCGTGCCCGTCAGACGGCTTCCCAGTTCCAATCCACAATAAAACGCAGGAGAGAGTCCGATGTCAGCAGTCTCAACAGGCCTGTGGTTCGCCCTGGTCTGCGGTGTGGTCGCCGTCATCTATGGCATCGCCACAAGCCGCACCATCCTGGCACTGCCCGCCGGCAATGCGCGCATGCAGGAGATCGCCGCTGCCATCCAGGCCGGCGCGCAGGCCTATCTGAACCGCCAGTACCGCACCATCGGCATCGTCGGCGTGGTGCTCTTCTTCGTGCTGGGCCTGGTTCCCGGCCTGGGCTGGCCCACCGCGATCGGCTTCGCGCTGGGCGCGATCCTGTCGGGCGCGGCCGGCTACATCGGCATGAACGTGTCGGTGCGCGCCAATGTGCGTACCGCCCAGGCGGCCACCCAGGGCCTGAACCAGGCGCTCGATGTCGCCTTCAAGGGCGGCGCGATCACCGGCATGCTGGTGGTAGGCCTGGGTCTGCTGGGCGTGGCCGGCTACTACGCGGTGCTCGGCGGCGTCGGTGCCAAGGGCGCCGATCTGCACACCGTGCTCAAGCCGCTGGTGGGCCTGGGCTTCGGCTCGTCGCTGATCTCGATCTTCGCCCGGCTGGGCGGCGGCATCTTCACCAAGGGCGCCGATGTGGGCGCCGACCTGGTCGGCAAGGTGGAAGCCGGCATTCCCGAGGACGACCCCCGCAACCCCGCGGTGATCGCCGACAACGTGGGCGACAACGTCGGTGACTGCGCGGGCATGGCGGCCGACCTGTTCGAGACCTACGCCGTCACCCTGATTGCCACCATGCTGCTCGGCGCACTGATGGTCAAGGGCGTCGAGGGCCAGGCGGTGATCTACCCGCTGGTGCTCGGCGGCTTCTCGATCATCGCGTCGATCATCGGCGTGATGTTCGTCAAGGCCTCGCCTGGCGGCAAGATCATGAACGCGCTGTACAAGGGCCTGGTGGTGGCGGGCGTGATCGCGGTGATCGCGGCCTATCCGATCACCGCCTGGGTGTTCGGCGGCGCCGACCTGGCCGCCAGCGGCCTGTCGGTGATGAACCTCTGGCTGTGCACGGTGGTGGGTCTGGTGCTCACCGGCCTGATCGTCTGGGTGACCGAGTACTACACCGGCACCGAGTACCACCCGGTGCGCTATGTGGCGCAATCGTCCACCACCGGTCATGCCACCAACCTCATCGCCGGCATCGCCGTGTCGATGAAGTCCACCGCCTGGCCGGTGCTGATGGTCTGCGCGGCGATCCTCGCCTCGTTCGGCCTCGGCGGCCTGTATGGCGTGGCGGTGGCCGCCACCTCCATGCTGTCGATGGCGGGCATCGTGGTTGCGCTCGACGCGTACGGTCCGATCACCGACAACGCCGGCGGCATCGCCGAGATGGCCGAACTGCCCTCGTCGGTGCGCGACATCACCGATCCGCTGGACGCGGTGGGCAACACCACCAAGGCGGTCACCAAGGGCTACGCCATCGGCTCGGCGGGTCTGGCCTCGCTGGTGCTGTTTGCCGACTACACCCACGGGCTCGAATCGGTGGGCATCCCCACCGTGTTCGACCTGTCGAACCACATGGTGATCGTCGGTCTGTTCATCGGCGGCCTGATCCCCTATCTCTTCGGCGCGATGGCCATGGAGGCGGTGGGACGCTCGGCGGGTTCGGTGGTGGAGGAGGTGCGTCGCCAGTTCCGCGAGATCAAGGGGATCATGGAAGGCACCGCCAAGCCCGATTACAGCAAGGCGGTCGATCTGCTCACCACCGCGGCGATCAAGGAGATGATCATCCCCTCGATCCTTCCGGTGCTGGTGCCGGTGCTGGTGGGCCTGATCCTCGGCCCGCAGGCGCTCGGCGGCCTGCTGATGGGCACGATCGTCACCGGCCTGTTCGTGGCCATCTCCATGTGCACCGGCGGCGGCGCCTGGGACAACGCCAAGAAGTACATCGAGGAAGGCAACCACGGCGGCAAGGGCTCCGACGCGCACAAGGCCGCGGTTACCGGTGACACCGTGGGCGATCCCTACAAGGACACCGCCGGCCCTGCGGTCAACCCGCTGATCAAGATCATCAACATCGTGGCCCTGCTGCTGGTGCCGCTGCTGGGCGTGATGTACGGCAAGCCGGGTGGCGCACCTGCGGCCGGCCATGGCGCGCCGGCGGCGGTTTCCGCCCCGGCCGCAGCGCCGGCCACCCCGCCGGCGGCAGCACCGGCGGCGGCGCCTGCCGATGCCGGCAGCGCGCCGGCGGCCCCGGCGGCCGCACCCGCCGAAGAGAAGAAGAACTGATCGGGCGCTCCGCCCTGATCCCCGGCCGGCACCCGCGGGTGCCGCGCCACGCGCAACGGCGCCTGCGGGGCGCCGTTCGCATTTGAATCCCTCTCAACCCGTCAAGGAGATCCTGATGAATCTGAATGGCCAAGTGGTGATCGTCACCGGCGGCGCGTCCGGACTGGGCGGCGCCACCGCCCGCATGGTGGCTGAGGCCGGCGGCAAGGTGCTGATCGCCGATGTGAACCAGGCCGCCGGCGATGCGATGGTGGCCGAACTGGGCGCCGCTGCCCGCTTCGTGCGTTGCGATGTCACCTCCGAAGCCGACGGCCAGGCCGCGGTGGCGGCCGCGCAGGCGATGGGCCGGCTGGTCGGTCTGGTGAACTGCGCCGGCATCGGTACCGCCACCAAGACCGTGGGCAAGGATGGCCCCCATCCGCTGGCCGCCTTCACCCGGGTCATCAATGTGAACCTGGTGGGCTCCTTCAACATGCTGCGACTGGCCGCTGCCGCGATGTGCGCGGGCGAGGCCAACGCCGACGGCGAGCGCGGCGTGATCATCAACACCGCTTCCGTGGCGGCCTTCGACGGCCAGATCGGTCAGGCCGCGTACTCGGCCTCGAAGGGCGGGATCGTGGGCATGACCCTGCCGATCGCGCGCGACCTCGCCCGCGACGGCATCCGGGTATGCACGATCGCCCCGGGTCTGTTCCTCACGCCGCTGCTGCAGGGCCTGCCGCCGGCGGCGCAGGAGTCGCTCGGCAAGCAGGTGCCGTTCCCGCCCCGGCTGGGCCGTCCCTCGGAGTACGCGCAGATGGTGCGCCAGATCTTCGAGAACGTGATGCTCAACGGCGAGACCATCCGCCTCGACGGCGCAATCCGGATGGCGCCGCGCTGAGCGTGCGTCAGGCCTGCCGGGCCGACCCGGCAGACCCTCCACCCATCGGCCCAGGGCAAGCAGGCGGGCATCGGCCTCGAAAGCGCCGACCAGTTGCAGCGACACCGGCAGGCCCTGGGCCAGGCCCATGGGCATGGCGAGCGCCGGCAGCGCCGCGAAGCTGAAGGCCAGGGTCTGGCCGAGCACGGCCTCGCGGGTGCTGAGAGAGCCCCCCGCCACCGCCACCTCGGTCTGGCCGCGCAGCGGCGGCAGCACCGGCGAGGTGGGCAGCACGATGGCATCATGGTCGCGCAGCAGCGCCTGGAAACCGGCGCGCACGGCAGCACGTGCCTGCAAGGCCGCGATGTAGGCGGTGGCCGGGATTTCCCGCCCAGCGCTCAGCGGCGGCAGCACCAGGGGCGAGAACCCGGGATCGCCGGCCGCCAGGGCGGCCCGATGCACCCAGGCCGCCTCGGCGCGCACCATCGGCGTGTAGTGCTCCCAGGCCGTGGCGAGCTCCGGCAGGTCGACCTCGGTGATCTCGGCCCCGGCCGCCCGCAGCGCCGCCAGCTCCCGCGCGAAGGCCTCGGACACCGCCGCATCCATGCGCGGGGCCAGCCAGTGCGCCGGCAGGGCCAGTCGGGGGGCACGCGGTACCGAACCATGATCGGCACGGCGCGCCGCCATCACTTCGAAGAGCAGCGCGCAATCGTCCACCGTGGGGGCGATCGGGCCGGCGTGGTCGCAGGTGAACGAGAGGTACAGGGCGCCCGCCAGCGGGATCGCCTGGTAGCTCGGCTTGAAACCGGTCAGGCCGCAGAAGGCGGCCGGAATGCGTACCGAGCCACCGGTGTCGCTGCCCAGCCCGGCCACGCCCACCCCGCAGGCGGTGGCCACCGCCGCACCGCTTGACGAGCCACCGGCCTGCCGCGCCGGGTCGTAGGGGTTGCAGACATCGCCGGTCCAGACATTCTCGCCGGTGGCGCCCAGCGCCAGCTCGTGCATGTTGGTCTTGGCGAAGGGCAGCGCGCCAGCCTCGCGCAACCGCGCCACCGCCTCGGCCTCGTCGCGCCCGAGGTCAGGCAGCGCCGCCCGGGTGCCGGCGCGGGTGGGCATGCCACGCACCGCGTAAAGGTCCTTGATGCTGATCGGCAGGCCATGCAGCGGGCCGCACTGTGTCGGCGATTGACGGGCCTGACGGTCGAGCGCGCGGGCCTGCGCGTCGGCGGCCTCCCAGTCGACATGGGCGATCGGATTGAGCGCCTGCGCAGCCGCGGCCCGTTCGCGGGCCTGTGCGAGCAGCGCCTGCGCGGTGGTGGTCTGGGCACGCACCTCAGCCACCAGGCGGCGCAGCGGGGTCGGGGGCTGGGGCGGAAGGTACATGGCGGTCTCCGGTTCGAGGCGGGTGGCTATTATGCGGGGATCGCCAGTCGCCGATGGCGCCCCGGGTCGAGGGCGCGGCGCGCCGGCCGGAGGATCCGCCATGGAACAGCGCCCGCTCTCGGGGGGGAAGCTGCGCAGCGCCGGCTACGACCGGCGCGCACAGCGACTGGAGATCGTGTTCGCCGACCACTCGGTCCGCGTCTACCAGGGTGTGCCGGAGGAAGTCTGGCGGCGGCTGATCGCCGCTCCGAACGCGGGCGCCTACTTCGAGGACCGTATCGCCGAGGAGTATCCCAATGCCCCGGGCAGCGCCGGCACCCAGGCGCAGGCGCGGGCTCGCCTGGACGACCTGTTCGGCGGCAAGCCGGGCTGATCCGCATGGCGGTTGACCCCGGCCTGAGCCTGCATCTGTATTGCCGCGTGGTCGACAACTTCGGCGATGCCGGGGTGAGCTGGCGGCTGGCCAGACAGCTCGCGGCCGAGCACGGCCTGCGGGTCACACTCTGGATCGACCGCCCCGAGGTGCTGCGCCAGCTCGCGCCGCGGGCGATGGGCGGCCATGCGAGCGATGCGACCGCCGAGGGGTCGGACAATCGCGGCGGAAACGACGCCCCCGCGGCCGTGACGGTCAGGCCGTGGTCTGACGATGCCGCAGACGGCCCGCCCGATCCCGACATCGTGGTCTGCGCCTTCGGTTGCGAGCCACCACCGGGGCTGCGCGCGCGACTGGCCGGCGCGCCCGCCCGCCCGCTCTGGATCAACCTCGAGTACCTCAGCGCCGAAACCTGGGTGGACGGCTGCCACGGGCTGACCGCCATCAAACCGGCCGACGGCGCGCGCGAGCACTTCTTCTTTCCAGGCTTCCGCCCAAGTACCGGCGGGCTGCTGCGCGAGGGCGATCTGCTCGCCCGCCGCGACGCCTTCCGAAACGGTGACGACGCGGCGCGCTGGTGGCGGAAGATGGGCCTGCCCGCCCTGCCCGGGCGGCGCGTGTCGGTCTTCTGCTATCCCGATGCGCCGCTGCTGCCGCTGCTGCGACGCATCGCCGGCGGACCGGCTCCTACCCTGGTGATCGTTCCAAGGGGCGTGGCCGAGGCCGCGCTGTCGGCCTTCCTCGCCGAGTGGGCCGCTGCTTCGCGCGGGCAGACCGCCGTCCATGCCGCCATGAGTGCAGCCGACGCGGCAAGCCGGGTCGATGCGGCCAGCCCCATCGATTCGGCACCCGCGGCCGATGTCGGCGACGGCGTCTGCAGCCGCCACGGCCAGCTCGTGCTGGCCCGACCGGCATGGCTCGACATCGACGACTATGACCGCCTGCTCTGGAGCTGCGACCTGAACCTGGTACGGGGGGAAGACTCCTGGATCCGCGCCTTGTGGGCCGGCCGACCCATGATCTGGCAGCCCTACCGCCAGGCCGACGGCGCCCATCGGGCCAAGCTCGAGGCCTTTCTCGCCTGGCGGCGACAGCCCGACTGGGCGGCGGCCGATGGGCCGATCGAGGCCTTCAGCCGAGCCTGGACTGACGGCGCGCACCCGGCGCCTGCCGTCCCGGTCGCTGCCCTGCCGGTCGCCGCGGCGTCGGCCAGTGCGG
>CAIZPE010000006.1 GCA_903934795.1 uncultured bacterium | reverse complement strand
TCCGCGGGCCATCAGCAGCCACTCGGCGTTGGGCGCACCGGCACTCGCGCCCTGCACATCACCGCCGACCAGCACCGTGCCGCCACCCGCCGGGCCGGTCACATCGATGCTGAGGGTCTCGCCGAGCACGATCTCGCGCCCCATCACCCGCACCCGGCCACCGGTGCCCACCACGCCGCCTGCCAGCAGGTTTCGCGGGTCGGGCTGCGGCGCAGGCGGTGACGGCGCGGGAGCCGGCGCCGGGGCCGACACGGGAACCGCCATGGGCAGGGCACCCGAGGACGCGCCAGAGCTCGGTGGCGCGGACACGGCAGGCTCGGTAGCCGCACCGGTCGGCTGGACCTCAGCCGCAGCCGGCGGGGACGCGATCTGAACCGATGCGCTTCCCACCGCCGCACCCAATGACGGGGCAGGTGACGACACAGCCAGGGACGCGTTCGCGGCAGGCGCGCCCGCGCCCGTCGATTCCACGGCCGCCACCCCGACCTGACTCGCGCCCCCTGCGCCGGATGGCCCCGCGCCGGCCATGCTGCCGGCACCCGCCAATGGCGTCGCAACCGGAAGCTGCACGGCCGCCGTGGCGCTGGCATCGATACGGCCCTGCAGGCTGACCTGCTCGCCGGCCTGGATGTCGATCTCGCCACCCTTGCGGCGACCCTGGGCATCAACGCCGCTGGCCACCATCTGACCGGTGGCGGTCTGTTCGACCCGGCGCTGCGCGCGCAGCGTGATGCGGCCATCCTCGCCGACCACCGCGGGGGTGGCCTGGAGCACGCCGGCATTCCTCACGAGCTGGCCGTGCAGGCCGATGCGACGGGCCACCACCTCGCCGAGGTTGATGGCCGCGGACTCGGGCGCCGACACCTCCCAGGACACCTCGGGCGCCTGCGGATTGACCAGGGAAACCCGGTGACCTGCCGCGAGCAGCACCTGTCCCTCGGGCGAGTGGATGATCCCGCTGTTCTCGACCTGCGGCGCCACCAGGTAGACCAGACCGCCCGAGGCGGTGCGGATGCTGCCCTCGTTGCGGATGGCGCCAGCGGCGCGGTTCTCGGCGGCGGTGCCACCGAAGTTCATGCGGCCAGCGGCGAAGTCCTCGTTGCTCAGCCTGAGCGTGGACACCACCAGGGCGCCCACATCCACCTGCGCGCCGCGTCCGAAGGCCACGCCGCTGGGGTTGATCAGGAACACCCGGCCATTGGACTCGAGCCGGCCGAGGATCTCGCTGGGCGCACCCGACACCACGCGGTTGAGCACCTGGCTGGCAGCGCTGGGCTGGATGAACCGGGTGGTCTCCCCCACGCCGATGTTGAACTGGTTCCAGTGGATGACCGCGCCGTTGCTGGTGGTGACGCTCAGTGTGGCGCCGTTGCGCTGCAGCGTGGCGCTTCCCTGGACCACCTGCGCACCGCTGGGGTTGGCCCAGGCCGGCGCGCCGATCGCCGCGATCGCCCCCGCGAGAAGCCCCATCCGCCAGGGGCGGGACGGCGGCCGCGCCGCCGCCGGGTGCTGAGGGCGGTTCAGGCGGGTCCGGGAGCGGGAGTGTCCAAGGTCAGAACCCATAGCTCATGGCCATGTGCAGGAAGACATCGCCGGGGGTGGACAGACCATCGCCCTGAAGAACGAAGCCGGAGTCCAGGCGCAAGGACATGCCGTGCCGCCACGCCAGACGGATGCCACCGCCGAGGCTGGAGAGCAGATAGCGTTCCTTCTCGCCAGCCAGCGCGTTGTTGCGCTGGACCGCAGCGGTATCGGAGAACACCTGCCAGCCGAAGTCGGTGCCAGGGTTGGTCTGGACCGGGCGCATCGGCGACTGCATCTCGAGCGAGAAGCGCTGGCCACGATCACCCGCCGCCACCCGACTGCTGAACCCGCGCACCGAGCCGTCACCGCCAATGGCGAACTGCTCGGCCGGTACCAGCGCATCGCGGGTCCACTGACCGCTCCAGGAGGCAAGCAGCGTGTTGGTTCGGACCGAGACCGAGCCGCCCAGGCTCCAGCGGGTGATGCCGTAGTAGGGGTTGGCGCCCGCGCGAAGCCCGGGCTCCTGGAAGACCGAGGCGTCGCTGCGCCCGCTGCCCGGCAGGTTGCGGCTGTAGCTGGCCAGGCCGAACACCGACCAGCGGTCTTCCCGGCGACTGGCGCTGTAGCTGAGCGAAAGCGGCCGCAGGACGACGCTGGGGATGAGGCTGGGTCCATCGGTGACCGTGGCAACACGACTGTTGACCTGCTTGATGTCCAGCCCGAACGAGAACCTCGGATCCCACGCGCCCAACCGCGGCAGAAGCCGGGTGGCACGCAGGCTGAGTGTGTTGCCGCCGCTGGACATGAAGTAGTCCCCGGCGGCTGTCCTCAACGTGCCCGAATCGACATTCGAGTGCAACAAGCTGCCATCGAGCAGCCATTTGAGCCGATAAACGGGCACTCTCAACCCGACAGACGCGATCTGGACATTGTGTTCGCGCCCCGGCGAGGTGATCGCCTGCGCGGTGCCGACGATGTCGCGATCGAGCAGGTTGTGGTGCTGCACCGCCGCCCCGACCCGCCACTGCCCGGTACTGGGCGAGCCGGTGTTGTCCAGGGTGACCTGACCGGCCACCGGCGGCAGATCGCTGGTGCGCAGGGTGCCGGCGAGCGCACCGTCATCCTCGGTGCGGAAGGTGACCTGCATGTAGCGACCGGGGTTCTCATTGGCCAATCGCAGTTCGTCGCCGATGAGGGTATCGGACGGCGTGGCCCCTTCACGCAGCGAGGGCACGGCACGGCGCTGATTGGCAAGGCTGCGGTGGCGCGCGCCCGCGACCTCGAGCTTGCCAAGTCTGAGTTCCTCGACCTGCAGGCGCACCAGCCCCGACTCGATGGTCTGCTCCGGCAGCAGGACGCGCACCGCGGTGATGCCGGCGCGGCCATAGGCCTCGCGAATCGCCTCCTGGGCGAGTTCGATGTCGGAAAAGCGCCGCCCATCGCCCGTGAAGCCGGCCACCGCGGCCTGCAGGGCGGGCAGCGGCACGAGGGTGGCGCCTTCGATCTGGTAGCGGGCGATCCGGAAGCGTGGCTCGACTGGCGCCGATGGCGTCGCCGGCGCAGGTGCAGGCGCAGCCACTGGCGCAGGACCGGAGGCGGGCATGACCGGTAGCGGTCCCTGCGGATTCGACTGGGCCCGGGCCATCACCGGCGGGGCCAGCCCGATGAGCGCGGCGAGCAGCAGCCCCGCCGATCGACCGGCAACGGCCATGCCGACACCCGCCGCTTTCGCGGCCGGCGCTGTGCCGGCATCATGGCCGGTGATGACATTCGGCATTGCCAAGAAATTCACTCCGAGGGGCGTGGCGCTGCTCGCTTCGGCGGCAAGCACGCTGCTGGTCACGCTGGTGCTGACCTGGTTGATCACCCAGGGCCTCACACCCCCAGTGTTGCAAAGACTCGACCTGTTCATTCACGACAATTGGGTGCGATCAACCCTCCAATTCACGGGGACACCCAAGGTCACGCTGCTCGCGCTGGACGAGGCAAGCCTGCAGAGGATCGGCCAGTGGCCATGGCCACGAGACCGCATCGCGCAGGTGGTGCAGGCGGTCATCGACCAGCACGGCGCACGGGCGATCGCCTTCGACATGGTGTTTGCCGAGCCCGACCGCAGTGATGCCGATCGCATCCGCGAGCGACTGGCGAGAACCCCGGGCGCCGAGGACTCGGTCCTGGGCGCCCGGATGCGCGACCTGCTGGTTGAACTCGACCGCGATGCCGCCCTGGCCCGGGTGCTGGCCGGCCGGCCGGTGGTGCTCGGCCACTACTTCACCAACGACGCCAGTCAGCGGGTGGGTGCCCTGCCCGACCCCTGGCTGCCCGCGGACATCGCCCACCAGTCCGGGGTGTTTCCGCCGCGCGGTGACGGCTACGGCGCCAATCTCGCCTCGCTGGTGCAGGCCGCCGGCAGGGCCGGACACATGAACCCGGCGGTGGACGCCGACGGGGTCACACGCCGCCTGCCGCTGCTCATCGAGAACGAGGGCATGCTCTATCCCTCGCTGATGCTGGCCGCGCTCACCATCGTGGCGGGCGACCAGGCGCAGGTGGACTTCGGCCAGGCCACCACACTGCGCGGGCAGCCGGTCGCCGAAACCATCACCCTGGGGCCCTACCGGTTGCCGATCGACGAGCAGGCACGATCGATGCTGCCCTTCTTTGGCGGGCGCGGCAGCGTGCCCACGGTGTCGGTGCTCGACATGCTCGAGGGCCGCATGCCGCCCGATCTGATGCGCGGCCGAGTGGTGGTGTTCGGCCCCACCGCGCCGGGTCTGCGAGACAGCCGCGCCACCCCGGTGGACACCAACCAGCCCGGCACCGAACTGCATGTGTCCTGGCTGCAGGGTGCGCTCGATGCGCGCCTGCCCAGCCGGCCCCACTACACCGATGCAGCCGTGCTCAGCCTGGTCTGGTGCGTGGCGCTGGGCATGATGGCCGGCGCCTGGCGCCTGCGCCCGGCGCGCTTCGTGGCGACCGCTGCGGCGCTGGCGCTGGCGGTGTGGTCGCTGGGCTGGTGGGTGTGGCGGCACGATCGGCTGGTGCTGCCGGTGGCCGTGCCGCTGGTGCAGATCGGCGTGCTGTTCGTGGCGCTGGGCGCACTCGGCTATCTGCTGGAGCTTCGTGGGCGCAGCTCGATCAACCGGCTCTTCGGCCAGTATGTGCCGCCCGAACTGGTCAACGAGATGAATGAAGACCCCGACCGGTACAGCATGTCGGGCCGTGCGGCGGAGCTCACCGTGATGTTCGCCGATGTGCGCGGCTTCACCACCATCTCCGAGAAGCTGGAGCCCACCGCGCTCGGCGAGCTGATGAATGCCCTGCTCACCGACCTGTCGCGGGTGATCCGCGCCGACCACCTCGGCACCATCGACAAGTACATCGGCGACTGCGTCATGGCCTTCTGGGGCGCGCCGGTGGCCCGCCCCGACCACGCCGCGGCAGGCGTGGCGGCGGCCCTCGACATGCAGCGCTCGCTCGCTCGGCTGGTGCCGCGACTGAGCCTGCCACCGGGAGCCACCATCGCGATCGGCATCGGGCTGCACACCGGGCGCGCGGTGGTGGGCAACATGGGCTCGGCCTACCGCATGGCCTACACGGTGATGGGCGACACGGTGAACACCGCCTCGCGCCTGGAAGGACTGACCAAGGCCTACGGTGCGCAGATCGTGGCAGGAGAGTCGGTGCGTCTGGCCGCCGCCGAGCCGTTCCTGTGGCGCCAGCTCGACCTGGTGCGGGTGAAGGGCCGCGACACCCCGCTGGCCATCCACGAGCCGCTGTGCCGCACCGATGAAGCCACGGACACGCAGCGCGAGATGGTGCGCAGGCACGAGGCAGCGCTGGCCCGCTACCTGGCACGCGACTTCGGCGAGGCTCGCGCGCAGTGGCAGGCGCTGCAGGACGCGCCCGATGCCGCCCTGCACAGCGAACTGCATGCGGTGTGGATCAAGCGCTGCGAGCAGTATCTGGTCTCGCCGCCGCCCGCCGATTGGGACGGCGTGCACACCTTCGAGACCAAGTAGGCCGCCGCCAGGCCTAGATGTCGATCTGCTCGGGCTTCAGAAAACGCTCGCCGTACTGCCGCGGCACGCCCTTGGCGAGGAACACCTCGTAGAGGTCCGGATCGATGTGCCCGTTGTCGCGGAAGCGCTGCATGATGGCCAGCGCCTGCGAGAGCTTCATCGAGGGCTTGTAGGGACGGTCGGCGGCGGTGAGCGCCTCGAAGATGTCGGCAATGCCCATGATGCGGGCCTGCACGCTCATCTGCTCACGGGTGAGGCCTCGCGGATAGCCCTTGCCATCCATGCGTTCATGGTGGCCACCCGCGTACTCGGGCACATTGGCCAGATGCCTGGGCCAGGGCAGGTTCTCGAGCATGTGGATGGTGGACACGATGTGGTGGTTGATCACCTCGCGCTCGCTCGCGGTGAGCGTGCCCGCCCGGATGCCCAGGTTCTCGATCTCGTCGGTGGTGAGGAAGGGCCGCCGTTGGCCGGCGGCATCGGTCCAGGGATAGCGCTCGCTGATCTCGCCGATGCGCTGCACCGACGCGTCATCGAGGCTCTCGCCGCCCTGATTCACGCGATGCAGGAACTGCCGGTCGTCCTGGATCCGATGCCGGACCCGATCCAGTTCGGCCTGCGCCTGCGCGGCCGGCAGGCCGGCCGCGACAGCCCGCAGCGCCGCGATCTCGGCATCACGAGCCACGACCTCGAACCGGGTGTCGAGCAGCTCGATGCGATCGAAGATGGTCTGCAGCTTGGTGGCCTTGTCGACCACATGCACCGGCGTGGTGACCTTGCCGCAGTCATGGAGCAGGGCCGCGATGCGCAGCTCGTAGCGGTCCTTGTCGGTGAGCTGGAAGCCGGCAAGCGGACCCTCGGTGGTCTGGTTGACCGCCTCGGCCAGCATCATGGTCAGCTCGGGCACCCGCTCGCAATGGCCGCCGGTGTAGGCGGATTTCTCGTCGATGGCGTCGTCGATCAGCTTGACGAAGGCCTCGAAGAGGTTCTCGAGCTGCAGCATCAGCCGGCGGTTGGTGAGCGCCACCGCTGCCTGCGAGGCGAGCGACTCGGCCAGCCGCTGGTCGGCGGTGGAGAAGGGATGCACCTCGCCCGAGGCAGGGTGGGTGGCATTGATCAGCTGCAGCACGCCGATGATGGTCGACTCGTGGTCGCGCAGCGGCACGGTCAGGAAAGACCGGGAACGGTAGCCGGTGGCCCGATCGAAACGGATGGTGCCGGAGAAGTCGAAGTTCTCGTCGGTATAGGCGTCGGCGATGTTGGCGGTGGCGCCGGTGATCACCACATGGGCCGCCACCATGTGGTCGTTGGGGCTGCCGTCCTCCATGTAGAGCGGCAGGTCGGTGAACTGCGGCGGCAAGGAGGCCGATGAGCTGCCCCCGAAGGCAATGCCCATCGAGAGCGTGCGCACGATGCGAAACTGCAGATGGCGCTGGTCATCGGACACCGTGTAAAGCGTGCCCCCGTCGGCATGGGTGATCGACATCGCCGCCTGCAGGATCTTCTCCAGAAGGCGGTCGAGGTTGCGCTCGCCCGAGAGCGAGGCCCCGACGTCGTTGAGCTGCTCCAGGCGTCCGAAGAGACTGTCCTGCGTGTCCATCCCGGGTTCTTGAGTGATGTGCAGGCGCGTGCCATGCGCGTCATGGTCGTTGTCGACGCTAACCCAGCGGTCCTCGGCTGGCAAGCCTCAAACGAATGCCCGCGCGGTACTCGGAGACTGGCGGCGGCTTGCCGGGGGCATGCCAACATCTCCGGCTGCGTGCCCGGCCATGCGCGCGGCCACACCGCCAGCCCCATCCCGCCACCCCCGCCCCCCCCCCCAAGATTTCCCCGGAGACCCCATGTCCACCGACCCCGCCCAGGGCAAGTCCACCGTGCTGATCCGCAACGCCCGCTGCGTGGCCACCATGGACGACACGCTGGGCGAACTGCGCGATGCGTCCATCCTGGTGCGCGGCAACCTGATCGAGGCGGTCGGGCCGGCCGAGGCCCTGGCCGATCAGGCCGATACCGTGATCGACGCCAGCCGCCACCTGGTGATGCCGGGCATGGTCAACACGCACCACCACATGTTCCAGTGCCTGACCCGGGCGGTGCCGGCGGCGCAGGATGCCGAGCTCTTCGCCTGGCTGCGCCAGCTCTACCCGATCTGGGCCAATCTCACCCCCGAGATGGTGCACACCGCCACGCAACTGGCCATGGCCGAGCTGCTGCTGAGCGGCTGCACCACCAGCAGCGACCACCTCTACCTCTACCCGCGCAGCCGCCAGGGCAAGGTCAACCTCGAGGACAGCATCCGCGCCGCGCAGGAGATCGGGATGCGCTTCGTGGCCTCGCGCGGCAGCGTGAGCATGGGCGAAAGCAAGGGCGGCCTCGCGCCCGACCGGCTGATCGAGAACGAGTCCGAGGTGCTGGCCGAGTGCCAGCGCCTGATCGAGACCTGGCATGACCCCAGCCACGGCGCCATGCTGCGCATCGCCGTGGCGCCCTGCTCGCCCTTCACCGTCACGCCGGCGCTGATGCGCGAGTCGGCCGCGCTGGCGCGATCCTACCGGGGCCGTTTCGGCGCCAACGGGGTGCGCCTGCACACCCACCTCGCCGAGAACGACCACGATGTCGCCTACAGCCTGGAGACCTTCGGCCGCAGCCCGATCGACTACATGCGCGATGTCGACTGGGTGGGCGACGATGTCTGGCATGCCCACTGCGTGAAGCTCGACGACGAAGGCATCTCGCTCTTTGCCGCCACCCGCACCGGCGTGGCCCACTGCCCCTGCAGCAACATGCGGCTGGCCAGCGGCATCGCGCCCATCCGGCGCATGCTCGATGCCGGCGTGCCGGTGGGCCTTGGCGTGGATGGCAGCGCCAGCAACGACGCCGGCCACATGGTCAACGAGGCCCGTCAGGCCATGCTGCTGGCCCGCGTGGGGCGCGCCATGCGGCCGCCCGAGCTGCGCGACGGCCGGCGTTTCTTCGGCTGCGATCTCGGCCCCGCCGAGATGACCGCGCGCGATGCGCTGCGCGTGGCCACCCGGGGCGGCGCGCAGGTGCTCGGCCGCGACGACATCGGGCGCATCGCGCCAGGGCTGTGCGCCGATCTCGCGATGTTCCGCCTCGACACCCTCGAGATGGCCGGCGGCGCGGTTCACGATCCGGTGGCCTCGCTGCTGCTGTGCGCCAGCACGCGCGCCGACCAGGTGCTGGTCAATGGCCGCCAGGTGGTCATCGACGGCGAACTCGCCACGGTCGAGGCCGGCCCGCTGGTGGAACGGCACAACCGGCTCGCCCGCGAGCTGGTGCTGGCGCCACGCTGACCGGACGCTGGCAACGCCCGATGATCGCCGCCCGAGGAGCCCATTCATGAGCTACCGCCAGAGCATCGGCGCACGGGCCTACCGCTTCGAGAATCTCGCGGCGGTGCTGGCCCGCGCCTCGCCCGCGCGCTCCGGCGACCTGCTCGCCGGAGTGGCCGCCGAGAGTGCCGAGGAGCGCATGGCGGCGCGACTGTGCCTGGCCGATGTGCCGCTCTCGCGCTTCCTGCAGGAGGCGCTCATTCCCTACGAGGACGACGAGGTCACCCGACTGATCCTCGACAGCCACGATACGGCGGCCTTCGCACCCGTGGCCTCGTTCACGGTCGGCGAGTTCCGCGACTGGCTGCTTGGCGACCAGGCCGACACCGCAGCGCTTGCCCGGCTCCAGCGGGGCATCACGCCCGAGATGGCCGCCGCGGTGAGCAAGCTGATGCGCAACCAGGACCTGATCCTGGTGGCCTCCCGATGCCGGGTGCTGACCGCCTTTCGCGACACCATCGGCCTGCCGGGCCGGCTGGCGGTGCGACTGCAGCCCAACCACCCCACCGATGACCTGCGGGGGGTGGCGGCCTCGATCGTCGATGGCCTGCTCTATGGCGCGGGCGATGCGGTGATCGGCGTGAATCCGGTGGGCGACAACCTCGGCGAGCTTGCGGGTCTGGTGCACGCGCTCGATGAGCTCATCGGCAGGCTGCAGGCGCCCACCCAGTCCTGCGTGCTCACCCATGTCACCAACACCCTGGCGCTGATCGAACGCGGCGCGCCCGTGGATCTGGTCTTCCAGTCGATCGCCGGCACCGAGAAGGCCAACCGCGGCTTCGGCATCCACCTCGGGCTGCTGCGTGAAGCCCGCGATGCGGCGCTGTCCCTGCGCCGGGGCACCGTGGGCGAGAATGTCATGTACTTCGAGACCGGCCAGGGCAGCGCGCTGTCGGCCGACGCGCATCACGGCCTCGACCAGCAGACCTGCGAGGCCCGCGCCTATGCGGTGGCCCGCGAGTTCTCGCCGCTGCTCACCAACACCGTGGTCGGCTTCATCGGACCGGAGTACCTCTACGACGGCAAGCAGATCATCCGCGCCGGCCTCGAAGACCACTTCTGCGGCAAGCTGATGGGCGTGCCGCTCGGCTGCGATGTCTGCTACACCAACCATGCCGAGGCCGACCAGGATGATGTCGACACCCTGCTCACCCTGCTGGGCTCGGCCGGCCTCACTTTCATGATGGGCGTGCCGGGCGCCGACGACATCATGCTCAACTACCAGAGCACCTCCTTTCACGACGCGCTCTACCTGCGCCGGCTGCTCGGCCTGAAGCGGGCGCCGGAGTTCGAGGCCTGGCTGCAGGCCATGGGCCTGACCAACGCGCAGGGCGAGTTGCTCCCCGCCGATCCCGACCACCCCGCGCTGGCGGCGCTGCGTCAGCTGCCGATGTTGCGATGAACCAGCCGCAACCCGACACCGCCGCGCCGACGGTCAGGCCCGATGACGCGCGCGCTGCCGCGGCGCCGGCAAGGCCCGACCCCTGGGCCGAACTGCGGGCCTTCACCCCGGCCCGCATCGCGCTCGGCCGCAGCGGCACCAGCCTGCCTACCGCCGAGGTGCTGCGATTCGGCCTGGCCCATGCCCAGGCCCGCGACGCGGTGCACTGCGCGCTCGATGCCGAGGTGCTGCGGCAAGCGCTCGCCGGCGAGTGCATGCCCCCGGTGAAGCAGGTGCGCAGCGCCGCGCCCGATCGTCACCGTTACCTGCTCAGACCCGACCTCGGCCGCCGGCTGCACCCGGACGATGCCGCGTCGCTGCGTGTGACAGCGGCTGGCCAGCCCGCGCCCGACCTGGTGTTCATGCTGGGCGATGGCCTGTCGGCGCTTGCCCTGCAGCGCCACGCGGCGCCCCTGGTGCGGCAGGCCCTGGCGCTCAAGCCGCCGGGCTGGTCGATCGGGCCGCTGGTGATCGCCACCCAGGCCCGGGTCGCGCTGGGCGATGCGGTCGGTGAGGCGCTGGGCGCGGGCTTCGTGGCGGTGCTGATCGGCGAGCGCCCCGGCCTGGGCTCACCCGACAGCCTGGGTGTCTACCTCACCGCGCAGCCGCGGGTGGGCCGCATGGATGCCGAGCGCAACTGCCTCTCGAACATCCGGGCCGAAGGCCTGTCGATCGAGGCCGCCGCCCACAAGCTCTGGTGGCTGCTGCAACGGGCGCGCGCCATCGGCGGCACCGGCACGCAGCTCAAGGACGAGTCGGACCGTCTGCTGCCCTGATCGGCCGAAGATCTTCCGCGCTGAACTCGTGGGCGCGGCCGAATCCGGCATTCAGGCTGGCCCGCAGGGGCTCGATGCGCCAGAAGGCGAAGTCACCGAAATCCGCATAGAGCGCCGCCTTCGGGTGCGCCTGGAGGTAACGCTCGCGCGCAGCCTGGCCCTTGGCCGAGTCGCGCTCCAGCATCCGGGCCCGACCGGCAAGACTGAGCCGGGGATGGGCGAGCGGGTCACCGGCGCCCGGCTCGCCGATCAGCACCGAGCAGCGCGGGTCGGCCTGCAGCGCCCCGGTGTGGGCGGCGAGCGTGGAGATGAGGATGATCAGCGCGCCGTCGGCCTCGGCCACCAGCGCCACCCGGCTGGCCAGGGGGTGGCCGCTGCCCGGCTCGAGCGCGGCCAGCGCGCCGTGACGCGCAGCCGCCAGCAGCGCCGTGGCCTGCGCGCGCGCCGCGTCATCCACCGGGCGCAGGGCGTCGGCGCGGTTCATGGCGCCAGCCCCGGCGCGGCGGTGATGCGGCGCTCGAACTCGCGCAGCCGCTTGTAGACCGAGATCAGCTCGACGATGGTCGACCAGCTGTTGACCAGGTAATGGAAGGAATGCTGCACCCGCTCGAAAGCCCGCACGATCTGCTGCATCAGGCCCAGCGTGATGACGCCGCCCACCAGGGTGGGTCCTAACGCGATGTAGGGCACCAGCACCGCGAACTGCAGGTACGACCATTTCGCCACATCGAAGTAGAGGTAGTGGAAGAAGAGCCGGAAGTAGTTGCGGCGCACCGCGTCGAAGAGCCCGCGCAGGGTGGCCGGCGCGGCGCGCTCGGGCTGATCCTCGCCATAGACCAGCTCCTTGCGGTAGGCCGCCTCCACCCGCTGGTTGTGGAACTCCAGACCGGGCAGACGGATGCCGATCAGCGCCATCAGCACCGTGCCCGCCAGCGCAAAGGCGATCGCCACCCAGACCAGCGAGTGCTCCACCCGGCCCAGCCAGGGCAGCTCGGTGACATTGGCCGACAGCGTCCAGAGGATGGGCAGGAAGGCGACCAGGGTCAGAACGCTGTCCATGAAGCTCACGCCGAGGCCTTCCATCAGCCGGGCGAAGCGCATGGTGTCCTCCTGCACCCGCTGCGAAGCGCCCTCGATGCCGCGCACCCGCGCCCAGTGAACGACATAGAAATCGTTCATGGCCTGGCGCCAGCGGAACACATAGTGCTTGACCAGGAAGTCAAGCAGTACCGAGACCAGCACGAACACCGCGGCCAGCTTGGCGAAGCTGGCGATCTGACCCCAGTAGGCATCGATCGCCACGCTGCCCGGCGTGCCCAGCGCCTTCTGAACGAGGTTGTAGAAGTCGCCGAACCACGCGTTGATCCGGACATCGAGTTCCACCTTGTACCAGCTGGCCAACAGGATCAGCGCGGTGCCAGGACCCGACCAGACGAACCAGCGCCGGCTGAGGAAGAAACTGCGGAACACGCGAGGCTAGGCGTTGCCCATCCAGAGGTCCTGCAGGTTCTCGAAGCCCCACTTCTCGGCGAGTTCGCGCGACACGATCTTGTCGCTGCAATCGGGCGAGGCCAGGTCGAGCACATACCGGTTCACCGGCATGCCGGTGGTGGTGGAGTAGAAGACCTTCACCCGCGGCTTGATCAGGCTGCGCGGGTTCTGATCGATGACCACGCCCATCTTGCCGGATTCGAGCTTGACGAGGGTACCTACCGGGTAGATGCCGATGCAGCGCACGAAGGACTGGAAAAGCTCCGGATCGAAGGAGCCCTTCCACTGCGACATGCGCTGGATGGAGGCCGACGGATCCCAGGCCTGCTTGTAGGCCCGGGTGGAGGTGATGGCGTCATAGACATCGCAGATCGCGCCCATGCGCGCCATGCGGGTGATCTGCTCACCCGACAGGCCCTTGGGGTAGCCGCTGCCGTCCATCTTTTCATGGTGGTGCAGGCAGACATCGAGCGGCACCTCGCCCAGGCCCTTGCACTCGCTGAGCATGGCAAAGCCCTGCTCGGGATGCCTGCGCACCACCGCGAA
This sequence comes from uncultured bacterium, assembly GCA_903934795.1. Classification (GTDB taxonomy): domain Bacteria; phylum Pseudomonadota; class Gammaproteobacteria; order Burkholderiales; family Burkholderiaceae_E; genus Quisquiliibacterium. The sequence continues at coordinate 7,774 of CAIZPE010000006.1, read as the reverse complement.
CTCGTTGTCGGTGAGCGAGCCGGGCTTGTTGAGGATGTCGAGCGGGATGGCCATCTTGCCGATGTCATGCAGCATGCCGGCCACGCCAGCCTGGCGGGTTTCCTCCTCGCCCAGGCCGATCTGACGGGAAAGCGCCACCATGAGCGCGCACACCGACACCGAGTGCATGAAGGTGTAGTCGTCCTTGGTCTTGAGCCGGGCAAGGCTCACCAGGGCCACCGAATTGCGCTGCACCGAGGCCGAGACCTCCTCCACGAAAGGCAGCACCTGGTCGACCTCCATGGCCTTGCCCATGCGCACCTCGGTGAACAGCGTGGTGACCTCGCCGCGCATGCGGTTGACCAGTTGGGCGGCCTTGTGCACCTCCACCTCGAGTTCGACCCGCTGTTCCAGGGCCAGCTTCGGCGAAGCGGCCGGCCGGGGCGGGGCGGCGAAGAGGGGCGCGGGGGCAGTCGGGGGCTTTTCGGTCGAGGCGCCACCGATGACCCGGCTCTTGCTCTCGTCGATCCAGAGATGCTTGACGCCGGCCTCCCGAATGGTCGCCACCAGTGCCTGGTCCTCGACCAGGAACTTGGTCTTCCAGAATGGGTGGTTCAGCCAGGAGCCCTCGAAGGACTGGACGAACATGCCAGGCCTGAGATCGGCGCTCGGAATTTTCTTCAGCATGACCCGCCCATTTCACCCGCCGGCACCGGGGCGGGTCAAAGCCTCGGTGATGAAGCACGGGCAATCGCCGATGGGTGGTCGGCAAGCGGGGTGTCGGCGGCAGACCGAAGGGCATCAGCGGCACCCGGCCATGGCGCCGGCCGCGTTCCGGCCCGTCCTTTCGGGAACGCCGGGCATCCGAGCCGCACGCTAAGATCGCCCGGATATCAACCGGCGCCACGCGGCTGCCGACCAACCCCAGGGAGACAGGCGATGGATGGCGTCAATACCCGCTCGCGGGCCACTCCGGAGCAGATGCGCGAGCGCATCGGCAGCGACTTCGGCACCTCGGACTGGATGCTGCTCGATCAGGCCCGCATCTCGGCCTTCGCCACGCTGACCGAAGACGAGTATTTCATCCACACCGATCCGGTTCGCGCCGCGAAGGAGACCCCGTACGGCGGCACGATCGCCCACGGCTTTCTCACGCTGTCGCTGCTCGCGCAGATGGGCTATCAGGTCTGCCCCGCCGTCGAGGGCACGAAGTCGGGCGTCAACTATGGCTTCAACCGGCTGCGATTCGTGGCCCCGGTCAAGGCCGGCTCGCGGGTGCGCGGCCGCTTCCGCCTGAAGGACTTCGAGGCCAAGCCCGGTGATCGCTGGAACGCCACCTGGGAGGTGACCATCGAGATCGAGGGCGGCGGCAAGCCCGCCATCGCCGCGGAGTGGCTCAACGCCGGCTTCTTCTGAGGCAGCAGGCTCACCGCCCCGGGGTCTGCAAGGCAGCCTGCTCGCGGGCTGCCCGCCAACCCTGACTGCGTCGGGCCGGCGGGTCAGGCCCGCGGCCGCCGGGTCTCGGCCACCACCCAGGCCGCGTAGGCCGGCAAGGCCATGGCCGGGCGCACCGCCATGATCTCGGGCACCTCGTGGGGGTGCAGCGCCTTGAGGCGGGCGGCCATCTCGGGAAAGCGCGAGGCCGCGGTCTTGATGACCAGCGCCACCTCGGTGGCATTGACCACCTCGCCGCGCCACCGGTAGACCGACTGCATCGGGCCCGCAATGTTCACGCAGGCGGCCAGCCCTTCGCTGACCAGCGCCTGCGCGATCGCCTGGGCGCAGGCCTCGTCGGGCGCGTTGGCATGCACCACCAGTACGCCGTCAGGGCGGCCGGTTTCCACCGGCTCGGGACGCGGCAGCGGGGCGCTCACGCTCACTTCCCCGGAAACTTGCCGGCCTGCTCGCCCCAGAGCGCGCGCAGGCGGGCATCACGGCCGCAGGCGCTGCGGTAGTAGTCGTAGCGCACCGGATTACGGCGGTAGTAGTCCTGGTGGTACTCCTCGGCCGGGTAGAACGGGGCCGCGGGCAGCACCGGGGTGACCACCGGCTCCTTGAAGGGCCGAGCCTTCTCGAGCGCCGCCAGCGAGGCCCGGGCGATGCGAAGCTGCTCCTCGTCGAGCGCGAAGATCGCGGTGCGGTAGGGCGAGCCCACATCGCAGAACTGCCGGTCGCGCACGGTGGGATCGATGGTGCGCCAGAAGTACTCCACGAGCTGCGCATAGCTTACGCGGGCAGGGTCGAAGGTGATCTCCACCGCCTCGGTATGGCCGGTGGTCTTGCGCGAGACCTGTTCATAGGTGGGGTTGGGCACCGTGCCACCGGTATAGCCGGACACCGTGGCCAGCACACCGGGCACCTTATCGAAATCGGCCTCCACGCACCAGAAGCAGCCGCCGGCGAAGATGGCCCGGGCGGTGCCGGCACCCGCGGTGGCCGCGGCCGGGGACGCAGCCGATCCCGTCGTGCCCGCGGAGGCGGCGGGGCGGGTCTGCGCGAGCGCGAGCGCGCTGACCAGGCCGAGCGCCGCGGCCAGCAGCCATCGACGCGCGGTCCTCATGCCGCCCCCTCGACAAAGCGCAGCGCCACACCGTTGTTGCAGTAGCGCTTGCCGGTGGGCGGCGGACCGTCGTCGAAAACATGGCCGTGATGGCCCTCGCAGCGCGCACAGCGGTACTCGGTGCGCAGCACGAAGAGCTTGCGGTCGGCGTGCAGGGTGAACACCCCGGGCAGCGCGGTGTGGAAGCTCGGCCAGCCGGTGCCGCTGTCGTACTTGGCCTGGGAGGAGAACAGCGGCAGGTCGCAGCCGGCGCAGTGGTAGCGCCCGGCGCGCTTCTCCTGGTTGAGCGGGCTGGTGAAGGGACGCTCGGTGCCTTCCTCGCGCAGCACATGGAACTGCGCGGGGGTGAGCCGGGATCGCCATTGGGCCTCGGTCAGGCGCAGCGGCTCGATGCCCGGGCTGGCCGGCTGGCCGGCGGCAGGGCTGGCGGCAGGCACGGCCGGACGGATCTGCGACTGGGCCGAGCGGGTCAGCCAGGGCAGGGAGAACAGGGCAAGCAGACGATGACGACGTCGCATCGGGGCAACCTTCCGGAAGGGGCCGCTGCGGGATCGCAGCCACGCCCGCGGTCAGGCAAGGATACCGCCAGCCGCCTCAGGCCGCGCCGGTGCGCACCGCGATAGCAAGGCCATGACGCGGGTCGATGCCCTCGACGATCTGCACCACATACTCGGCGATGTTCTTGGCGTGATCGCCCACCCGCTCGATCGACTGCACGATGAAGACCAGGGCAAGTGCATCGGAAACGCAGCGCGAATCAGCCGCCATGGTGGCGATCAGCTCCTCGATCAGGCCGTCGCGCAACTGGTCGACCGCGCGGTCGCGCTCGGCGAGCGAGGCCGACACCGCGGTGTCGTGCCGCACGAACGCGTCGATGGCTGCACCCAGCATGGCCACCACCAGATCGGCCATGCGCTGGATCTTGTCGAGATCGATGGGCAACGGCCGGCCGTTGAAGTCCTTGGCCTTGAGCGCGATCTTCTTGGCTTCGTCGCCGATGCGCTCGAGATCGTTGATGCTGTGGATGACGGCGATGGTCTCACGCAGGTCCACCGCGATGGGCTGACGCCGGGCGATCACCTGGTTGCAGCGCAGGTCGGTCTCGACATGCATGCGGTTGACGGTTTCCTCGTCGGTGAGCACATCCATCACGCGACGCAGATCGCCATAGCGCACCGCGTCGATTGCGCGCACGAACTGCCGCTCGACCAGCCCGCCCATGGTGGTGACCGAGCTGCGCAGGGTGTCGATGTCGGTGTCGAAGGCCTTGTGGGTGTGTTCCGTGGGCATGCTGCGTCCTTCAGCCGAAGCGGCCGGTGATGTAGTCCTCGGTGGCCTTCTTGGTGGGCTTGATGAACAGCTGGTTGGTCTCGCCGAACTCCACCATCTCGCCGAGGTACATGTAGGCGGTGTAGTCCGAGATGCGCGCGGCCTGCTGCATGTTGTGGGTCACGATCGCGATCGAATAGTCGAGCTTGAGCTCGTTGACCAGTTCCTCGACCTTGGCGGTGGAGATCGGGTCGAGGGCGCTGGTGGGCTCGTCGAGCAGCAGCACATCGGGGCGGACCGCCACGGTGCGCGCGATGCACAGCCGCTGCTGCTGGCCGCCCGAGAGCGACAGGCCGCTCTGGTTGAGCTTGTCCTTGACCTCCTCCCAGAGCGCGGCCTTGCGCAGCGCCCACTCCACGCGGTTGGCCATGTCGGCCGATGACAGGGTCTCGTAGAGCCGGATGCCGAAGGCGATGTTCTCGAAGATCGACATCGGGAAGGGCGTGGGCTTCTGGAAGACCATGCCGACCTTGGCGCGCAGCAGGTTCACATCCTGATCCTTGTCGAGGATGTTCTTGCCGTTGAACACGATGCTGCCCTCGGCACGCTGGCCGGGATAGAGGTCGAACATCCGGTTGAAGGTGCGCAGCAGCGTCGACTTGCCGCAGCCCGAGGGCCCGATGAAGGCGGTCACCTTGCGCCGGGCGATGTCCAGGTTCACCTTGCGCAGGCCCTGGAACTTGCCGTAGTAGAAATCCAGATCGCGCACCTGGATCACGCTGTCGGCGACGGGCGTCTGAACGGGAGCTTCCAGGATCTCGGGCATGAATGTGTCTTTCTCAGGCACGCAGCTTGTCGCGGAACAGCAGGCGGGCGGCGATGTTGATGGTGAGCACGATCAGCGCGATCAGCGCGGCCCCACCCCAGGCGAGCTTCTGCCAGTCCGGGTACGGGCTCATGGCGAAGTTGTAGATCACCACCGGCAGATTGGCGAGCGGCTGACCCATGTCCAGGCTGAAGAACTGGTTGTTGAGCGCGGTGAAGAGCAGGGGCGCGGTCTCGCCGATCATGCGCGCAATGGCCAGCAGCACACCGGTGGTCACGCCGCCGCGCACCGCCCGCAGCGTGACCGAGAGGCTCACCTTCCAGCGCGGCGCGCCAAGCGCGAAGGCCGCCTCGCGCAGGCTGCCCGGGACCAGGTTGAGCATGTTCTCGGTGGTGCGCACCACCACCGGCACCGCGATCAGCGACAGCGCCAGCGACCCCGCCCAGCCCGAAAAGTGCTTCACGGTGGCCACCGCGATGGCGTACACGAAGAGCCCGATCACGATCGAGGGTGCCGAGAGCATCACATCGACCACGAAGCGGGTAGCCGAGGCAAAGCGCGACTCCTGGCCGAACTCGGCCAGGAAGACCCCCGCCAGGATGCCGATGGGGGTGGACACCAGGGTGGCGAAGCCCACCATCATCAGGCTGCCGACGATCGCATTGGCCAGCCCTCCCCCTTCGGAGCCGGGCGCCGGGGTGCTGTTGAGGAAGAAGTCGGGACCGAAGGCCGACAGGCCGTTGTAGAACAGGGTCCAGAGGATCCACAGCAGACCGATCAGGCCGAGCGCCATCGACAGCGTCGAGAGCGTCAGGCCGACCAGGTTGACGGTGAGGCGGCGACGGTAGATGCGCTGATCCATGGTCTTTCCGATCAGCGGCGCGCCGCGTCGCCGCGGGGGCGGGTCAGGGTCTTGGCGAGCGCGAGCACCACGAAGGTGATCGCGAACAGGAGCAAACCGAGACCGAAGAGCGCCGGAATGTGCTTGTCGGGGCTGGCCTCGGCGAATTCATTGGCCAGGGTGGACGCGATGGAGTTGCCGGGGGCGAACAGGCTGGCGGCCAGCCGGTTGGCGTTGCCGATCACGAAGGTGACCGCCATGGTCTCGCCCAGCGCGCGCCCCAGCCCGAGCATGATGCCGCCGATCACGCCCACCCGGGTGTAGGGGAGCACGATGTTGCGAACGACCTCCCAGGTGGTGCAGCCCAGCCCGTAGGCCGATTCCTTGAGCACCGGGGGCACGGTCTCGAAGACATCGCGCATGACCGAGGCCGTGAAGGGGATGACCATCAGCGACAGCACCATGCCGGCGGTGAAGATGCCCACGCCCAGCGGCGGGCCGGCAAAGAAAGGCAGGCCGGTGGCGATCAGCATCGGCTGGATCCAGGTCTGGATCAGCGGCGCCAGCACGAACAGGCCCCAGATGCCGTAGATGATGGAGGGCACCCCCGCCAGCAGCTCGATGGCCGTGCCCAGCGGCCGGCGCAGCGGCACCGGGCAGCTCTCGGTGAGGAACATCGCGATGCCGAAGCTGATCGGCACCGCGAAGAAGAGCGCGATCGCCGACGTGGCCAGCGTGCCGTAGATCGCGATCACCGCCCCGTAGACATCGTCGGTGGGGCTCCAGGTGGTGCCATAGAAGAAGGCAGGCCCGGCATCGCGCAGGGCCGGCCAGGCCTGGGTGAGCAGCGACAGCAGGATGCCGGCCAGCGCCAGCAGCACCAGCATCGCGAACGAGAAGGTGATCGTCCTGAACGCGCGGTCCTGCGTCGCGAAACGCGCCACACGCGCTGCCAGTTCCCGCGACGCCGCACCCGTCGGTCGGGTTGAAAGTTCGTCCAAGGAACCCTCCGGATTCAGGTCTCGGGTGTGTACCGATGCGCGCATGCCAGGGTCCCTGTTGACGGAAACGCGGCTTCCCGGGGGAAGCCGCGCGCAGGTGGGTCAGGATCGGGAGCCGGGCGGATCAGTTGGCCACCGGCTTGCCGCCGGCGTCACGGATCTCGTTCCAGGAGGTCTCGATCAGCTTGACCACCGCCGGCGGCAGGGGCACGTAGTCGAGATCGACCGCGAGCTTCTGGCCGCTGTTCAGAGCCCACTTGAAGAACTTCAGCGCTTCGGCGGAACGCTTCGCATCCGCGGCCGCACGATACATCAGGATGAAGCTCGCCGAGGTAATGGGCCAGGCATCCGCCCCGGGCTGATTGTTCAGGTTGACCCCGAAGCCCGGCTCGGACTTCCAGTCGACGCGGTTGGCGGCCGCCGCGAAGGTCAGGTCGTCGGGCTGCACGGTCTTGCCGTCGCGATTGACCATGGCGGTGTGGGTCATCTTGTTCTGCTTGGCGTACGCGTATTCGACATAGCCGATCGAACCGTCGATCTTGGTGACATTCGCCGCCACACCGGCATTGCCCCGTCCGCCGAGCCCGGCCGGCCAGTTGACGGTTTTGCCGGCGCCAGGAGCGGTCTTGAACGCTGGCGACACCTGCGCGAGGTAGTCGGTGAACACATAGGTGGTGCCGGAGGAATCCGAGCGATACACCAGGGTGATCGCGGCGGACGGCAGCTTCACGCCGGGGTTGATCTGGGCGATGGCCGGATCGTTCCAGACCTTGATCTGGCCCCGGAAGATGTCGGCCAGGACCGCGCCGGTGAGCTTCATCTCGCCCGGCTTGACGCCGGTCAGATTGACCACGGGCACCACGCCGCCGATCACCGCCGGGAACTGCACCAGACCGCTCTTGGTGAGTTCCTCACCGCTCAGCGGGTCATCGGAGGCGCCGAAATCGACGGTCTTGGCCTGGATCTGCTTGATGCCACCGCCCGAGCCGATGGCCTGGTAGTTGAGCGCGACGCCCGAGGCCGCCTTGTAGGCTTCGGCCCACTTGGCGTAGATGGGGGCCGGAAAGGTGGCACCGGCGCCGGTGATCTGCGCCTGGGCGGCACCGACGGCCACCAGGCCGACGGCAGCGATGAGGAAACGAAACAGCATGGAACACCTCGTTGTAGGACGAGTGGCCAGTGTGTTCGCTGCGCATGACAGAACGATGACATCGCTCGCAAGACCCGCTTGCGGGCAGGGTGTCAGCCCGGCGCAGACCGGGCGAAGATGACAGGACGGTGTCAGCCCCTGGCGAACC
>CAIZPE010000005.1 GCA_903934795.1 uncultured bacterium | reverse complement strand
GATCAACGGCCTGCAGCCGACCGCCGACAAGATGGGCGCCTATGCCAAGCATGTCTACGACATCGCGAGCGAAGCCGGCGGCGAGATCGCCCGTCTGGTCGAGAAGCAGATGGCCGAAGGCCAGAAGCAGTTCACGGCCTCCATCGATGCCATGGCCAAGAGCGCGCCGGCCGGCAGCGAAGGTGTGGTCACCCTGATGAAGTCGGCGGTCTCGGCAGCCAACACCGCCTTCGATCAGGTGCAGAAGGCGACCAAGCAGGCCGTGGAAGCGGCAGAAGCCAACCTCACCGCGGCCACCAAGGCCACCCGTCCGGCCACCCGCAAGGCGGCCTGAAGCCCGCGCCCAGACCTCCGGGGCGCCCAAGCCCCGCCCCGAGGCGCCCCCAGCGGGGGCGCCCTGCCCTCAGGCCTGGCGCATCAGTATCACCTCCCGCATCGGCGGCGCCGGCTCGGCGCTCTCCCCGGCCCGCAGGCGAGCGAGCAGATCCTGTTCCCTGGCCTTCGCAGCCTCGCCATTGCGGGCCTTCACATGCCCGAACCCGCGAATGCTTTCCGGGATGGCGGCAATCTGTACTGCCAGCAGTCGGTTGGCCGGCGTCAGCGAACCCAGCAGTTCGTCCACGGTGCGCTCATAGGCCACGATCAGGCCACGCTCCCAGCGCCGCTCGGCGGTGTGGCCAAACGGGTCGAACACCGAGCCGCGCAGCCCCCGCAGCCCGGCGAGCACCCGGAACACCGGCATCAGCCAGGGGCCGAAGGGTCGCTTGACCAGTTCACCGGCGGCATTGCGCCGCGCCAGCAGGGGCGGCGCCAGGTGAAAGCGCAGGCTGTAGTCGCCCTCGAACTGCTCGCGCAGACGCGCGAGAAACGCCGGATTGGCGTACTGCCGCGCCACCTCGTACTCGTCCTTGTAGGACATCAGCTTGAACAGGCCCCGGGCCACCGCCTCGGTCAGCGGCCAGCGGCCGCTTTCCAGTCCTTCGGCGGCAGGATCGGCCGGCAGCGCAGATTCGGCCCGGCGAACCCGCTCGACCACCGCCAGGTAGCGGCGCGCCCAGGCATCGTCCTGGTAGCCATTGAGGAAGTCCACGCGCCGGGCGATGAGTTCGTCGAGGGTCTCGGAGCGCTGGCGCGAGGGCGGCAGCGCGCGGGCGGGGGCAGCCACCTCGGCCACCCGTTGCGGATCGACGGCGGCGCGACGGCCCCACAGGAAGGCCTTGCGGTTGGCCTCGATGGCCACTTCGTTGAGCTCGATGGCGCGATCGATCGCCCGCGCCGAGACCGGGATGAGCCCCTTCTGGAAGGCGTAGCCGAGCATGAACATGTTGGCCGCGATGGCGTCACCCATCAGGCCGGTGGCCAGCCGGGTGGCATCGATGAACGACACCGCCTCCTCGCCCGCGGCGGCGGCCACCGCGGCCTCCATGCTGCCCAGCGGAAAACGCCACTCGGTGTTGCGGGTGAACTCGGCGGTGGGCGTGACCGCCACATTGGCCACGACGCGGGTGCGGCCCGGCGCCATTCGCATGAGGGCATCCTTGCCCGCGGTGACCACGATGTCGCAGCCGATCACCGCATCGGCCGCGGCCGTGCCCACGCGCGGCGCGTGCAGCTGCGAGGGATCGAGGCCGAAGCGCACGAAGCTCATCACCGCACCGTTCTTCTGCGCAAGGCCGGCCATGTCGAGCACCGTCACGCCGCGTCCTTCGAGATGGGCAGCCATGCCGAGGATCTGGCCGATGGTGACCACGCCGGTGCCGCCGATGCCGGTGACCATCAGCGAGTAGCTGCCGGCCAGTGACGGCAGGCAGACATCGGGCAGGCCGATCGCCACCGCATCATCGGCCACCGCGCCGGCCCGGCCGCTGCGCGGCTTGCCGCCCTCGACGGTGACGAAGCTCGGGCAGAAGCCGTTCACGCAGGAGAAGTCCTTGTTGCAGGCCGACTGGTTGATCGCCCGCTTGCGTCCGAACTCGGTCTCGACCGGCTCGATCGAGACGCAGTTGGACTTCTGGCCGCAATCGCCGCAGCCCTCGCAGACATCCTCGTTGATGAAGGCACGCCGCTGCGGATCGGGGAAGCTGCCGCGCTTGCGGCGACGACGCTTTTCGGCCGCGCAGGTCTGGTCATAGACCAGCACCGTCACGCCGTCGAGCTCACGCAGTTCGCGCTGCACGGCATCGAGGTCGGCGCGATGACGCACGCTCACCTCGCCTGGGAAGTAGCCAGCCGGGTACTTCTGCGGCTCGTCGGTGACCACCACCACCCGGCGCACCCCCTCGGCCTGCACCTGACGGACGATGGCCGCCGGCGTGAGCTGGCCGTCATGGGTCTGCCCGCCGGTCATGGCCACGGCGTCGTTGAAGAGGATCTTGTAGGTCATGCGCACGCCGCTGGCCACGGCGTGGCGGATGGCGAGCGAGCCCGAGTGGTTGTAGGTGCCGTCACCCAGGTTCTGGAAGACATGCGGGGTATCGGTGAACGGCGCCTGCCCCACCCAGGTCATCCCCTCGCCGCCCATCTGGGTGAAGGTGGCGGTGGAGCGGTCCATCCATTGCGCCATGTAGTGGCAGCCGATGCCGGCCAGGGCCCGCGACCCCTCGGGCACCCGGGTGGAGGTGTTGTGCGGGCAGCCGGAGCAGAAGTAGGGGATGCGTTCGATCGTCTCGAAGTGGCGGCCGTCGCCCTTCTCGCGGGCATCGAGGGCGGCCAGCCGACGGTCGATCGCGGACTGCACCGCGGCATCGATCACGCCGCGACGGGTCTGCTCCGGCGCCAGATGCTGCAGGCGTGCCAGCCGCGCGGCGATGAGCCGGGCGCAGAAGGCCGGCGAGAGCTCGCCATGGTCGGGCACCAGCGGCGCACCATCCTGGTCTCGCTTGCCGAGCACCGGCACCCGCTCGGCCACGCCATAGAGATGCTCCTTGAGCTGCTGCTCGATCAGCGGCCGCTTCTCCTCGATGACCAGCACTTCGGCGGCGCCGGCGCAGAACGCGGTGATGGCGGAGGGCTCGAGCGGCCAGGGCATGCCGACCTTGAACACCTTCAGGCCGATGCGCCGGGCGGTCGCATCATCGATGCCGAGATCGGCCAGGGCCTGCATGACATCGAGCCAGCTCTTGCCGGTGCTCACGATCGCGAGCCGGCAGGGCTCGCCACCAGCAGCGAGGTCATCGCGGCCGAAGCTGTTCACATCCAGCCGGTTGGCCCGCGCATAGGCGAGCGCAGCCGGCAGCTTGTGACGCATGAGCCGTTCCTCGAGCTTGAGGAAGGTGTCCTCGGGCAGGCGCAGGTGCAGCCCGCCCGGTGGCAGGTCGGGCAGCTCGGGCAGCACCGGCCGGGCACGGTCGGGGCCGACATCGACGATGCCGGCGGTCTCGATGGTGTCGGTCACCGCCTTGAGCGCCGCCCACACGCCGGCAAAGCGTGACAGCGCCAGACCATGGAGGCCGAGATCGATGTAGTCCTGCACGGTGGCCGGCGCGAGCACCGGAATGCCCACCGCGCTGAAGATGTGGTCGGTCTGCGCGGCCATGGTGGACGACTTGGCGCCGTGATCGTCGCCGGCCACGGCCAGCACACCGCCATGGCGCGAGGTGCCGGCCTGGTTGGCATGGCGCAGCGCGTCGCCGCTGCGGTCCACGCCCGGCCCCTTGCCGTACCAGATCGCGAACACGCCGTCATGGCGCGCGCCCGGGAAGCAGTTGACCTGCTGGGTGCCCCAGATGGCCGTCGCCGCCAGGTCTTCATTGAGGCCGGGCACGAAGCGCACATGGTGGGCGTCGAGCTGGCGGCGGGCCCGCCACAGGGCCTGATCGAATCCGCCCACCGGCGAACCGCGATAGCCGGTGATGTAGCCCGCGGTGTTCAGGCCCGCGGCCAGATCGCGCTGGCGCTGCATCAGGGGCAGTCGCACCAGGGCCTGGGTGCCGGTGAGGTAGACACGCCCCTCGGTGGCGTCGTACTTGTCGTCGAGGCTGACCTGACGAAGACCGGGATCGATCGGCATGTTCATGAGGGCTTCCTTCGGGTCAGGATCGATGCGGGGTAAGGCGTGGCAAGGCTCGGTTCGCGCAGCAGATACCGGGATTCGGGCAGCCCACGATCAGCGGCTGGCGGGCAGGTCTTCCACCGGCCCGAGCGCCCGGGCACCCGATTCGAGCTCGGGCCAGGCCGCCTCGACGAGTGCGACCGGCCCCTTCACACCGAGTTCGATGTGCCGGGCGCGCCGGTCATCGCCCACCGAGGGCAGCGAGAACACCTTGACCCCGGGGAAACGGGACTCGATGGCCTCCATCAGCGGGGTGGCCGCCGACTCCGGAGTCTGGTAGAGCAGCAGCGAGCGTTCGGTCTGGGGCTGGCGGTGGTGCAGGTGCGCGAAGTGGTGGTCGAGCACCCACGCGATCATCGGCCAGGCCATCACGGGGAAGCCGGGCACGAAATAGTGCTGCTGGATGGTGAAGCCGGGAATTCGGTTGTAGGGATTGGGAATGATGGCGGCACCCACCGGGAACTCCCCCATGCGCAGCCGCTGGCGGTTCTCGGGGGTGCTCATGTCGGCGCTGCCCTTGCCGTCGCGGGCCATCTCGGCGGTGCGCTCGGCGATCAGGGCCCGTGCCTCGGGGTGCAGCGCAAGCGGCAGACCCAGGGCCGCAGCCGCGGCCTGGCGGGTATGGTCATCGGGCGTGGCGCCGATGCCGCCGCAGGAAAAGACCGTGTCCCCGGTGCCGAACGATTCCCGCAGGGCAGACACGAGGCGCTCGCGGTCATCGCCCAGATAGCGCACCCAGGCCAGACCCAGGCCTCGGGCCGAGAGCAGTTCGAGCACGCGCGGGAAGTGCTTGTCCTGCCGTTTGCCCGACAGGATCTCGTCGCCGATGATGATCAGGCCGAATGCCATGCTCAACGCTCACGCAAGGGATTGGCCGCCGGCGCGCCAGCCGTGGCAGCTTGCCCGGGCGACGCGTCCGCCGTGAGCCCGGAGGCCGCCGACACGGCGGGCGCGCTGCCCGGAGTCATGCCGGCCGACGAGCGCAGCTCACGCAAGGCCGCGAGCGAGAAGTGCCCGAAGGCCAGGGCCGAGAGCACCGGCGTCACCAGGAACAGCGGCGGCACATAGTTGAGCAGCGTGACCAGCATGCCCAGCGCGAGGTAGCCGCGACCGTGGCGGGCGATGAGCAGGTCGCGCTCGGCAGCACTGGCGTGCTCGGACAGGCTGTCGAAGCGCAGCATGCGCGCGGTGAGCCAGCTCCACCAGAACCAGGGCACCAGGAAGCCCGCGAAGGGAATCAGCCAGAAGGGCAGCGTGACCAGGTAGCCGAGCGCGAACACCGCGAGGGCGCCCAGCGCCACGCCGATGCCGCGAAGCACCGACCAGCCCCCGGCAGCCGCCACATCGGGGTAGTGGCGCCGCGAGAGATGGCGCATCACCACCGGTGTGGCTGCCACCGAGACCAGCACCATCGCGAGCACGAACATCAGCGGCGCGAGCAGCATCAACGCCACCAGCGCGCTGGCCAGGGTACCCACCCGCTGCAGACCCACCAGATTGAGCCAGCCGCTGATCATCGGCAGGCTGTCGCGGCCGTACATCAGGCTGCGCAGCCAGGCATTGAGCGGATCCCAGAGCCAGATCCAGGCCACGATCCAGAACACCAGGGTGGCCGCGAAGGGCAGCACCAGCAGGCCCATCATGCGCGGGTGGAGCTGACTGGACAGGGAGCGCCAGAAGGCGGCGAGCACGCGGCTCATGGGGAATCTCCGGACAGGATGGCGCGGCACTCAGGCCGGGCGGGCGTCGCGACGGCGCAGGGCGCTGACCATTCGGCGCAGCGCCAGCCACTGCTGCCGCCAGAAGCCGCGACCGTAATCTTCGCCCGAGAGCTGGTCGGCGATGCCGGTAGGCAGGAAGCCCGGGCGGAAATCGGCGGTGCGAAAGATGATGTCCCAGACCGGGAAGAGCACCGCGAAGTTGCAGCCGCCGGCCGGCCCCTCATGGCCCACCCCGATCGCATGATGGCGACGATGAAAACTCGGGCTGACCAGCACGCGCTCGATCGCCCCGCCCCAGCGCCAGCGCAGATTGGCATGCTGCAGGCTCTGCATCAGGCGCGAGGCGACCACCAGCGCCACGAAATGGCCGGGCCCCACGCCGATCGCCAGGGCGGCGAGCGCGAACAGGCCGTCGCGCAGCAGGGCATCGAGCAGGTGGTTGCGGTCATCGCTCCAGAAGGTCATCTGCCGCTGGCTGTGGTGCACGGCATGCAGCGCCCACCACCAGCGCCAGGCATGCTGTCCGCGGTGGATCGCGTAATCGAGCAGATCGAGCACCACCAGGTAGATCAGGAAGGCCACCAGCGGCTGGTCGGTGATGCCTGGCCAGAGCTGGTCGATGTTGGGCCGGGAGACATCGAGCAAGCGCAGCTGCGCCTCCAGCGTGTCGATCATCGGCGTGAACAGCGCGAAGGCGAGCAGCGGCAGCAGGCCGAGCCGGTGCAGCAGGGTGTAGACGATGTCGGTGCGTACGGCAGCCGGGTCATGCAGCGGCTCGGCCGGCCGGCGGCGCTCGAGAACGCCCATGACCAGCGCGAGCAGCACCACCTCGAGCACACCCACCAGGAACCACTCCACGGCATCGAAGGCCATCTCGGCCAGGTGCATGGCACCGAGCTGGTAGAGCAGCGGCTGCACCATCTGCTCGAACAGCCAGCGCTGGGCGTCGCCGAAACGGTCGATCGGCCAGTTCCAGAGCGCAGCGAGATGGTCGATGAGGCTTGCGGTGGTCATGCGGGAAGCTCGCGCAGCGTCGCGAAGCAAAGGCCACGGGCCTTCAGGCCGGTGATCAGCGGGTCGAGCATGGGCGCCCAGGGATCGCGCCGCGACCAGATGCCCAGGTGTGCGATCAGGATGTCGCCGGCGCGTATGCCGGCCAGGGCCTGGCGCAGCAGCTGGGCGTTGGGGTGGGTTTCGGAGGGCAGCTCGTCGCCCAGGAAGCCGGCGCTGGCCCAGTGCACATGCCGGTAGCCGCAGGCCTGCGCCGCCTGCATGGCTGCCGCAGGCGCCCGACCGCCCGGCGCGCGCCAGAAGGGATCGAGCCCGCGGCCGGTGAGCGCCCGCAGCCTGGCGTCGACCCGACCAAGCTCGTTGCACAGCGCCGCCCCGTCCCAGCGCTGCACGCGGCCGGCCTGCGGACCGAACTGGGGCCTGGCCAGGATGAACGCGCGATCGTCGCCTGCCGGCGCGGCACGCAGGTAGACATGATCGAAG
>CAIZPE010000004.1 GCA_903934795.1 uncultured bacterium | reverse complement strand
TCGATCACATCGTTGTTGGCCTGCCCCGCGCCCTTGTAGGCCACATGGATGAACTCCGCGCCGGTGACCTTCTGCAGCGAGAGTCCGCCGATCCGGTAGTGGTGCCCGTAGTTGGACATCTTCACGGTGTTGGGCCGGGCACGCGCCTCGGCGATCAGCTCGGGCAGCGTCTTGAAGCGGGAGTTGGCGCCGGTGACGATCACCGAGTAGCTGCGCGACTGGAAGGCCACCGGCCGCACATCGCGCAGGGGATCGTAGGGGGTCTCGGGCCGCAGCATGGGCGTGAGCACCATGGGCGAGGGCGTGATGTACATGAGGGTGTGGCCATCGGGCGGCGCCTGCAGCAGGGTCTGCACTGCGATGATGCCGTCGCCCCCGGGGCGGTTCTCAACGGTGGCGGGCTGGCCGGTGACCTTGGTGAAGCGCTCGGCCACGAAGCGGGTGCCGGTGTCGGCGCCGCTGCCGGGGCCCAGGCCCACGATGAACCGGGCCGGCCGCGACGGCCAGGCCGTGGCCTGGGCGCGGGCCGCCTGCGGCAGCGCCAGGCCCCCGAGGCTGGCGAGCCCGCCCAGACCACCGAGGCCGCCCGCGCCACCCAGTCCGCCAAGACCGGCCGCCAGGCCGGCAAGCACGCGTCGTCTCATGGCGGCCTCAGTGCTCGAACACGATCACATTGCGCGAGACGCCGCCCTTCTTCAGCGCCTCGAAGCCCTCGTTGATCTGCTCGAGCTTCAGTCGCCCGGAGATCAGTTCATCGAGGTGCAGCCGGCCCTGCTGGTAGAACTGGATCAGCCGCGGCATGTCGATGCGGAAGTGGTTGGAGCCCATCGAGGAGCCCTGCATGCGCCGCTCGCGCAGGAAGTCGGGGCCGTGCAGCTCGATCTTGGTGCCCATGGGGATCATGCCCACGATGGTGGCGGTGCCGCCCGGGCGCAGCATCTGGAAGCACAGCTCGGCGGTCTGCTTCAGGCCCACGCATTCGAACGAGTCATGCACGCCGCCCGAGGTCATCTCCATGACGCGCTTGGCGGTGTCGTCGCCCGAGACCACGCCGTCGGTGGCGCCGAAGCGCCTGGCCAGCTCGAGCTTGGCCGGGTCCTTGTCGATGGCGATGATGCGGCCCGCGCCCGCGATGGCCGCGCCGTTGACCGCCGCCAGACCGATGCCGCCGCAGCCCACCACCGCCACGGTGCTGCCGGGCTGCACCTTGGCGGTGTGGATGATGGCGCCGAAGCCGGTCATCACGCCGCAGCCGATCAGCGCGGCAAGGTCAAGTGGCATCTCGGGGGTGATCTTCACCAGCGCATGCTCGTGCACCAGCATCTGCTCGGCGAACGAGGACAGGTTCAGGTACTGGTTGAGATGCTGGCCTTTCCAGCGCAGCCGCCTGGCCGCCCCGGGCAGCATCTTCACATCGGTGTTCGAGCACAGGCTCATGCGCCCGGTGATGCAGTACTCGCAGTGCCCGCAGAACACCGACAGGCAGGTGATGACATGGTCGCCGGGCTTCACATAGCTGACATCGCGGCCCACGGCCTCGACCACGCCCGCAGACTCGTGGCCAAGCACCGCCGGCACCGGCCAGGGCCACTTGCCCTCCATGAAGTGCAGGTCGCTGTGGCACAGACCGGCCACCGCGGTGCGGATCAGCACCTCGCGCGGACCGGGCTTGTCGATCTCGACATCCTCGATGGTGAGCGGCTGGTTGGGCGCATGGAAGACGGCGGCTTTCATCGGGTCTCCTGTGGGTTGGGGGGTGCCGGGGGAGGGCGGGCCTGGCTGCGGCGCCCTGCCGGCAGGCGGCAGGGCGGGGCGCCTCGCCCGGGCTGCGTCAGCCCGGGATGCGCACCGGCAGCGCGGTGAAGCCGTGAATGAAGTTGGAATACAGGCGCCGCGGTTCGCCGGCAAGCTCGATGCGCGGGAAGCGTTCCAGGATCTCCTCCCAGAGGATCTTCAGCTGCAGCTCGGCCAGGCGATTGCCCACGCAGCGATGGATGCCGAAGCCGAAGGAGATGTGCTGGCGCGGCCGGGCACGGTCGATGATGAACTCGTCGGCCCGCTCGATCGCCGCCTCGTCGCGGTTGGCCGACAGGTACCACATCACCACCTTGTCACCGCGCCGGATGGTCTTGCCGCCGAGCTCGAAGTCGGCCAGCGCGGTGCGGCGCATGTGCGCCACCGGCGACTGCCAGCGCACGATCTCGGGCACCAGGCTGCTCACCAGCGCCGGGTTGGCGCGCAGCTTGTCCCACTCGCCGGGGTGGGTGAGCATGGCATGCAGACCGCCCGACATGGAGTTGCGCGTGGTGTCGTTGCCGCCCACGATCAGCAGCACCACATTGCCCAGGAACTCCATCGGTGCCATGGCGCGGGTGGCCGCGCCGTGGGCGAGCATGGACACCAGGTCAGTTCGCGGCGGCTGAGCCTCGCGCTCCTTCCAGAGCCGCTGGAAGTACTCGAAGCACTTCATCAGCTCGGCCAGGCGCTTCTCCTCGGAGTCGATGCCCAGGCCCGACTGCAGGTCGGCGGTGGCCACATCGGACCACCAGGTGAGCAGGCGCCGGTCCTCGAAGGGGAAGTCGAACAGGGTGGCCAGCATGCGGGTGGTGAGCTCGACGGACACCCGCTCCACCCAGTCGAAGGTCTGGTTGCGAGGGAGATCGTCGAGCACGCTGCGGGTGCGCTCGCGGATGAGCGCCTCCATCTGCGCGAGATTGCCCGGCCCCACGATCGGGCTGATGGTCTTGCGCTGCTCGTCGTGCCGGGGCGGGTCCGACGAGATGAACGAGGGCCGCCGATAGCCCTCAGGCTGGTCGCGGATGGTGATGCCGCCGTACTCGATGCTCGAGGAGAACACCGCGTGGTTCACCTCGACCTGCATCACATCCTTGTAGCGGGTCACCGACCAGTAGGGCCCGAATCGGCTTTGCGGGCACCAGTGCACGGGATCTTCGCGGCGCAGCCGCGCAAAGAGCGGCCCAACCGTGTGGTTCTGGAAGAGGGCGGGGTCGCTGACATCGATCGGGTCCATCCCGCTCGTCGGGCGCGTCAGGGTGGGGGCAGTGGTGGTCATGTCGGGCCTCCGTTTCAGCGCACCGCCGGCACGGCGCTCTGCGGCACGCCCACCGAGCGCGCACAGGCGACGATCGACTGCCAGGTGTCATCGGGCAGCGGGCAGCCCTCGCGCTGGCGCTGCGCGCGGTAGCGTTCCTCGACCTCGCCGGGCATCAGCACCTCGCCGCCGGGCTCGGCCGGGCGCGAGCTCTTCACATAGTCGACATAGCGCAGCACCTCGCCGCCGAACATCAGCGAGGGGTCGATGCGCGCCGGGTCGAGGAAGATCGACAGCATGCCGTTGGCGAAGGGGCGGTCGGGGGCGGTGGCGCCGGTGCCCGAGAGCGCGCCGCCGAGCAGCTCGCACATCATGGCCAGGCCCGAGCCCTTGTGGTCGCCGAAGGCGCGGATCGCGCCCTCGCCCTGCCGGTGGTCGCGCGGGCCCAGCGGCTCATAGGGGCCGTAGAGCATGTGCGGATCGTTGCCGGTGCGACCATCGGGCCCGATCAGCGCGTCCTCGGGCACCGGCTTGCCGCCCTGGCTGGCCACCAGCACCTTGCCCTCGGCCACCACCGAGGTGGCGAAGTCGAGCACCAGTGGCGATTGCCCCGGACGCGGCACGCCCACGCAGTACGGCGCGGTGGAAAAGCGCCGCTCCACCCCGCCGAAAGGCGCCACCAGCACGCTGCCGGCCGCGTTCACGAAGTGAACCGACACCAGGCCCTCGGCGGCGGCCATCTCGGCGAAGTCGCCCACCCGCCCGATGTGGCCGGCATTGCGCAGCGCCACCGCCGACAGGCCGCTGGCCTTGCACTTCTCGATGCCGATGCGGGTGGCCGCGGGTGCCACGGTCTGGCCAAATCCGAAGCGGCCATCAACCACCGCGATCACCGGGGTGTCCACCACCCGTTCGAGCTCGCGGTCGGCAACCACCGCGCCGTCGTGCTTCATCTGCACATAGCGCGGCACCCGCACCACGCCATGGCTGTCATGACCCGAGAGGTTGGCCGAGACCAGGTAGTGCCCGATGCGGGCAGACTCGGCCGCCGAACAGCCGGCCTTCTCGAAGATGGCGGCGACGAAGTCGCGCAGCGCCGGGGCGGCGATATGGATCATGCGCCGTACACCTCGGGGTTGACCGTGTTCTCGCGGTTGGGCTTGCCGTCGAGCACCTCGAGCACATTGCGCATGGCGGTGAAGGCCATGCGGTTCCAGGCCTCGATGGTCACGCCCGCCATGTGCGGCGCGGTGATCACGGTGGGCAGGGTGAGCAGCGGGTTGTCGGGCTCGGGCGGCTCGCTCGCCAGCACATCCAGACCCGCGCCGGCGAGATGCCCGCGGGTGAGGGCTGCGGCCAGCGCGGCTTCGTTGACGATGCCTCCGCGCGCGGTGTTGATCAGCACCGCCCCGCGCTTCATGCGCGCCAGGCGCGCGGCGTCGAACAGGTCGACGGTCTGCGGCGTCTTGGGGCAATGGATGCTCACATAGTCGGCCTGAGCCAGCGCGGCATCGAGATCGGCTACCGGGGTGGCGCCCACCATGCGGATATGGTCCTGGCTGACATGCGGGTCGTAGACCAGGGTGTCCATCTCGAGCGCCACGCAGCGCCTGGCCATGCGCGCGCCGATGCGCCCGAAGCCCACGATCACCACCTGCTTCTGGTAAAGGTCGGCCGGGAAGTTCTCGAAGCGGCTGTTCCAGCGGTGGCTGATCACCCGCGCGTGCATGTCGGCCACCCGCTTGGCATGGGCGAACATGAAGGCCAGCGCCTGTTCGGCCACCGACACCGAGTTGGCGGTGCCGGTGATCATCAGCGGCACCTTGCGCCGGGTGAGCGCCGGCACATCGATGGTGTCGTAGCCCACGCCGATGCGCGCCACCACCCGCAGGGCCGGGCCGGCGTCGAGCTCGGCATCGCCGATGCGGGTGAGGCCGAGCACCGCACCATGCGCGCCGGGCAGCAGGGCGCGGAAGTCGGTCTGGCTGATGTTGCCGGGGAAGCGGCGCAGTTCGACATCGGTGCGGCCCGCCACGGGCTTCAGGCCGTCGGGGGCGATGTTCTCGGGGATGAGGATCACATGGGTCATGGCGGCCTTGGCATCAGGGGGTTGGAGGGGGTGGTCGATGCTGCTGCCGGCCGGCCCGCAGGGTCAAGTCGCGCAGGCTCATTTTGCGCGGGCCGGCTGCCTTGCCTGAGCGTGCCTTCCGGGCGCGGGCCTTCTCAATCCTGCCGGGCGATGCCATGCTGCGCGTCTGCCCTTCGCAGTCCGTCACCCACCCATCATCTGCCGTCATCATGAAGTCCAGCCTGCTCGTCCGCCGGTCCTGCCTTGTCTCCTGTCTCGGCCTTGGCCTGGCCCTGGCCGGCTGTCAATCGACGCCGCCGGCGTCGGGGGGCGGCGCATCCGCTCCCGGTTCGCCGACCGCCTCACCC
The DNA here is from genome assembly GCA_903934795.1 of uncultured bacterium. Lineage (GTDB taxonomy): Bacteria > Pseudomonadota > Gammaproteobacteria > Burkholderiales > Burkholderiaceae_E > Quisquiliibacterium. The sequence continues at coordinate 7,621 of CAIZPE010000004.1, read as the reverse complement.
GCCGAGCCACTGCGCTTCATCGATCTGCAGAGCTTCGATGAAGCCCTCTCGCGTGCCCTGAGCGAGGGCCGGCCGACCGTGGCGGTGGCCTTCTACGACCGGGTCACCCCCAACGCGCTGCCCGCGCGGCTGCAGAGCTGGATGGCCGCCGTCGAGACCCACGGCGGCAAGATCCAGGTCGTGCCCGATCCCGACGCCCTCGCCACACGCAACCCGGTGCTCATCATCGGCGCGCTCACCACGCTGTGGAGCGCCTTCAAGGTCGGCTCCGAGATGGCCTACCGGGCACTCTTTCGCAAGGTGCAGGGCTATGACGCGCAGATCCGCCTGCGCAACAACGCGGCCGGCGAGTCGCTGATCGACCGCATCGTGTTCGTGCGCCGCCCGGGCTGAGCAGGGTCATGGGCATGCGCGGCTTCCTGGGCCTGCTGGGGCTGCTCGCGGGCCTGCTTGCCGGACCCCCGGCCACCGCGCAACCATCGGCGGCGCCATCGGCCTTGCCGGCGCCGGCCGTGGCCACCATGCCGCTGGGCCCGGCGGGTCTTGCGCTGGCGGCCCCGGCCCGGCACGCCCTGGTCATCGGCAACAGCCGCTACCTGCAGGCGCCCTTGCGCAACCCGGCCAATGACGCTCGGGCGGTGGCGGCGCGTCTGCGGGCGGCCGGCTTCGAGGTCACCGAACGCCTGGATGCCGGTCGCGACGACATGCAGCGTGGCATCCGCGAGTTCGCCCAGACCCTCGCCCGCACCCGCGGGGTGGGGGTCTTCTACTACGCCGGCCACGGCCTGCAGCTCAACTGGCGCAACTTTCTGGTGCCGGTGGATGCCCGCATCCGCAGCAAGGCCGACCTGCAGTCGCAGGCGGTGGACCTGGGCCTGCTCCTCGACCAGCTCAGCCTGGCGCGCAACGCGGCCAACCTGATCATTCTCGATGCCTGCCGCGACAATCCCTTCGGCCCCGACTTCCGGGTCGACGACAAGGGCCTGTCGCAGATCGATGCGCCGCCCGGCACGCTGCTGGCCTATGCCACCGCGCCGGGCAATGTTGCCGATGACGGCCCCGACGACAACGGCCTGTACACCGGCAGCCTGCTGCGCGAGATGACCACCGAGGGCGCGGCCATCGAGGATGTCTTCAAGCGGGTGCGCCTGAGCGTGCGTCGCGCCTCGCAGGGGGCGCAGATTCCCTGGGAGAGCACCTCGCTCGAGAGCGACTTTTCCTTCGTGCCCTCGAGCGTGCCGCGCGATGCGGCGCGCGAGTTCGACGAAGACCTCAACCGCTGGATGAGCCTGCGCTTCAGCAACGCGGTCGATGAGCTCGAGGCCTTCATCCGGCTGCGGCCCGATGGCAAGTTTTCGGAGCTGGCCCAGCACCGGCTCGATCAGCTGCTGGCCGCGCGGCGCGAGCGCGGCATCCGCCCGCTGGCCGGCCGCACCGAGGGCTGCGCCTGCGGCCCGGGTGCCTACACGGGCGAGGCGGTGGGCTATCGCGTGGGCGAGCGCTACAGCTATCGACGCACCGATCTCGCCACCGGTGCGGCCCGTGAGCCGCTGCGCCTGACCGTAAGCCGCATCCAGAGCGATGAAGTGTTCTACGAAGACAGCGCCTGGGTGACCGATCTCTTCGGCAACAATGTGCGTGATCCCGAGGGTCGGCGCTGGACCCCGTACCAGTTCTTCATCCCCGACTACCAGATCGGCAAGCGCTGGTCCGCGCAGTTCGTGGTCACGCTGCCCAATGGACGCAACGCCACCCTGCGCTTCAGCCTGCGGGTGGCCGGCCGCGAGCGGATCACCCTGCCTTCGGGCACCTTCGATGCCTTCCGCATCGAGGCCCGCGGTGCCAACCTCGTCAACGGTGCGCTGCTCGAGCGCACCGCCTGGGTGGCGCCCGAGAAGATGCGCGGTTTTCTGGCACTCGAGAGCGTCGCCCGTGTCGATGGACGGGTGATCGAGGGCGAGCGCATCGAGCTCACCGAGTACGCTCAGCCTGCCGCGCGGCGTGTCGCGCCTGTCACCTACTGATCGTCGTCCTGCCCGGCAGGCGCCGTTCGTCGTCTCGTTCCGGAGCCCCTCATGACGCCAGCCGTCCGCACCGACCCCGCCACCGGGCTCAAGTCCTTCAGCACCCGCGCCGCCAAGGCCACCGAGCGCATCGCCGGCAAGGGCTACTCCGCCGTCACCGACGAGTCGCTCAAGGTGCTGCCGCCGCCACCGCCCGGCGCGGTCTTCAACGCCCAGGAGCAGGCCCGCTACCGCGACTACAAGGAGGCGCGCCGCGGGGCGGCCGACTACATGGCCATGGAGGGCGAGTTCGCGCGCTACCTGCAGGATGTCTACTCCGCCCCGCCCGTGCCGCGCGAGCCGCTTACCGACACCTGCGAGGTGCTGGTCATCGGCGCGGGTTTCGGCGGGCTGCTGCTGTGGCACAAGCTGCGCAAGGCGGGCTTCACCGATGTGCGCTTCTGCGAGAAGGGCGGTGATGTCGGCGGCACCTGGTACTGGAACCGCTATCCCGGCATCGCCTGCGATGTCGAGGCCTACAGCTACCTGCCCCTGCTCGAGGAGATGGGCTACTTCCCCAGCATGAAGTTCGCGTCGGGCTTCGAGATCCTGGAGTACTGTCAGCTGGTGGCCGAGCGCACCGGCTTCTACGACCGGTGCCTGTTCCACACCACCGTCGAGAAGACGGTGTGGGACGAGGCCCAGGCGCGCTGGCTGGTGCACACCGACCGCGGCGATCGCATGCAGGCCAGGGCGGTGGTGCTCGCCAACGGCATCCTCACCACGCCCAAGCTCGCCCGCATCGAAGGCATGGAGAGCTTTGCCGGCGAGTCCTTCCACACCTCGCGCTGGAACTACCATGTCGACCTCGCCGGCAAGCGGGTGGGCATCATCGGCACCGGCGCCACCGCCGTGCAGGTGATCCCCGAGCTGGCCAAGGTGGTGAGCGAGCTGGTGGTGTTCCAGCGCACCCCGTCCACCATCGATGTGCGCGACCAGCGCGCCACCACCCCGGAAGAGATCGCCGCCTGGAAGCAGGAGCCGGGCTGGGCGCTGGCCCGGCGAGAGCGCCTGTCGCGCATCTCCTCGGGGCGCACCGCGCTGCAGGGCAACGACGACTATCTCTCGGGCAAGGTGACCGACTTCAAGGAGCGCAAGCAGCATGAGCGCGAGCTCACGCCCGAGGAGATGATCAGCAAGCAGCTCGACACCAACTTCCGGATCATGGAGCAGATCCGCGCGCGCGTGGATGCGATCGTCACCAACCCGAAGACCGCGGCGGCGCTCAAGCCCTACTACCCCTACGGCTGCAAGCGGCCCACCTTCCACGACGAGTACCTGCCCACCTTCAATCTGCCGCATGTCACCCTGGTGGACACCGCCCCGCTCGGGGTGAGCCGGATCACGCCGCGCGGCGTGGTGCATGACGGCGTGGAGTACCCGCTTGATGTGCTCATCTATGCCACCGGTTTCCAGTGGATGGCCACCGCCACCTTCAACATGATCGTCGGCCGCAACGGCGTGAGCCTGCGCGACAAGTGGCAAAGCGGCGGGGTGCGCACCTTTCTCGGGCTGCACAGCCACGGCTTTCCCAACCTGTTCATCATGTCGGGCCCGCAGGGCGGCGGCGGGCAGTTCAACTTCATCCTCGGTCTGGAGGCCCACACCGACTATGTGGTGTGGATGCTGCGCACCCTGCGCGAGCGCGGCGCGGCGGTGGTGGACATCCGCCGCGAGCCCGAGGACGCCTACGCGGCCCACTGCCGTGACGCCGACCTCATGACCCGCCCGCTGCGCGACTGCCTGTCCTATTACAACGGCGAGGGCAACGCCGAGCCCGGCAGCCTCGCCTACTACGGCGGGCCCAGGAAGTGGCACTCGCTGCGCGAGGCCGCGCAGGCCTCGCTCGATCCCTATGTGTTCGAGACGCGGGCCTGACTACGTGCGGTTCTGCTGGTAGGTGGCCCGACGGGCCTCGCCCTCCTGGCGCAGCGCCTCGGCGCGCGCCGGGTCCACGCGGGCATAGACCTCCCGCCAGGATTCGTCTTCGCTCCAGCGCCAGGGCGTCTGCACCGTGGTGCGCGGCAGTCGGGCGCCCTCGAGCAGGTCGAGCGCATGGCCCACGCTCGCCCGCTGCATGGCCGGGTCATCCGGCTTGCCCACCGGATTGCCGAGCGGAAAGTCGGTGAACAGGAAGCGGGCCACGCCGCACTCTTCGACGATGTCGCGCGCCGAGCCGATGACCACGGTGGGGATGCCCCTGGACTCCAGATACCGGCTGACCAGACTCACGGTCTGGTGGCAGACGGGTCAGAGCGCGGCGAGCAGGACGGCGTCGACCTGGTCTTCGCGGCACATCGTCTCGATGGCCGGCGCGTCCTGGCGCAGGGTGCGCAGCTGCGAGTACTCGGTGGGCACCCCGTAGTACCGCGCGCTCACGCTGCCGATGCGGCCGGCCTCGGCCTGCGCCCGCAGCGCCCGCAGCGGCAGGAAGGTCTCGACATCGCGGGTGTGGGTGCTTTCCTTGTCCCAGGCGAGGTTGTCGGTGTAGAGCCGCTCGGGCGGGTGTGTGGCGTCGCCTGCCCACACGCCGCGCCGCTCGAAGGGCTTGAGCGGCTGGTCGGTGTCTTCGGGCCAGGGGCTGGCGGTGGTGATCAGCGCCACCCGGCATTGCGCGAGCGGCCGGGGCAGCGGCGCGAAGGGCACCTCGGTGTGGTGCGCGTACTGGTAGGGCTTCTCGTAGCCGAGCGCCGCGTAGTAGGCGCGCGTGCGGTCGATGTAGCTCACATGGGTTCGGTGGGAGGTTCCCATCGGCATCCTCGGGGCAGGGCGGTTGGACGGGGGGGCTGGCCGGGCAGCGCTCAGCGGGGTATGGCCTGGAGCTCGGGGCCTTCGTAGATGGCGCGCACCTGTTCGGGCGAAAGCCGTTCCTCGCCGCGGACATAGCCGCGCGCGATGGTTTCGTAGAAGACCGCGTTGCGGCGGTTGGCTTCGCCATTGTCGCGGGTGGTGAGCAGCCGGGCCGGCACCCCGCCGATGACCGAGTTGGGCGGAAAGACCTGGTTCTGCATCACGATGGCGTGGCCGGCCACGATGGAATTGGCGCCGATGCGCGCGCCGTCCATGATGGTGGCGTTGATGCCGATCAGGCAGCGGTCGCCGATCTCGCAGCCGTGAAGCGTGACATGGTGGGTGATGGAGCAGTCCTCGCCCACCACGGTGGGGGTGCTCACCCCGACATGCACCATCACGAAGTCCTGCAGGTTGGTGCGCGCGCCGATGCGGATCTCGTGCATTTCGCTGCGCATGACCACATAGGGCCAGATGGAGGCGCCGGCGCCGACATGGATGCGCCCATAGAGCTGCGCGGTGGGGTGCAGCAGGGCGAGCGACTCGAGGACGACTTCCTTGCCGATATGTGGTTGGGCGAGCGGGGGTGAGGCTGGGTGCATGGCGGTGGGGGTGAGGGTCAGGCCGCGGGCAGGCTCATCAGCAGCGCGTCCACCTCGGCCAGGAAGGCGGACTCGAAGGCGCGGGTGTAGTGCGGGCCGTGGCCGCATCCCGGCATGGCGGTGACCGTGGCCTGCGGGTTGGCGGCGAGCAGTCGCTGCTCGTGGCCGGGCAGCAGCGCCGCGCCCATGCCGCCGTCGGCCTGGATGACCCGCACCGGGCAGCGGAAGCGGCGATCGGCGTGGTTGATGTCGAGCGGCTGCAGCAGCCAGTCGTAGATGCGGGGATCGACCCTGTGCAGGGCCGAGGCGCGGCTGAGCAGGTGCCGCTCCGAGGTGTGGTCGGCGGCGGTGCCGCCCATGGGCGAGGGCGCGCTGCGTGCCAGCAGCAGGTAGTCGGCCAGGCCTGCGGCCTGTTCGACCATGCGGCGCTTGTTCGCGCCCATGAGCGTGAACAGGCCCGGGAAGGCAGAACGCGCGTACTCCTGCGGATCGCCGAAGTACCAGGGCGGGTCTTCCAGCAGCGCCGCGCGCAGTGGCGTGGGCGATTCGATGGCGAGCATGCCGGCGATCAGCCCACCCAGCGAGTGGCCGATGACCACCGTGGGGCGGCCGATCTCGTGGAGCGCGGCCTGCGCGTCGGACAGGAAGCCCTGCATGGCGTAGTCGGCCACCCAGTCGGAGTGGCCGTGGCCGCGGAAGTCGAGGGTCCAGACCTCGTGCCGCGGCGCGAGGTGGTGGGCCACTTCTTCCCAGGTGTCGCGGCACTGCGTGACGCCATGCAGCAGCAGCACCGGCGGCGCGCCGCGCGGGCCGAAGGTGGAGGCGGCCAGCCGCCGGCCTTGATGGTGCAGGGTGATGTCGGTCATGGCGCGGGAACAGGGCGGAGATTGGAGAGCGGCGGGCGCGGCCGTGCTGAGCGGTGTCTGCGAGTCTACGCCAGCGCCCCAGGCCTGGCGGCAGCGCGGTTCCATCACTTGACACGCATCCATATTTCTATAAACTTGGAAACATGAATGAGAAAACTGCCGTTGCCGCACTCGCTGCTCTGGCTCAGCAGGCCCGCCTGCGCGTGTTTCGCGCGCTGGTCGGGGCGGGGCCCCAGGGCATGACGCCCGGGGCGCTCTCGGCCATGCTCGACATCCCCGCCTCCACGCTGTCCTTCCACCTCAAGGAGCTGGTCCATGCCGATCTGGTCAGCGCCGAGCGGGAGGGGCGCAACCTGCACTACCGTCCCGCCCTCGGTCGCATGAACGACCTGCTGGTCTATCTCACGGCGCACTGCTGCATGGGCAAGCCCTGCGCCCCGGCCGGTGCCCGGCGCCGCACTGCCTGCTGACCCGGAGAACCCCATGAAACGCTTCCATGTGCATCTGCATGTCGATGATCTCGCCAGGAGCATCGGCTTCTACTCCACCCTGTTTGCGGCCGAGCCCACCCGGGTGGAGGCCGATTACGCCAAGTGGATGCTCGACGATCCCCGCATCAACTTCGCGATCTCCACCCGCGGCAGCCGGCCCGGCATCGATCACCTCGGCTTCCAGGCCGATGACCCCGAAGAACTCGCGGGCCTGCGGGCACGGGCCCAGGCCGCCGATCTGGCCCTGCTGGACGAGGGCGACACCACCTGTTGCTACGCGCGCAGCGAGAAGCACTGGGTGACCGATCCGCAGGGCATCGCCTGGGAGCACTTCCACACCCTGGGCAGCATTCCGGTGTTCAACGAGCCTTCGGCGCAGGGCAGCGCCTGCTGCGGCCCGGCGGTCCGCGGCAAGCCGGTGGCTGTCCCGATCCGGTCGGGCGGATCCTGCTGCTGAACGGGCGTCAGGCCCGGCGAGAGCGCTTGCCCTGGGCTACGGCCTTGGCGCAACCATGGGCCGCTGTCATGAACCGGTCATCAGCCGGGCCTACGGTGTCCGGTTGGCGGCTTTCCTTCCGGGGGCGTTATCTTGCGAGTGGGCATCAACGGCATGGGCCGCATCGGGCGTCTGGCCCTACGCGCGGCGCTGGGCGCGGCACAGCGCCCGTCTGATGACCCCCGGGCCGGCAATCGGCTCGAGGTGGTGCATCTCAACGAGCTGAAGGGTGGGGCCGCAGCCACCGCCCATCTGATCGAGTTCGACAGCGTGCAGGGCCGCTGGCGAAGCCGCATCAGCGCCGACGGCCATG
>CAIZPE010000003.1 GCA_903934795.1 uncultured bacterium | reverse complement strand
GCAGCTCGCGCGGGTCTGGTCGGCGCAGCTGATGGGTCTGCCGGCACGCCATGCGCTGGGCGTGCAGTGGCGCGAGGACCGGATCCGGGTGGGGCTCTTCGACACGCTGCTGCGCGAGACCCTCGCCACGGTGCGCGATGACCGCGTGCGGCAGCGCGGGCTGGGTGTGTACGGCGAGAGCCGGGTCGAGTGGCTGCCCTGGCTGCGCACCACGGCAGGCCTGCGCGCCGACCACAGCGACTGGCGCGTCGATGCCAGCCTGCCGCAGAACGGCGGTCATGCCGCCACGGCACGGGTCTCGCCGCGTCTGAGTGCCGCGCTCGGACCCTGGGCGCACACCGAGTTCTTCGCCCACTGGGGGCGCGGCTTTCACAGCAACGATGGACGCGGGGTGACGATGCGCGTCGATCCGCAGACCGGCGCCTCGGTGGCACCGGTCGGCGCGCTGGTGCCCACCACCGGGCGCGAGATCGGTCTGCGCGCGCAGTGGTTGCCGGGCTGGCGCACCACACTGGCGGTGTGGCAGCTGCGCATCGGCTCGGAGCTGGTGTTCGTCGGCGACGCCGGCATCACCGAGCCCAGCCGGCCGAGCACCCGCGAGGGCGTGGAGTGGGGGCAGCGCTGGCAGCCGCGACCCTGGCTGGTGCTGGAGGCCGATCTGGCCTGGTCACGGGCGCGATTCGATGCCGAGGGCGATGCCGGCACGCATGTGCCCGGCTCGGTGAGCCGCGTGGGTTCGGCCTCGGTCAGCGTGCGCGAGCTCGGGCCCTGGTCGGCAAGCCTGCAGTGGCGCCATATCGGCCCGCGTCCGCTGACCGAAGACGGCAGCCAGCGGGCTGCCGGCGTCAGCCTGGTCAACACCCGCCTGAGCTGGCGCCTGGACCGGCGCATCGAGTGGGTGCTCGACGGCTTCAATCTCGCCAACCGGCAGGCCAATGACATCGAATACCAGTATGTGTCGCGCCTGCGCGGCGAGGCGGCTGCGGTGGATGACCGCCATCTGCATCCGATGGCGCCGCGCACCTGGCGGCTGGGTCTGCGGCTGATGATCTGAGCGGCGCCCGGGCCACCGCTGGCCACAACGCCGGGGGCGCCGTGTGCGGCTCGCCGGGACAGGCGCGTGCGCCGTGCGTCTGCTCAGGCAGCCGGGTGCAGATGCGCGTCCATGGCGTGCAGGCTCTCGAAGGCGCTGGCGTGCTCGGCCTCGTCGGCCTGCGCCGCGGAAGGGTGCTTCAGGTCGGGGCGTTTGAGCCACGCCGACTGCAGGCCGGCGGCGCGCGCCGCGCGCACATCGAGCTGCCAGTCGTCCCCCACATGCAGAACCGCCCCAGGCGCCACGCCGGCGCGTTCGCAGGCCGCGTGGAACATCCGCGGATCGGGTTTGCTGCAGCCGATCTCGTGCGCGCTCACGCAGTGGCTGATCAGGTCGCCCAGACCCACCGCCGCGATATCGGCATTGCCGTTGGTGACCGCCACCAGTGTGTAGCGGGCGGCCCAGGCCGCGAGCACCGGCCTTACATCCGGGTAGAGCGTGACCTGCTGACGCGCGGCGAGGAACACCGCGAAGCCGGTGTCGGCAAGCGCCGGCGGGTCGCCCGCCGCCTGCATCGCCCGGCGCAGCATCTCGTGGCGCAGGAAGCTCATGTCGTGCGCGCGCTCGGGATGCTCGGCCAGCACCGTCTTGCGGATCGCCTGGCGGTTGGCTGGCGTGAACGCGGTGGCGGTGGCTGGCGCGTGGTGGCGCAGCCAGTCGGCCAGGGTTTCCTCGGCGCGGACCAGCGTGGGCAGGACCGGCCAGAGGGTGTCGTCGAGATCGAGCGTGATCGCCTGGATGGGGTGGACGATGGTCATCGCGGCAGTTTAGCCTGCGGCGATGTGCGCCAATTACCTCCCCACCCGCCCGGAGCGGCTGCTGGCCCGCTTCGGGGTGCGGCCAGGGCGCGATGACTACCCGGCCGAGGCCTACCCGGGTCAGGCCACGCCGGTGGTGCTGGCTGATGGCGAGGGCCGGCAGGCCGCGATGGCGGTGTTCGGCATGGTGCCGCCCTGGTCGCGCGATGGCCGCAACTGGCGCCAGTGCTACAACGCGCGCAGCGAGACCGTGAGCGAGAAGCCCAGCTTCCGTCACGCCTGGCGGCAGCGGCAGTGGTGCGTGGTGCCGGCCGATGCGGTGTTCGAGCCCAGCTACGAGAGCGGCCGTGCGGTGCGCTGGCGGATCGAAGGCGCTGATGGCGAGCCGCTGGCGCTCGCCGGCCTGTGGGAGCGCTGGCGCTCGCCGCAGGGCGAGACCTTGCTCTCCTTCACGATGCTCACCATCAACGCCGACCAGCACACGGTGATGCGCCGCTTCCATGCGCCGGGCGACGAGAAGCGCTCGGTGGTGCTGCTCGAGCCCCGGGCCATCGATGCCTGGCTGCGGGCCTCGCCCGACGAGGCCCGATCGCTGCTGCAGGGCTTCGATCCGACCCGGGTGCGCTGCGAGCCGCAGCCGCGCGCGGCGCGGGCCCGGGCCCGCGCGGTCTCCGATCCGGGGGTTCAGGACCCGGGGTTCTGAGCGCCGCCGGTCGCTGGCAGCCAGCGCAGCAGCGCGGCATGCAGCAGCGCCGGATCCACCGGCTTGGCCACATGGTCGTTCATGCCCGCGGCCAGGCAGGCCTGGCGGTCTTCCGCAAAGGCGTTGGCGGTCATGGCCAGGATGGGCACTCGCGCGAGCGCCGGCTGCGCGCGCATCGCACGGGCGGACTGGAGACCGTCCATCTCGGGCATCTGCACATCCATGAGGATCAGATCGGGCGGGTCCTGGAGGGCGAGTGACAGCGCCTCGCGGCCATTGCCGGCTACGCGCACGATCATGCCTGCCTCGCGCAGCAGTTCGCGGGCGATCTCGGCATTGACCGGATTGTCCTCGGCGAGCAGGACCCGCGCGCCGCCGGCGAGTCGGCGCACGGCCTCGAGCGGGGTGTCGCCTGGCAGATCCTCCCGCCAGTCGTCCGGCGTCAGGGCGGTTGGGGCGGGCAGGGGAGAGGCAAGGGGCTCCTCGGCCCGCGCCACGCCCAGGCGCGCGGTGAACCAGAAGCGGCTGCCGCCCTGGGGCATCGGTTCACCACCGACATCGCCGCCCATCAGCCGGGCGAGGTGCCGTGTGATGGCCAGGCCAAGGCCGGTGCCGCCGTAGCGGCGAGTGGTGGAACTGTCGGCCTGCTCGAAGGGCTGGAAGAGCGAGCGGACCCGCTCGGGCGCGACCCCGATGCCGGTGTCGATCACGTCGAAGCGGACCATCACCGACCCGTCGGCCGCGGGCGCTCCCTCCACCCGCACGGTGATGCCGCCACGCTCGGTGAACTTCACCGCATTGCCGACGAGATTGAGCAGCGCCTGCGACAGGCGGGTGGGGTCGCCGCGCAAGCGTGGCGGCAGCCCGTTCATCTCGACGCTCAGGCTGAGCCCCTTCTCGGCGGCGCGCCCGGCATTGATGGCCACGCTGCGCTCGACCATGGCCCGGACATCGAAGACCACCGCCTCGAGCTCCAGGCGACCGGCCTCGATCTTCGAGATGTCGAGCACTCCGTTGATCACTTCCAGCAGATACGCGGCGGCGTCAGCGACCTTGTCGAGGCGATCTCGCTGGACGGGCTCGGTATGCTCCCGCCGCAACAGCCGGGTCATGCCGATGATCGCGTTCAGGGGCGTGCGGATCTCGTGGCTCATGTTGGCCAGGAAGGCGCTCTTGGCCCGGCTGGCCTGCTCGGCCCGGTCGCGGGCGAGTTCGAGTTCGAGGTTGAGTTCTCGCAGGTGGTGTTCCACCTCGGCGGTCTGGGTGATGTCGGTGGCGAACCAGAAGAAGCCGCGCACCGAGGCGTCGCGATGATCGGGCAGGCGCACCACCAGCAGACGCCCGCCCAGCATCGCATCCTCGCTGCGCACCACCCGTTCGCCCCCCAGCACCCGCCTGAGCACCGCCTGCTGGCTGGCGGTGGCGGCCTCGCCCAGCAGCTCGGACATCGGCTTGCCGATCGCGTCCTCGCGGGAGCGCCCCAGCGCCTCGAGGCAGGCGCGGTTGGCAAAGCGCAGATGCAGCCCGGTATCCCAGTAGGCGATCTGCGTGGGCTGGTGGTCGAGCATCACGCGCGCGAAGGCATCGAATTCGTCGCGCGCAGCCTCGGCCCGCGCGAGATCGTGCGCCCGGGAGTCCGCCAGGGCCCGCTGACGCGCCTCGCTCAGCGCCAGTCGTTCGGCCACGCCGGTGCGCAGGCGGTCGGCCTTGAGCAGCCAGGCACACAGGCCGGCCATCAGCACAATGGGCAGCAGCAGCATCGCGCGGGTCTGGTGCTCGAAGCTGTCGCTGGCCTGCCAGAACTGCTCTCGAACCCCCTTGTCGAGCTGTTCCACCTGGTGCATCAGGCGCTGCGCCGATTCCAGCAGGTCCAGACGCTGGATCGGCCCGGGCCCCAGCCCATCGCGTTCAAGGCGCGCCAGCAGCGACTCGAGCTGCTCGCGCATCGAGTGCTGCTCCGGTGTGTCCTTGCCGCTGCGGACGAGGGCCAGACGATAGCTCTCGAGTGCTGCGGTCAGGCCGGTCCGGGCCTGGGCGAGCTGCGCGACCGGGTCGCTCTGGCCGGGCGCGATGGCCGCACCCAGGGCGAGCAGGCCCAGCGCCAGGCGGTCATCGGCCTCATCCAGGTCGCGCATCAGGAGGATGGTCTGGTCGAAGCGCCGGTGCGCGACCAGGTCGGCGGCCAGCACCAGCAGGCCGACCGCGAGCGAGACCACGATGCCGGCGATCAGGCGGCGTCGCCCGCGCAGCCCGACCCTGGGCAGGGCAGTGGACGCGGCCGCGGACGAGTTCCGGTGGCCGCCGGGTGTCTCGTGGTGGCTGCCGGCCGGAGGCGGATCGGGGGCGGGCGTGGGCATGGGATGGGCGCGTCGCCCCGAGACCCGGTGTCGCACTGCACGCCGGTCTGGCTCCGTGGGCGCCCGATGATGACCGATTTCAGCGCCCGCGGCCAACCCCGGCCGCGGGCGCCCCTGTCCTTGCGGCCGCCGCCGGCGTACCCTGCGGCGCGTGGCTCGGGCGGTCTGTCGCACGAGCCGGTGCCGGCGGCCAGCCCGAGCCGGCCTTTCGCCAGGAGCCCGCATGACCCGACAAGCCGTGATCGACAAGGCCCGCCAGACGCTCGCCTCGGGCGAGCTCTTTCGCACCCTCTCGCGCCGCGTGGCGATGCCCACCGAGAGTCAGAACCCGGATCGCGCCGCCGAGATGCGCCGCTATCTCGACGAGGAGATGATCCCGGCGCTGCGCGAACTGGGCTTCACCTGCGCGGTGCTCACCCATCCGAAGGCGCAGGCACCCTTCCTGGTGGCCGAGCGCCACGAGGACGATGCCCTGCCCACCGTGCTCGGCTACGGCCATGGCGATGTGATCCGCGGCCAGGACGACCGCTGGTACGAGGGCCTGTCGCCCTGGCGCCTGACCGAACGCGACGGCATCTGGTATGGCCGCGGCGTGGTCGACAACAAGGGCCAGCACACCCTCAACCTGGAGGCGATGCGGGCGCTGCTGGCGGTGCGGGGCCGGCTCGGCTTCAATGCCCGCTGGCTCATCGAGATGGGCGAGGAAACCGGCTCGCCGGGCCTGCGCGAACTGTGCGAGGCCCATGCCGACCGGCTGCGCGCCGACCTGCTGCTGGCCTCCGACGGCCCGCGCATCGCCCGGCGCAAGCCCACCCTGTTTCTGGGCTCGCGCGGCGGTCTCGGCTTTGACCTGACCATCGAGTCGCGCGCTGGCGCGCACCACTCGGGCAACTGGGGCGGGCTGATCTCCAACCCCGGCGTGCTGCTCGCTCATGCGATCGCCGCCATGGTCGGGCCCAACGGCCAGATCCGCGTACCGGGCTGGGTGCCGGAATCCATTCCCGATTCGGTACGGCGAGCGGTCGGCCAGCTCGCCTTCGAGCCCGGCCCCGGCGACCCCGAGATCGAGCCCTGGTGGGGCGAGCCCGGTCTGACGCCTGCCGAACGGGTGTTTGCCTGGTGCAGCTGCGAGGTGCTCGCCTTCGAGACCGGCAACCCGCGCCAGCCGGTGAACGCGATTCCGCCGAAGGCCTGGGCGCGCATGCAGCTGCGCTATGTGGTGGGGGTCGACCCCGATCGCCTGCTCGGGCAGTTGCGGCAGTTCCTCGACCGGCAGGGCCTGTCGATGGTGAAGATCGCGCCCTCGCGCGAGACCATGTTCCGGGCCTCGCGCATCGACCCTTCCCATCCCTGGGTGCAGTGGGCGGCGCAGTCAGTGCAGCACACCACCGGGACCGATCCAGCCATCCTGCCCAGCCTGGGCGGCTCGCTGCCCAACGATGTGTTCACCGAGGTGCTCGGCCTGCCCACCGTCTGGGTGCCGCACTCCTACCCGGGTTCGGCCAACCACGCGCCCAACGAGAATGTGCCGGTGAGCGTGATCGACGAGGGCCTGGGCATCATGGCCGGGCTCTACTGGGATCTCGGCGAGGCGGCCGCGCGCGAGCTGGCGGCGAATCCGGTGCCGATCGACACCCGCTGAGCAGCGGGCGCACCGCGCCGCGCAAGGCGCGCCGCCCGCCAGGGGGCGCCTTGCGCAAGGTCTGGCGTTCAGGCGGTCTTCTGCTCCTGCAGCCCGAGCTCGCGGGCCATGGCCTCGCGCATCACGAACTTCTGCGGCTTGCCGGTGACGGTCATGGGCAGCTCGCTGACGAACTTCACATAGCGCGGCACCTTGTAGTGCGCGATCTGGCCGCGGCAGAACGCGCGGATGTCCTCCTCGGCGGCGTGCTGGCCGGGCTTGAGCACCACCCAGCAGGCGACCTCCTCGCCGAAGCGCGGGTCGGGCACGCCGAAGACCTGCACATCCTGGATGGCCGGGTGGCGAAAGAGGTACTCCTCGACCTCGCGCGGAAACACATTCTCGCCGCCGCGGATCAGCATGTCCTTCACGCGGCCGACGATGTTGCAGAAGCCCTGCTCGTCGAGGGTGGCCAGGTCACCGGTGTGCATCCAGCCGTCGCGCACGGTCTCGGCGGTGCGGGCCTCGTCGTTCCAGTAGCCCTTCATCACCGAGTACCCGCGGGTGCAGAGCTCGCCCTTGACACCCACCGGGCAGAGATTGCCGTCGGCATCGACGATCTTCACCTCGAGATGCGGCTGGATGCGGCCCACGGTGCTCACCCGGCGCTCCAGGGGATCGTCGGTGGCGCTCTGGAAGGACACCGGGCTGGTCTCGGTCATGCCGTAGGCGATGGTCACCTCGTGCATGTGCATCTGGGCGACCACCCGTTTCATGGTCTCGATCGGGCAGGGCGAGCCGGCCATGATGCCGGTGCGCAGCGTCGAGAGATCGAAGCGGCTGAACGCCGGGTGATCGAGCTGGGCGATGAACATGGTGGGCACGCCGTGCAGGGCGGTGCAGCGCTCATCGGCCACCGCCGACAGCGTGGCCAGCGGATCGAAGCCCTCGCCGGGGAAGATCATGGCCGAGGCCTCGGTCACGCAGGCCAGCACGCCCAGCACCATGCCGAAGCAGTGATAGAGCGGCACCGGGATGCACAGCCGGTCGGCGGCGCCCAGGCGCATGGCCTCGGCCACGAATCGGCCGTTGTTGACCACATTGTGGTGGGTGAGCGTGGCGCCCTTGGGGTTGCCGGTGGTGCCGCTGGTGAACTGGATGTTGATCGGGTCGTGCGGGTCGAGCGCGGCGGTGATCGCGTCGAGCCGGGCATGCAGCGCCGGGCTGGCCATGGCCAGCACCTCGGCGTAGTTGAACATGCCCGGCGTGCGGGCCTCGCCCATGCGGATCACGGTGCGCAGATGCGGCAGCCGCTCGCTGCGCAGCAGGCCGGGCGCGCACTGCGCGAGCTCGGGCGCCAGGGTGCGCAGCATCTCGAGGTACTCGCTGGTCTTGAAGCGGTCGGCGCTGACCAGCGCCTTCATGCCGACCTTGTTCAGGGCGTATTCGAGCTCGGCCAGCCGGTAGGCCGGGTTGATGTTGACCAGGATGGCGCCGATGCGCGCGGTGGCGAACTGCGTGACCAGCCACTCGACCCGGTTGGGCGACCAGATGCCCACGCGGTCGCCGCGCTCGATGCCCACCGCGAGCAGGCCGGCGGCGAGCTCATCGACCCGGGCGGCGAACTCGCGCCAGCTCCAGCGCACCTGCTGCTCACGGAACACCACGGCCTCGCGATCGCCGCCGCGCTCGACCGCCCGGGCGAGGAACTGCGGGATGGTGAGCTCGAGCAGGGCGACCTCGGTGTCGCCGCGGACCAGGCTCAGGCCGTCCCGCGGCACGCGGGGGTCGGCGGCGGATGGCGAGGCGCTCGGGGTGCTGGCGGACATGAGGGGCTCCGGAATTGGGCTGGATGCCCGATTATCGCGGATCGGCCGGCAGCAGGCGCCGAAGCAGGCGATAGATGCCGGGATCGAGCGGCTCTGCCGGTGCGCGACTGCGCAAGCCCTCGACGACCTGCGGATCGTCGGCCGAGCCGACATGACGCCAGTGCCAGAGCACATGCCATTGCGTCGCGCCGGTGGGGTCGTCCTCGCGCAGCGTGACCGGGCCCGATGCCGGCCAGGGCGGGACGCGCCACTCGGCCAGCGCCTGGGCCAGGGCCTGCCACTGGGTGCCTGCCGGCACATGCCCCACGCAGGCGCCGGCGCAGCGCCCGAGCTGGCGCCGGAAGCAGGGCTCGCCCGGTGCGCGTCGCTCCAGACCCAGCACGGCCAGGCACAGGCCGGCCTGGCTGGCGGCCTCGGCGAGGACTGCACGGGTGGCTGCGCGCGAGCCGAAGGGACCGAACAGCCCGCACTCCTCGCCGGGCGCGAGCCGATCGCCGCGCAACAGCACGGCCCGACGGCCCTCGGCGGGCAGCCGGGCGAACCAGGGCCAGACCCGCCGCTGGGCGATGTTGTGGCTGGGCTGCCGCTCGCGGATCCATTGCGCTTCGAGCAGGCGTGCGCCGAGCTCGCCGGCGGTGCGCCGCCATTCCAGGCGATGGGTTTCGGCGGCCAGCCGCGCGGTGCGCTCGCGGGTGGGGTCGGCGCTGAAGTGGCTGGCCAGGCGCCGGCGCAGGTGGCTGCTGCGGCCCACATAGAGCGGCTGGCCCCGGGCGCCGAGCATGGCGTAGACCCCTGGCCCCGCGGGCGCGTCTTCGAGCGCCTGCGCGGGCAGGTGCGAGGGCAGGCCGGGATGGCGCAGCAGCCGCGAGGCAGCCAGACGCAGCGCGCGCTCGCCGTGTCGAGCGGCCAGCGCCTGCACCAGGTCCCAGAGCGCGCGGGCATCGCCCAGCGCGCGGTGACGCTCGGGCGCCGTCAGCCGGTGGCGGGCCAGCAGGCCGTCGAGGGTGTGGTCCTCAGCCTGCGGTTCCAGCAGGCGCGACAGGCGCACGGTGCACAGGGTGCGGGCCGAGAAGGCGTGGCCGGCGCGCGCCAGTTCGGCGCGCACGAAGCCATAGTCGAATCGGGCCTGATGGGCGACGAAGACTGTGCCGTCCAGCTGGCGCAGCAGTTCGGCGGCCAGTGCCGGGAAGGCCGGCGCCCCCGCGCAGCGGGCCGCGGTGATGCCGGTGAGCCGGCTGATCACCGCCGGGATGGGCACGCCCGGGTCGACCAGGGAATGCCACGGGCTGGCCTGCCAGGTGTCGCCCGCGCGCTGCACGCGGATCACCGCGATCTCGATCACACGGTGGTGCTGGGGCGAGAGGCCGGTGGTCTCGACATCGACCAGGGCGAAGCAGGGCGACAGGGGCATGGCAGGGCGTCACTGTGGCGGCTGCCGGGCTCGTTTGACGAGCCCGGCGCCGGCTCGGCATAGTCGCCGGCGGCCCGGATATTCCGTCCGGCCCGATCGCGTCCGGAGAACGGCATGAGCGCCCCGCCCCGTGTGTTTGCCCTTGCCAGCTTCATGCGCGACCTCAGCGTGGTGGTCGATCGCTGCCCCGCCGCCGGCGAGACCCTGGCCGGACGCGATGCGCTCGAGGCGCCGGGCGGCAAGGGCAGCAACCAGGCCATCCAGGCGGCGCGTTGCGGGGCGCGGGTGGCCCTGCTCGCGGGGGTGGGCGACGATGCCGCGGGCGCCGCGGCCCGCGCCCTCTGGTTGGCCGAGGGCATCGACGCCAGCGCTGTCCGGGTGATGGCCGGCGAGCCCACCGGTCAGGCCATGATCCTGGTGGAGTCGGGGGGCGAGAACCGGATCGTGATCGCGCCCGGCGCCAATCAGGGACTGCGGGCCGGCGATGCCGAGCGGGCCCGTGCGCTGATCGCCGGGGCCGATCTGGTGCTGGCCACCCTCGAGACGCCGCTCGAACTCACCGAGGCGGTGTTCGCCATGGCCCGCGGTCACGGGGTGCCGACGCTGCTCAATACCGCGCCGGCGCGCGCCGCGCTGCCGGCCTCGCTCTGGGCCCTGACCGACATCGTGGTGGCCAACGAGGGCGAGGCCGCTCTGCTTGCCGGCGACGCGGGCGCTGGCCCGCCGGCCTCCGGCGAGCCAGCGCCGGGCAGCCTGTCGGTGGGTGCCCGGCGGGTCGCGCCCACCGGGCCGCTGGCGCTGGCCAGCGCGCTGCTGGGTCGGGTGCGGCTGGCCGCCGTGGTCACCCTGGGCGAGCGCGGTGCGCTGTTGCTCCAGAGCGGGCAGCCGGCGCTGAGCTGCCCGCCGCCCGCGGTGGCGGTGGTCGATTCCACCGGCGCGGGCGATGCCTTCGTGGGGGCCTTCGCCTGCCGATGGGCCGCGGGCGACCCGGCGG
>CAIZPE010000002.1 GCA_903934795.1 uncultured bacterium | reverse complement strand
GCGATCACGCGGTTCTGCGCATCGAGGAACAGGGCCATGAAGACCTCGTGCTCCAGACGGGCCAGGGCCACGCGCAGGTAGTCGCGCACGGCCTGGGGCGAGGCCAGCACATCGCGCTGCTGCATCTGCTCGGCCAGCGATCGGCGCACCAGCTCGCGGGCCGCCTGCAACTTGCTGGCGGCGCGGGGCTGGGCGTAGACGGCTGGCACGGGTTCGTGCAGCAGTTGCGCGAGGCTGCCGCTCGCGTCCTTGAGCAGGTGCGCGGCAGTACGGGGGCCGACCAGCACGCCGAGCAGATCGGCGTCGGACAGCGACTGGATGGTGGAACGCATGGAACTCTCCTGATGGAACCGATCCGGAGAGCTCCGCCCCGAGGGGAGGAGACTCCCCAGGGGGTGGATGAAGAAACGACGGTCAGACGATCGGCACGGCTCAGAAAGGCACGTCTTCGCGCTCCATCGGACGGGCGGGTTGCGGCACATCGATCGCTACGCCGTTGACCTTGGCGAACTTGATGCGCAGCAGCCGCCCCTTGATGGCGACACCGGGCTGCCCCTTGCGCTCACCCTTCTCGAAGGTGAACAGCTCGGGGTAGATGTCGGCGATCCGGAAGCCGATGATCACCGCCTTCTCGGCGGCGACGTCGGCCTCCAGGCGCTTGACGACGCTCTGGGCGTCAGCACCGCTGACACGGCAGTCGAACTTCGTGTAGCTGACATCGGCATCGCTGCCGCGCAGGGCGGAGACAGTGCAGGCCAGGAACTCCTGACCCTTCTTCGGCTTGATGACGCGGACGCGGTTGAGATAACCGACGCCCTCGACATGCAGGTTGAAGAACGACGCGCTGTTGGCTTGAGTGGACTCGGACATGATGGCCTCCTACGGACATGGAACACAAGAATTGGGAAGACCACCCCCTGCTCGGGGACGGAACTCCCCGGCTGGGTTGAAGCAACTCACGACATCTCCGAGCCTTGCGGCTCCCGGTTTTCAGGAGATCTGACCGGATTCGGGCGATGCGTTACGCGCATCAATCGGGCTGACTCAGCCAGCGGTGGGACCCTTCACGCAGACCGCCCGCCCACAGGCACAGCGCCACGCGATGACCGATGCTGTTCCGGCTTCGACGGGAAGCGCAACCTCAGTGCGGACAGCGGCAGGCAGACCCAAGTCGGCAGAAAGCGGCCGGCTGAGCACGACCTCGATGGCAGCCGAGTTACCGATCTCGACTCGCCGGGCCGCCACGCGATAGCCGTGGAAAACGACGCTCTCGGAGCCGTGGGTGCAGGCCGCAGCGATGGCGTCGCGGGCGATCGCGCACAGCATTCGCCACTGCGCCGCATCGAGCTGCGGGTCGCTCGACGCTCGATTCAGGTCGGCCCTCACAGCAGTTGCCCTTCGGCCGGCACCGACGGTTCGGCCACTGGGCTCAGCGATGCTTCGCGCAGCAGCCGGAGTTCCGCCGCCGTGGGGGTGACGCGGCGCTGGGTGTGTCGCGGCGCCTCCTCGCCGGTGAACACCGAGCGCGGCACCTCGCCGAAGAGGCTCACGGCCGCCTGCACGCGCATTCGTGCCGCCTCTGCAGCGCCAGGCAGAAAGTCGGCCCGCGACAGCGGCAGCATCTCCTCGCGCATCAACGACCGCTCCCAACGGATGGGCTCCAGGAACAGGGCGCGCAGCCCCCGGCCGATCTCCCGGATCGCCTCCCGCCCCGCCTCGTCGCTCAGCCGGTCCTTGAGCATCAGCGTCTGCACCAAGCGCACGTGGTAGTCGAACTCGACGATCGCCTCGGCGGTGGCGTAGCCGTAGGGGCTGCGGAAGCCCAGCTCTACCGTCACCGGCCGGCTAGAGGCCAGCACCGACAGGCTCAGACCCCGGCTGCGCAGTCGCTCCAACTCTGCCTCACGCGCCTCGATGGTCCGCGACATCTGCGCACGGATCTCTCCCAGTCGCTGGGTGACCCGGATCAGGATCCAGTCGGCGTAGGGGTTGTCGCGCGCGGAGAGCGCCCATATCGCCCGCAACACGGCAGCAAAGCGCCGACCACCCGGGATGGCCGGCGTCTGGCCGCTGGCGTCGGCGCTTCGGCCGGTGAACATCTGCCAGGCCTCGCGGGTGTGCAGCGTCATCACGTCGGGCGCATGCTCGTCCAGCCGGCCGATGGCGCTTCGGGTGCGGC
>CAIZPE010000001.1 GCA_903934795.1 uncultured bacterium | reverse complement strand
GGTCCACCAGGGCGCGGTCGCAGATGTCGCCCTGCACCAGGCTGTGGCGGGCATCGCCCCGCAGCGCTGCCAGGTTCTCGGGGTTGCCGGCGTAGGTCAGCGCGTCCAGCGTCACCACGGGCTCGCCCTGGGTGGCCGTCGCTGCAAACCAGTCCAGCACGAAGTTGCTGCCGATGAAGCCGGCGCCGCCGGTGACGAGAAGGGTCATGCTTGTTCCAATAGATCAGCCTGCAGCCGCTCGATCTCACCCTTGAGCGCTTCGAATTCGGCCGTCTTGCGCTCCAGGTAGCCGCGCGTCAGTTCTGCCTTTTGGGCAAGGCCGCTGGGCGTCAGCAGGTAGGCGTAGGCCAGCTTGTTCTGGCTGTTGCGGAAGTTGCGCGCCTTCAGCAGGCCCTTTTCTACCAAGGCGCGCAGCAGGTAGTTGGTCTTGCCCAGGCTCACGCCCAGCAACTCGGCCAGTTGGCGCTGGTTCATATCGGGCTGTTGCTGCAGGGCGTGCAGCACCTTGAAGCGCATCTCTTCCTGAAGACGGGTGATGCGGGGGGAGTGGGCGGGGGCAGTGACGGAGGGCCCAGGGTGGGACTGGCTGTGCACAGTGGGCGGGCTTACCGAGTGGCCGGCTGGTGGCGGTGTGGAGAGCTTTAAGTACGCTGCCACCATGCCGCTGCCCGTTGAAGGGTGCGCTGCCGGGGGTGTGGAGCTTGACGGTGAGGGGTTGACGCAACAGTCTGGGGGCTGGGAGCCGGTCACACTTGTTCAGGGTGTGAGGGCTCGCGTTGGCTCAAATTTGAACACGGAACCGTCGGGGTTGGGGTTGGCGGTGCGAGATTTTGTTGGGCATGAAGGGCCGGCAAGCCGCCTGACAGTCAATCAATTCGTGAGCCTGTGCGGTGCGCCACCGGTGCTGCCGCGTGGGCCGCGCCGAGCCAGCACCACCACGTCGATGTGGGCTGCTGCCGCTTTGCCCGTAAACTTCGATCAGATCTGATAGTGACAAACGACGAAGGTTCTTGAGTAGCACCCGAAGATCTGCAACTTCCTTTGTGCCCCCCATTATGACCAACTACCGCCAGATCGAAGCCTGCCGCGTGAGCGGCAGCCGCCACCTCGTGCCCGTGCTGGACCTCGGTTTCCAG
Organism: uncultured bacterium; assembly: GCA_903934795.1. Taxonomy (GTDB): domain Bacteria; phylum Pseudomonadota; class Gammaproteobacteria; order Burkholderiales; family Burkholderiaceae_E; genus Quisquiliibacterium. The sequence goes on along the minus strand of CAIZPE010000001.1, from coordinate 1,354 downwards.
GCGCTCACCGGGGTGTTCCCGCGCTCGCCGGCCACGCCGGTCACCGAGGGGCCGCTGCAGCTGGTGTGGTGCCCCGAGAGCGGGCTGCTGCAGCTGAACCACTCCTACGAGCCCTCCGAGATGTACGGCGACAACTACGGTTACCGCTCGGGGCTGAACCAGTCGATGGTCAACCACCTCACCGACAAGGTGGCCTACCTGGAGCGCTTGGTGCCGCTCAATGCAGGCGATGTGGTGGTCGACATCGGCAGCAATGACTGCACCACGCTGAAGGCCTACCGCACCGGGGGGCTTCGCCGGGTGGGCATCGACCCCACCGGCCGCAAGTTCCAGCAGTACTACCCGGCCGATGTGGCGCTGGTGCCCGACTTCTTCTCGGCCGCGGCCTATGCCTCGGTGGAGAAGCGCCCGGCGCGCATCGTCACCTCGATTGCCATGTTCTACGACCTGGAGTCGCCGGTGCAGTTCGCCCGCGAGGTGGCCTCCATCCTGGCGGCCGACGGAGTGTGGCACTTCGAGCAGAGCTACATGCCCTCGATGCTGCGGCTGAACTCCTACGACACCATCTGCCACGAACACATCGAGTACTACTCGCTGGGCGTGGTGAAGTACATCCTCGAGAAGGCCGGGCTGCGGCTGGTGGATGTGGTCATGAATGCGGTCAATGGCGGCAGCTTCGCGGTCACCGCGGCGCGGGCCGAGAACCGCTCCATCCGCGCCAATGACGCGGTGGTGAACTGGCTGCTCGAGCAGGAAGACCGCATGGGCCTGTCCACGCCCAAGCCCTTCCGCGAGTTCGAGGAGCGGGTGTTCCGCCACCGCGACGACCTCACCCGGCTCATCCGCGCGCTCAATGCCGACGGCAAGAAGATCCTGGGCTACGGCGCCTCCACCAAGGGCAATGTGGTGCTGCAGTTCTGCGGCCTGACCGCCCAGGACATCCCGGCCATCGCCGAGGTGAACCCCGACAAGTTCGGCGCCTACACGCCGGGCACGCACATCCCGATCGTGTCCGAGGCCGATGCCCGGGCCATGAAGCCCGACTACTTCCTCGTGCTGCCTTGGCACTTCAAGGATGGCATCCTGCGGCGCGAGAAGGAATACCTGAGCAACGGCGGCCGCATGATCTTCCCCTTCCCCGAAATCGAGATCGTCTGAGGCCCCTGACGATGACGAAGACCGCAGTCATTACGGGTATCACGGGCCAGGATGGGGCCTACCTTACCGAACTCCTGTTGGGGAAAGGCTACAAGGTGCTGGGCACCTATCGCCGAACCAGCTCGGTGAACTTCTGGCGCCTGGAAGAGCTCGGGGTGCGGTCCCATCCCAACCTGACGCTTGTCGAGTACGACCT